>JANNGX010000197.1:0-1920 GCA_031404115.1 Gemmatimonadales bacterium | reverse complement strand
GACCGGTGGCTCATCGCGTTCGAACTGGTCAAGCCGAGCGCGGATTCGTTCGCGAGCGTGTCCCGCCGCCATACGCTCGCCTTGGGTTCCAGGGCGGGCGAACAGAGCCTCTATGAGGCGAAGTTTCTCGATCAACCGGTCTTCTTCGGTCATGTCGGCGAGAGGATACCTGAAGGGGTGTGGTTCTCGTACTGATCACGCTACCGCTCGGACGGCCTTGCGGAGCGGACGCAGTGTTAGTTTGACTGCGGGTCCCCACCGGTCGCTGAGGGCGAGGGCTCGCAACTGGATAATGTGCTGGCCCGTCTCCTCTTTCCATCGTGAGCCGCAGCGCTTGAGGCGGATCTCGAAGAGGCTCTTGCAGGTGGCCTCGACGTTCCCGCTGCCGAGGGCCAGGCCGAGCCGGCGGGCGCGGGCGTAGTTCATTCGATCGGCGTACTCGCCGTGGCTCTCGAGATAGGTGATGGCGGCATGAACGGGGTGGTCTTCGCCGACGCCCTCATCCATGCCAGAGGCGACCAATTCATCAAGGATGTCGCTTGCCGCACTCCCCCGGTTCAGGAGGGTCAGCTTCCAACGGCTCAGTGTTTCTCCCGCGGCCGAGGCGCCGCTGATGACGCGTGCCGCCGTACCCAGCTTCTCCATCAGGTGGTGCAGGTCGACCAGGCGATGAATGTCCCTCCCGAACCTCTCCCGGGTGAACCCCTCTTCCAACAGGTTCCACATCTCCGGGGCTCCATCGCACAGCAGCTCGATCTTCAGATCTGGCTGCTTGCTGACCAGAGTGGCCACGTCGGCGACCAGGCGGTCGCGCAACCCGATGACATCGCCCTCGGGCATGCAGCCGTAGCGGATCGTGTGCAGCGCCACGCTGTTCCCGTCGTGCAGTGTCACGGTGCCGCAGTAGGCCATGTGGAACTTCCGTTCGACCGGCTTTTTCGGCGCGTCCTTCCTCGGGCGGCCGACCGGCCGCCGCCGCGGCTCCTCCATGGGTACGCTCACCCGGTCCAGGGAAATACTGATCGATCGCGCTTGCGCGGGCACGTCGTAGGCGTCGATCAAGGCGTCTTCGATATCGCGATGATCGGCGACGGCAAGCGCTCCGACCAAATGCGCCACCCGCTCAAAGCTCGATCGCGAGTAGGGCAGACGTCCGTACTCCGTCGCAGTCGCTTCCGCTTCCCGCGAGGTCACCTGCTGCACCGAGTGGGCCATGACCCGCGCCGTGCGGGGAAGCCACCCGTCCCCTACCACTCCCGCCCGCAGGCTCACCGCGTCGACCACCCTTGCTCCGGGCTCCCCACCCCGCTGGCCGGATTGACGGTACAGCGACCGCTCGATCGAGACCGAGCCCGCCAGCGTGTGGTACGGCGCCTCGCACCGCCCCACCCGGTTGTACCGGATACCGCCGATCACCACCGTCGGCACGTCGATGTCGAGCGACTGGAGAATTGCGCCGTGGCTGGCACGCTCGATCCCCCCGACCTCCTCGGCCATTCCGCGCTCCACCTCCGAATAGTCGACCGCCTTCCCACCACCCGTCCGGGCCATCGTCCTTTGCATGGCCGCCAGCGCGCTCACCATCGCTTCCCCGACCCCTCTCAGCTCCTCCGGCACCTCAATCACCATCTTGGGCATGGAACTCCCTCCTCACATCGGACCCTATTTACACACCCTCTTATAATTGATTAACCGGAAAATGTCCAGCATGAGATCCACACCCAGTTCGTCATTGACCCTTGACGCCGTCGTGCGCGCCCGCTGATGCTTGACGTTCGGTTGCTTCGCGTACTGGAGGTGGGATGTCTCATTGCATGGCTCCGCTCCTACACATCCTGGCTTGCGTCCTGCTTGTCGCCGACGTCACGCATGCACAGCGCTTCGAGAGCGTTGAGGTCGCTCGGGGCTCGCCGGTTGTGA
>JANNGX010000196.1:0-1890 GCA_031404115.1 Gemmatimonadales bacterium | reverse complement strand
TGGCGCAACGCGGGGAGTTTCAGGGGCGGCAGGCTCCCGACGTAGTTGGTGAGACGGCTCCGCTCGATCAGGACCAGCTGGTCGCAATTCACGCAGGACGCCTGCTTGAGCCCCTCCTCGATCCCAACGGGTACCTGGGTTTCCAGGCCGACGAATGCCGAGTTGACTGGTGCGCAGATGACCCTGTCGGCCTTCGAATCCAGGAGGGTCTGGCGGCTGACAATGACGTAGCAGCGCGAGCGCTTCGGGTCCGCACCTGGAGGGGGCGACAGGCGGTAGATCTGGCCGCGGATCACTCGGCGGAAGGCTCCGCCTGATCGAACATGGCGCGCGCGGCTGCCGCGTTGAGGCGCGGGGCGTGGGCGTCGAGGAGTGCCAACTCACGCTCACGTCGGGCCTTCCGCATGAGGCGGCGGAGGTAGTGGCGCACCGCGCGCTCGATGAGGGCCGACCGACCGTCCGGACCGGCGACAGCATCGGCCGCTTCGAGGAGGCCCCGGGCGATCGTCACCGAGGCCTTGGCCTTGTTCCCCGGCCGGGCCATCAGCTCGCTGACCCTGGGGATGCGTGGGGCGGGGATCCTGTATGGTTCCATGCTACCAAAGGTAGGATACAAGGTAGGATATGGCAAGTCCTACACGGGGAAGAGAAAGAGGAAACCGACCAGCTCGCTAAGCTCGTCGACGAGATTCCGGCACTCCAGCGTTCTCCTCCTCCTCGCGGCACCACGGCGCCAGCCCCCTCCGCTGTCCGCGAACGGGGGCCGTCGACCTGCTCGCTGCTGTGACCGACTGCTACTCGGGACGTGCCAGAGTGACTTCGACCTTCAACATGGGAGCCACAAACGATTTCTCTAGGGACGCCGCGTGTGCTGAGCCTGTTCCCATTCCGGGCCGAGTCGCTGCTCCGCCACTTTCGCATGGAGCTCCAGGTAGTCGATCTGATCGGCACTGATCAGCAGCATCCGGGCGATGTCCTCGAGGTGCCGGACACTGCCCCCCTCCTGAAAAAACTTGAGCTTGCCGAGGATGACATACTCGATCGGTGCCAGCCAGAGGGGATCCCCGCGGACCATGACAGACCGGCGCCGGCTTAATCCCCAGGCGTGCACGGGGTCCAAGCCGGCGAGATAGACATCGGCCCGGAGCCCCGATTCGAGATGGGAGAGGTTGAAGTGCCCATGCGAAGGCCGGCCGGCCTCCTCCTCGATCACCTCGATCGGGGGCACGTAAAATTCCGCGGCCGGAAAGGCCGCGGCGAGCGCCCCAGCCTGGTCCGGGGTGAGCCGGGCGAGCAGGTCCAGGTCCTGGGTGTATCGGGGCTCACTGTAGATGATCCCGGCGACTCCGCCGATGACCATGTACGGCACGTCGAGCTGGGCGAGCGGCCGGACGAATCGCGCGATGAGGTCAGGAAGGGACATGCGGGAATCGCAGCCGCAACCGGCGGTGGATTTCCGATTCGGTGAGCCCGGGGAAGCGGGCCCGCAGGTCGGCGGCACGCAGCTCCCATGCGAACGCCAGCATCTCGCCGGAAAGCTCGAGCTTCCGCTCGGCGCTCATCTCCCGGAAGCGCTTGACCTGGAGCTCCCGAACCTGCGGATCCACCCGTTCCATGGGCAGAATCTAACCAGGCGGTGCTGCTCAGGCCGTGGGTGCGTTACTACCGGATAGTCCCATCCCGACCGGCCTCGCCACCGGCCGGGTCCGTTTTCTATAGGGACCCCGCGGCGGACGCGGGGCGGGGCGGAGGCTTCCGGCCACGTCCCGCCTGGCGATCCGCTCGGCGATCTTCCGGGCCTCGGCCTGGCTCAAGACGCCGGACTTCTCGTACTCGCGCAGTTTGCCGAGCTGGATTCGGGCCTCCCGCGAGGCGGCGAGGTGGTGGACC
>JANNGX010000195.1:0-8436 GCA_031404115.1 Gemmatimonadales bacterium | reverse complement strand
TCAAGGGTGAAGGCATTTCCAAGGGCGACCGAAAGGGCGACCTCATCGTCGTGGTCAACGTGTCGGTGCCCGAGGAGCTCAGCGAGGAGCAGGCCGAGCTGCTCAAGAAGTTCGCGGAATCCGCTGGGTTGAAGCACTGACACCAGGAAGCACTAGATTGGAGGAGACGCCAAAACCGTCTCTGGAGGGACCATGGCCTCCCCTCGCTCGTTGCTGCTGCCCGCCGTCGTCCTCGCGCTCTCAATCCCGGTTGCTACGGCCGCCCAGGCCGATTCGGCGCGCGCAGTGGTCGAGGGCAAGATCCTCGATCCGACGGGGGCACCGCTGCCCGAGACCGAGATCCTCTGGCAGACCGATCGCCGCTCGGTGATGAGCCGCGCGGACGGGAGCTTCAGCCTGGTGGTGCCGATCCGGGGCGAAACGGTGATTCTGGTCCGGAAGCCGGGCTACAATGCCCAGGCTTTGCGCGTGGATTTATCGCAAGGCATGTGGCGCGGCAACATCGTGCTGCAGCCGGGCTCGTTTCGTCTTCCCGAGGTGGTGGTGACCGCGAAGAACGCCAAGCCCGCCGAATATGCGGGAACGAGCAAGTTCGATGAGTTTTTCCAACGCAAGAAGCTCGGGCTCGGCACGTTCATTTCCCGCGAGCAAATCGAAAAGTCGAATGCGATACACACCATTGAGATCTTCCGGGGCATCCCGGGATTGTACGTGAACGTCGGGATTGTCGGCGCCCCGGAAACCGCTGATATCCGGATATCTCGCTGTCAAGGTGATGATCATCGCGTCGGAAAGGTGACTGTCTGGATTGACGGACAGATGCTGAACGAGCAAGGCGGGCGGCCCGATTCGGGGCAGCATGGGGTGGGATCCTTCAGGCTCGCCGAGATGTTGTCCCGTATCTCGGCAAGGGGCATCGAGATGATCGAGGTTTACCGCGGCGCCGGCCAGATCCCGGGCCAATTTCACTGGGATGGTTGCGCTGCGATCGTGATATGGACCAGGCACAACCCGGTGGCCGATACGGCCAAGAGCCCTCCAAAGCCCTAGTTTGGCTCGGTCCTGGCAGGCTTGTACCACTCGACCACCGCCTTGTGGGTTGCGACCTCCTTCTCGCCCGGCTGCCGCTGGGTCCACGTCGCGTCCGCCGCCATGTCCCATGCCTGCCGATTGTCGGTCCACATGAGGTCCAGCAGCTGCCGTACCGTCTCCCGGTGAACCGATGACTCGAGCGGCACCGCCGCCTCGATCCGCCGGTCCAGATTCCGCGGCATCCAGTCCGCCGAGCTGATGTAGACCTCGGTGTTGCCGTCATTGCCGAACTGCCAGACCCGGGAGTGCTCCAGGAAGCGGCCGATGACGCTCACCACCCGGATTCGCTGGCTGATGCCCGGAATGCCCGGCTTGAGGCAGCAGATGCCCCGCACGATCAGGTCGACGGGCACGCCGGCGCGCGAAGCCTCGTACAGCAGCGCGATGATCTCCCGGTCTACCAGCGAGTTCATTTTGGCAAAAATGCACGCCGGCCGGCCGGCCTGGGCGTGCTGAATCTCGCGCCGGATCATCTCCATCAGCCGCTTCCGCATCCCGGTGGGCGCCACGACCAGCTTCCGATAGCCGGTGGGGCTCGCGAAACCGGTCAGCACATTGAACAGATCGGACAGATCGGCGCCAAGATCCGGATCGGCCGAGAAGAGCCCGAAATCGGTGTACAGCCGCGCGGTCTTGGGCGCGTAATTCCCGGTGGCGATGTGCACGTACCGGCGAATCTGATCGCCCTCACGGCGGACTACCAGGATCACCTTGGCATGGGTCTTGAGCCCCGCCACGCCGTAGCTCACGTGGACGCCTACGTCCTCGAACCGCTGGGCCCAGCGAATGTTGTTCTCTTCGTCAAAGCGGGCCTGCAGCTCGATGAGCACCACCACCTGCTTGCCCCGCTCCGCCGCGTTGGCCAGCATCCGCGCGATATGGGAGTCGCCCCCGGTGCGATAGAGCGTCATCTTGATGGCCAGCACGTCGGGATCATCGGTGGCCGTCTGGATGAAACGCTCGACGCTGGCGGCAAAGCTTTCGTAGGGGTGGTGGACGAAGACGTCACCCTCGCGAATCACGTCGAAGATGTTCCGCCCGCCGGCCAGCCGGCCCGGCACCGTCGGCAGGAAGGGCGGATCACGCAGCTCGGGGATTTCCAGCCCCGCGATGGTCATCAGATCGGTGGCGTCGAGCAGCCCGCATACCTCGAAGACATCCTGGATGGTGAGTGGCAGGCCTTCGCTGTCCTGGTCCGCGTTGAGCTCCTCGATCAGCAGTTGCCGGAGCGACTCGGGCATGCCGGGATGGACCTCGAGGCGCACTACTTCGGCGAACCGCCGGTTGCGGACCTCTTCCTGGATCAGCGCCAGCAGATCGTCAGCCTCGTCAGGATCGATCTCGAGGTCGGTGTTGCGGGTGATCCGGAACGGATAGCAGCCCAGGATCTCGACACCGGGGAAGAGCAGCTCCAGGTTGGCCGCGATGACCAGCTCGAGCGGGACGTAGCGATGAAGGCCGGGCAGGTGAATCCATCGCGCCAGGATCTTGGGCACCTTGACCCGGGCGAACCGTTCCTCGCCGCTGTCGCTCCGGAGAATCACCGCGAGGGAGAGCGAAAGGTTCGAGATGTAGGGAAACGGGTGCGCCGGATCCACCGCCAGCGGGGTGAGCACCGGAAAGACCTTCGCGGTGAATTCCTCCCGGATGTGGGCCACGTCCTCCGCCGAGAGGTCTTCGGGGGCGGTGAGCAGGGTGATTCCGCGCTCCTTGAGCGCCGGGATTACATCCTGGGTGAGGACATTGCCGTGCTCCCGCTGCAATTCCCGCACGATAGGCACGATGGTCGCGAGCTGTTCGTCCGGCGTCATGCCGTCGTCGCTCAGTTCGCTGATCTTGGCGCAGACCTGCTCCCGGAGGCCGGCAACCCGGACCTGGAAGAATTCATCCAGGTTGGAGCCGAAAATGGAGAGGAATTTGACCCGCTCGAGCAGGGGAGTGCGGGAATCCTTTGCCTCCTGGAGCACCCGGCGGTTGAACTCGAGCCAGGAGAGCTCCCGATTGACGTAGAGCGATGGCGCGCGGAGATCCGGTGGCGGAGCGGCCGCGACGGGGTGCTCGCCGGGCGGCCGGACGGGAGTAGGGGCTACGAGCTCTTCGGACATGGGCGAAAGATACGCTCTCCCGGGCGCCCGAGACCCCCCGTCACCATATATACCCCTATGGGGTATTACTGACTGACCCGGGCCGGAGGTAGGTGTCCATCCAGTCGAGTACGGTGCTCCACCAGAGTCGCCGGTTCCGCGCCTTGAGCACCCAATGCCCTTCATCGGGGAAATAGAGCATCCTGGCGGGAACATTCCGCACTTTGAGGGCGGTGAAGGCCTGCAGGCCTTCCGACAGGTCCAGCCGGTAGTCCAGCTGCCCATGCACCACGAGCATGGGAGTCTTCCAGCGATCGGCAAACATGTGGGGAGACCACCGGTCCAGCATGGCCCGGGTCTCCGGGTTGGTCACGCCGCCGGGACCGAACTCGTGATTGGGAAACCAGAGTTCCTCGGTGGCGCCCTGGGCGCTGGCCAGGTTGAAAATCCCGTCGTGGGAAACCATGGCCTTGAAGCGATCGGTGTGGCCCTGCATCCAGTTGACCATGTAGCCACCGTAGGACGCGCCGGCGGCGCCCATCCGGGTGCTGTCCACATAGGGAAGGGCGGCCACCACGTCGAGGCCCTTCATCAGGTCTTCGTAGGGGTAGTCACCCCAGTGCTTGGTGATGCTGTTGACGAATTTCTGCCCCCAGCCGGGCGAGCCGTGAAAATTGACCACCGCGACCACGTACCCGCGCGAGGCGAACATGTGGTAGTTCCACCGGGCGCCCCAGTAATCGAGCATCGGGACCTGGGGGCCGCCGTGGACGATGTAGAGCAGGGGATACTTCTTTGCGGGGTCGAAAGCCGGCGGCTTGAGCAGCCAGGCCTGGACCGAATCGCCGAGCGCGCCGGTAAAGCCGAAGCTCTCCAGCGGGGCGAGGTCGAGCCCGGCCAGCGCCGCGGCATTGAGCGGTGCGAGCGAGCGCAGGCCGGTGCCGTCGACCCCGACCGTGAACACCTCAGCCGGGAGCGTCGCGGTCTGTCGGAGGAACACCACGCGATTGCCGTCGGCGCTCACCTGTGGATTGCTGTTGAGTCCCCCGGACACGATCCGGGTGCGCCGCCGGGAGGCGATGTCGAGCGTATAGAGGTTGTGGTAGCCCCGCTCCTCGACTTCCAGCACCAGGGTCCGTGCGTTGGGCGCCCAGGCAAAGCTCATGATGTTGACGTCCCACATCCCGGTGAGCGCGCGGTGCTGGCGGCCGGTCCGGTCGTAGAGCATCAATTGCTGCTGGTCGGCCTCGAAGCCGGGCGTCTCCATCGAGAGGTACGCAATGCGCTGTCCATCCGGCGACAAGGCGGGCGAATGGTCGTTCCCGCGCCGCGTGGTGATTTGTTCGGGCAGCCGGCCGTCGCCGTGGAGCAGGAAGACGTCGTTGTTGGTGGACTGCGCGATGTCCGCGTCGTTGTTGTAGACCACCAGCAGACCGCCCGAGGGCCCGGCCGCCACATCGTTGCCGCCGAGCGCCAGCGTGGGCACGTCACGGTCGATCGGCGTCAGGTCCGTGACGGACTTCTCCATCACGGCGAGTCGCAATACGTGGGAGCGCAGCCCGACCCGCCATTCATTCCAGTGCCGGTAGAACAAATCATCCCAGATCCGGGCCTGGGTGGGGAAGGCGCCGTTGCGCCGGTCGATCTCCTGGCCTTGCGCCGGCCACTTCAGGTCGGTGGTGACATAAAGCGCCCGTCCATCCGGGGCCCACAGGAAGTCGTTGACACCACTCTCGACATTGGTGAGCTGGGTCGTGACCCCGCTGGCGATCTCGGTCTGCCAGACCTGGGCACTCCCCCCGCGGGTGGAGACAAACGCCAGCGCGCGCCCATCCGGCGCCCACCGCGGGGCCAGGTCGCTGCCGGGACCGCCAGATAGCTGTCTCGGTGCGCCTCCGGAAACCGGGGTCAGCCAGATCCGCGTGTTGTTCCGGTTTTCCTGCAGCGACGGCGCCGTGACGGTGAATGCCACCGTCCCGCCGTCGGGGGAAAGCCGGGGATCGCCGCTGATCTGCAGCGCGAGAAACGACTCGAAGGTGATCGGTTGCTTCGCTTGCGCGAGGAGCGAGCAGCGAGGCGCGAGGAGGGCAACGACCCCGGTCGCGGTCAGCAGGAACCAGCGCGTCATGAGATAACTCCGCCTCCCAGGACCTGGCCCTGGGTGCTGTAGAGGACTCCCGACTGGCCGGGAGTGACCGCCCGCATCGGGGTGTCGCTGAGGACGGTGAGCTCACCGTTTCCGACCGCGGTAACAAGGCAGGGCACCGAGGGGGCACGGTAGCGAATCTGGACTTCGCAGCGATCCCCTGCGGCGAGCGGAGCGGTCAGCCAGTTGAGCTCCTCGAGCCGAACCTGATCGCACCCAAGCTGGTCCGCACCGCCGACAATGACCGCGCGATCTTCGGGCCGGATGGCCAGCACGTAAAGCGGCAGGCTCCGACCGCCGGGCAGACCCTTTCGCTGGCCCACCGTGTAGCGCCCAAAGCCGGCGTGCTCACCCAGGATCTCGCCGCTCCTGGTGACGAAGGGGCCGGGCAAAAGCGCCGGCGCATCGGCCGGAAGGTGCTGCTCCAGCACGGCGGCATAATTGTCGTCGGGGACAAAACAGATCTCGACCGACTCCGGCTTGTCGGCGGTGGCCAGGTGGAGTCGCCGCGCCAGGGCGCGGGTTTCCGGCTTGGTCATCTCGCCCACCGGGGTGAGCATGCGGGCCACCACGGCCCGGTCGATGCCCCAGAGGAAATAGCTCTGGTCCTTGGTGCGGTCCTGTCCGCGGAACAGGCCGCCGTCCCGGGCCACCGCATAGTGACCGGTGGCGATGAAGTTGCAGCCCAGCGAATCGGCGTGGGCCAGGAGATCGCGGAACTTGGTGAAGGAGTTGCACCGGACGCAGGGTATCGGGGTGCGCCCCCGGCTGTATTCCGACACGAAGTTATCGATGACGTGGCGAGAGAACCGGTCTTCCAGATTCAGCACGAAGTGAGGCACCCCGAGCGCGGCCGCGACGTCCTTTGCGTCGTTGATGGAATCGAGCGAGCAGCACGGCCGGTCGGGGACATTGTCCCCGTGGCAGAACAGCTTCATCGTGGCGCCGACGACGTCATAGCCCTGCTCGACCAGCCGGGCCGCGGCCACCGAGCTATCGACGCCACCGGACATGGCGACCAAGACCTTCTTACGCACGGCCCAGCACCACGGCCAGCGTGCGCACCTTGGCAACCACCGACGGGAAGACCTCGACCACGCGGTCGATATCCTGGAGGGTGGACTCATGGCCCAGGCTCAGCCGGATCGAGGCCAGGGCAAGCGAGCGGGGAACTCCCATCGCGGTGAGCACGTGGGATGGCTCCATGGCTCCGGTGGAGCAGGCCGAGCCGCCCGACGCGGCGACCCCCGCCAGATCGAGGTGCATGAGCAGCGCTTCGCTGTCCGTGCCCGGGATCCCGATGTTGAGGATGTGGGGCGCTCGGGGTCCTGCTTCACCATGCACAACGATGTCGGGTACCGTTTCGCGGAGCTGCGCGCAGAGCTGGTCCCGCAGGGCGCCGAGCCGCGCGGCGAGCGAGGGCTGCCCCTGCGCGGCCAGCGTCGCGGCGCGGCCCAGCGCCACGGCGCCCGCCACGTTCTCGGTGCCGGGCCGGATGCCGAACTGCTGTCCGCCGCCGTGGATGATCGCCTCGATTGCCTTGCGGTCCCGGACAATCAGGGCGCCGATGCCCTTGGGGGCGCCGATCTTGTGGCCGGAGATGGTGAGCAGGGTGCAGGAGAGCTTCTGGATGGCGACCGGGACCTTGCCGAACGCCTGCACTGCATCGCTGTGGAGCAGGACGCCGGCCCTGCTACAGCGCTCCGCGATTTCCTCGATCGGCTGGCACACTCCGGTCTCGTTGTTCACCCACATCACCGATACCACCGCCGGCTTCCGGACTAGCGCGGCTTCCAGGGCCGCCAGGTCGAGCCGACCGCTGGGAAGGACCGGGAGGATGATCTCCTCGCCCCCTTGCTGACAGACTTGGTGTGCGGCCGCGAGCACCGCCTTGTGCTCCACCGCGGAAACCGCGACCAACCTGGCGCAGCCGTGGTGTCCCGCGGCGCCGGCAGCACCGATCACGGCCAGGTTATCGGCCTCGGTCCCTCCGGAGGTGAACACCACCTGAGTGGGCTCGGCGCCCAGGGCCGCAGCGACTTCGCGGCGGGCCTGTTCGAGTCCGGCCCGGGCGGCCCGGCCAAAGCGGTGGGAGCTTGACGGATTGCCGAAACTGGTGCTGCCGAGGAACGGCAGCATGGCCTCAAGTACCTGGGGGCGCACCGGCGAGGTGGCGGCGTAGTCCAGGTAGACGGGGTCGCGTGGCATGGGGGGAATTTAGCTCCAGGCCCCTGATCCCTCTACTTTTGGGCCATGCCCATTGATCTGCTGGCCATTGCGGCCCACCGGGACGACGTCGAGCTCACCTGCGCGGGCACCCTCCTCAAGGCCCGGGACCAGGGCCACAGCACCGGAATCCTCGATCTGACCGCTGGGGAGGCGGGCACCCGCGGTAGCGCGGATCTGCGCGCCCAGGAGGCCGAGGCGGCGGCGGAGATCCTCGGCGTGTCGGAGCGGCGGAACGCCGGCCTTCCCGATGCCCACCTCGAGAACAGCGAGCCTTCCCGCCGTGTGGTGGTCGAGGCGATCCGGCACTTCGCGCCCCGGGTCGTGATCCTCCCGTACCCCGTGGGCCGGCATCCCGACCATCGGGTCGCGTCCGAGCTGGGCCGGGACGCCTGCTTCCTGGCCGGCCTCAAGAAGTATGAGGCCGACGGCGCCCCGCACCGGCCCCACAAGGTCCTCTACGCGCTGTCGTACCGCGAAGATCCCCTCAAGCCGACATTCGTGGTGGATATCAGCGCGCAGTTCGAGCGCAAGATGGCGGCGATCCGCTGCTACGCAAGCCAGTTCGACGCGGCGGTCAGCGCGGGGGAGATCTTTCCAACCGGGCAGGACCTGTACAGCAGGGTCGAGCATCAGAATGGACACTACGGCTCATTGATCCGGGCACGCTACGGGGAGCCGTTCTATACCCATGAGACGATGGTGGTGGAGGACGTGGTGGGGTTGGGGGTTCAGAGTATGTGACCAGTGACCAGCAACCAGTAACGATTGATCGGTCACCGGTCACTCATGTCGCAGCGCCTCCACCGGGTCCATCCGGGCCGCCCGGTTGGCCGGCAGCAATCCGAACACCAGCCCGATCCCGATCGACACCATCGTCGCCACGAC
>JANNGX010000194.1:0-19556 GCA_031404115.1 Gemmatimonadales bacterium | reverse complement strand
GTCGCTGAGCGGAATGTTGGCGTTTGCGGCGCTGATTGGTGGGGTGTTGATGAGGTGACCAGTGACCAGTGACCAGTGGGCGGGAATAGCCCCGTCACTTGCCTCCACCACTACCGGCTCTCCGCTTCCCGCTTCCCGTTTTACATGACGTCATAACCGGACATTGGTGACAGCGCGCCACCCGGGCGGTGCAGACCAGTGCTCCCAGCTCCATGATGGCCTGATTGAAGGCCCAGGCGCTCCTGCCGGGGCGGGGAAGCAGCGCGGCCGCCGTCTCCCAGAGCCGCTTTTCTCCCTTGGCGTTGCCGGCTACCCGGGGATGAAAGGCGCGCCGCAGCACCCGCGCCACGTTGGTGTCCACTGCCGGTTCCGCGCGCTCGAACGCAAAGCTCGCCACCGCGCCGGCGGTGTAGCGGCCGACGCCGGGCAACTGCCGCAGCGCGGCCACGTCCTGCGGAATCTTTCCGTCATGTGACGCCACGACCTCCTGGGCCAGCCGGTGCAGGTTGGCAGCGCGGCGGTAGTATCCCAGCCCATCCCACTGTTCCCGCACCCGTGTCGGGGTTGCCCGGGCCAGCGTCCCCACGTCGGGAAACTCCGTCAGGAAGCGGCCGTAGTACCCTTCCACCCGGGAGACCTGGGTCTGTTGCAGCATCACCTCGGAGACCAGGACATGATAGGGATTGCGGGTATTGCGCCAGGGCAGATTGCGGCCGTGGCGCCGGAACCAGGCGATCAGCTTGCGTCGGAAGATCGTGCTTCCCGGGGGTACGCGCGGGGTGGACTTCGGGGCCATACCGCACCAAGATAAGCCATGGCGTCGATCGCACTTCGTCTCCCCCGTTTCCTCGGCCGGCTGACGCTGGGCTTCCTGGCGCACTTCGGCCGGATCAGCCTGCTGGTGGCGGAGCTGGTGCGGGGCCTGACCGAGGTGCGGATCTGGGTGCCCAGGATGTTCGCCGAGGCGGCCACCGTGGGGCTGGGATCGCTGCCCATTGTCATCGTGATCTCCGCATTTGCCGGGACCGTGACGGCGCTGCAGGCGGGCTACCAGTGGCAAACCAGTCTTCCGGTTTCCGTACTGGGCACGCTGATCACCAATACCATCGTCCTGGAGCTGGGGCCGGTGCTGATCGGCCTGGTGCTGGCGGGCCGGATCGGGGCGCGATACGCGGCAGAGCTCGGGACGATGCGGGTGACCGAGCAGATCGACGCCCTGGAATCGCTGGGGCGCTCGCCGGCCTCGCATCTGATCCTCCCGCGGGTGCTCGCGTCGACGCTGATGCTCCCGATCCTGGTGATCATCGCCGATGTCATCGGGGTCGCGGCGGGGTGGTACTTCGTGAAGCAGGTGTTGCCGGTTACCGATGCGGACTTCTCCTACGGTGCGCGGGCCTACTGGAAGTCGTTCGACGCCTATTATTCGGTGATCAAGGCGATGTCGTTCGGCCTGGCCATCGGGCTGCTCTCCTGCTACATGGGCTTCAACACCCAGCAGGGCGCGGAGGGGGTCGGCAAGTCCACGACCGCCGCGATCGTCACCAGCTCGGTGGTCATCCTGCTGCTCAACACCCTCCTCGCCAAGATCCTGCTGAATCCATGATCGAGCTCAAGGGAGTCCGCAAGCGTTTCGGCGAGCAGGTCGTGCTCGACGGTGTGGATTTCATCGTCAGGGAGGGGGAGACGATGGCGCTGCTGGGGCCGTCGGGCACCGGCAAGAGCGTGCTGCTCAAACACATCAACGGACTGATCCGGCCCGATGCCGGCAAGGTCCTGGTCGATGGCCTGTGCGTCGCGACGCTCCGGCGGAGTGATCTCGCCGAGCTCCGAACCCACATCGGCTATGTATTCCAGAACGGCGCGCTCTTCGATTCGATGAATGTATTCGAGAATGTCCGGCTGGGGCTCTCCGACGAGAACAAGTTCAGGGACCTGGCCTACGCCAAGGCGCGAGTGGCGGAGTGCATCAAGCTGGTGAACCTTGCGCCCGAGACGGTGGAAAAATTTCCGTCGCAGCTTTCCGGCGGCATGCGAAAGCGGGTGGGCATCGCCCGCGCCATCGCCGGGGCGCCGAAGTATCTGCTGTACGACGAGCCGACTTCAGGGCTCGACCCGGTCAATGCCAACGTGATCGACGCGCTGGTGAAGCGGCTGGACAAGGAGCTGGGGGTGACCAGCGTCATGGTCACCCACGACGTGCGCGGGGCGTTCAATGTCGCGGACAAGATTGCCCTGCTTTCCGAGGGCAAGATCGTGCTGCAGGGGACTCCGGAAGAATTTCGTGACTCCGAGAACCCCAAGGTCAAAGCGTTTCTCGAGCGGGACTTCGAATCGGATACCCCCTTCGCGGCCTGAGCGGAGTTATGGATCTTCATTACAAGCAGGAAGTCACGGTCGGCACCCTGGTGCTGGTGGGCGTGCTGTTGTTCATCGGCGGAACCATGTGGCTGGGCGGAAAGTCCTTTTCCCGCGCGCCCAAGGTGAACGTCCAGTTCGAGGATGCCGGAACGCTCAAGCGGGGGAGTCCGGTCAAGGTATCCGGGGTCGCGCTGGGGACGGTGTCCGGCATCACCTACCAGGGCTACCGCAAGGTGCTGGTCCAGCTCGATCTCCAGGATGTGGTGGATCCGCGGACAGACGCCTCCGCGACGCTTGCCACGGTAGGCCTGGTCGCGGAAGCGGTGATCAACTTCGTGCCGGGAACCGCGGCCGAACCGCTGCCCGAGGGCGCGGTCATCGCCGGCACGATGGAGCGCGGGTTGATGGACATCGGCGGCGAGATCGGCGGCTCGGTCAAGGACGTGCTGGCCGGAGTCAAGTCGGTCGAGTTCAAGCAGCTCTCGGACAATCTGAACAAGACGCTGACGGCCTTCCAGCGGGTGGCCGAGCTGTATGGCGACACGAAGCACGGCCCGATGAGCGAGCTCGCTGGCACCATGCTGAGCCTCCAGGCGGTGAGCGGGCGGATCGATTCGGTGCTCGCGGTGGCCAAGCTGGAGCAGAGCATCCACACCGCCGACTCGCTGATGGCGAGCCTGACCCGGCTTTCCACCGACGCGCAGGGCACCGCCAAGCAGCTCGATCAGATCCTGGCCAAGATCAATCGGGGCGAGGGGACGCTGGGCAAGTTCGCGTCGGATACGCTGTTCTACCAGAATGCCCAGCGTTTGGTGAAGTCGCTCCAGGAGTTTGTGGACGACCTGAAGAAGAATCCGGGCAAGATCGGGATTACGGTGAAGCTCTTCTAGGACGCAAGGACGCAAGGACGCAAAGACGCGCTCACCGCCTTACTTTGGTGCCATGCTCAGCCTGACCTTCTTGGGCACCGGCGCCGCCTGCCCCACGATCGATCGCAACGTCGCCTCCCTCGCGCTTCATCGCGAGGGGGAGATGCTGCTGTTCGACTGTGGCGAGGGCACTCAGCGCCAGATGATGCGCTATGGGGTCGGCTTTGGCTTCCGGGACATTTTTTTCACCCACTATCACTCCGACCACATGCTCGGCGTGATCGGGTTGTTCCGGACCATGGGCCTCATGGATCGGACCGAGCCGGTGACGCTCTACGGGCCGCGGGGCGCCGACCGTATTCTGCGGGGCGCGCTCGCGGTGGGCATCGAGCGCACCAAGTTTCCCTTCGAGATCGTCGAGGTGAAGCCGGGAGACCGCCTGGGCCGCGGCGAGTACGAGATCGCCGTGTTCGAGACCGAACACCGGGCGGACACGGTCGGCTACGCGCTGGTCGAGCACGACCGTCTGGGCCGCTTCGATCCGGACCGGGCCAGGGAACTGGGAATACCCGAGGGCCCGCTCTGGGGCCAGATCCACAAGGGGCGGGCGGTGGGACTGGCGGACGGACGGACGGTGACGCCGGAGGAGCTGGTCGGCCCGCCGCGCCCGGGGCGGACGGTGGTGATCTCGGGTGATACCCGGCCGCACCCCGCTGTGATTGCCGCCGCGCGCGGCGCCGATCTCCTGGTGCACGAATCGACCTTCGGCGAGGAGGAGCGGGCCCGCGCGGTGGAAACCGGCCACTCGACCGCGCGGGAGGCGGCGCAGGTGGCGCGCGAGGCGGGGGTGACCCGGCTGGTGCTGACGCACATCAGCCCGCGCTACACCCGCGACGCGCCGGAGCTCCTGGCCGAGGCCCAGTCGGTGTTCCCCGCGGTGATAGTGGCCCGGGATGGGATGACGGTCGAAGTGCCGTTTGGAGGCCAGGAGGCTAAGAGGCTAGGAGGCTAAGAGGCTAGGAGGCTACATTAGTCTCGCCCTGAATCCAGGAACACCGATGCGCCTTTCCCCGCTGCTCCTCGCCGCGACGCTTTCGGCGTCGGCTGCCACAGCACTCTCCGCCCAAGTCCCGCGTCACCCGCTCGACGGTCTGTCGGGCAATGAGCATTGGGCCGCCTACGACGCGATCCGGTCCCACTGGAAGACCGACTCCACCACCCGTTACGCCTACATGGGCCTGCACGAGCCGCCCAAGGCCTTTGTGTTGTCCTGGCGGTCGGGCCAGCCGTTCCCCCGTGAGGCGACGGTTCACCTGGTGCAAGGCGGGAAGGGGTACGAGGCGGTGGTCGATCTGCTGGGAAGGAAGGTGCTCTCCTGGAAGGAGAGCCCGGGCCACAACTACATGCTGGTCGAGAGCGAGGGCGACGCCGTCGGAGAACTGCTGATCAGGGACGAGCGGATCCGAACCGCGCTCCGGAAGCGCGGCTACACCGATTTCGACCAGGTCCGCTGCTTCTCTGCCAACAATCCCTATTTTGACCTGCCCGAGGAGCGGGGCCGGCGCATGGTGCGGGCCGCCTGCGAAGACGGCCATGGCCGGATATCCGGGTGGGGGCGTCCGATCGAGGGCCTGGTGGCGGTGGTGGATGTCACCAACATGAAGATTGTCCGGGTGCTGGACGACGGAGCCCGTCCCCGCGGGCAGCTGCAGGGCGAGCACGACGCCGAAGCGATCGGCGCAACCCGCGCGGCGGCGGCGCCGATCTCGGTGATGCAGCCGATGGGGCCGTCGTTCACGCTCGACGGCCAGGAGGTGTCCTGGCAGCACTGGAAGTTCCACTTCAGGGTGGATCCTCGCCGGGGGATCGTGCTGTCGCTGGTGCGCTACGAGGACGGCACGCGGGAGCGCCCGGTGATGTACCAGGGCTCGCTTTCGGAGCTGGTGGTTCCCTACATGGATCCGAACGAACCCTGGGTGGCCCAGGCGTTTTTCGATCTGGGAAGCTACCCGTCGGTCTTCGGCGGGGTGGCGAGCACGCTCGAGCCCGGCCTCGACTGTCCCTCCAATGCGGTCTATGTCAACTCGATGGTGATGCGCGACAAGGGCGGGCCGGCCGAGCGGGCGCGTGCCGCGTGCCTGTTCGAGCGGCTCACCGGCGATCCCGCCTGGCGCCACGGCCGGGACGGCGGCAGCGTGGTGGAGTCACGCGCGCGGCGGGACCTGGTCCTTCGCATGATCCTGACCGCGGGCAACTACGACTACGTCTTCGACTGGGTGTTCCGGCAGGACGGGGCGATCTCGGTGAATGTGGGCGCCACGGGAGTGGACCAGGTGAAGGGCGCCAAGGGGAAGGACGCCACCGCCGGCCTCGACGATCTTTCCTACGGGCGTTTCATCGCCCCGTTCCTCATCGGCATCAACCACAGCCATCACTTCTCCTTCCGCCTCGACATGGATGTGGACGGCACCGCCAACAGTGTGATGGTGGACCGGCTGGTTACCGAGCGGCTGCCCGCGACGAGCGGCCGCAAGAGCATCTGGAAAGTCGAGAGCAGCTCGGCGAAGACCGAATCGGAGGGCATGCGGCACTCGACCATGTCCGCGCCGGAAATCTGGCGGGTGGTGAATCCCGTGGTGAAAGGCGCGTACGGCGATCCGGTGGGATACGAGATCAGCGGGGGACACGGCGCCATGACGCTGATGCTTCCGGACGACTATCTCCAGAAGCGCGCCGCTTTCACCGACCACACGCTCTGGGTGACGCCCTATCGGGCTGACGAGCTCTATGCCGCTGGTGACTATCCCACCGGCAGCGTTGCGGGCGACGGACTCGCGCGGTGGACTTCTGCGAACCGCCCGGTGGCCGACACCGACGTCGTGGTATGGTACACGCTCGGCTTTCATCACGTGCCGAGGCCGGAGGACTGGCCGGTGATGCCGGTGGCGTGGCATGGATTGGAAATCCGCCCGGTTGGTTTCTTCGCCAGAAATCCCGCGATCGATCTGCCCAGGACGCCGTAGTCTTTTCATCCACAACTGACCGAATTTCGTTATCGAAGGGCCGGTGAGTGATTATCGGCCCTTCGATACCAATTCACGTTGTGGTTCCCTAACCATCGAGATCGTCACCCTGAATGACATCGCACCACAAGAGGAGTGCGAAGTTGACCCTGAGCGCAGCACGGGACGCTGCTCACCGTCATCGAAACAATCCTCCGACCATTGAGGTTGACATGAAGCGCTTCACACTAGGCCGCCGCCTGGGCTACTCCCTGCTGAGCGTTGCGGGATTGGCCATGGCCGCCGGCTGCAGCGAGGACGACGTTACCGATCCTGGCACAAACCCCAAATCCTTTACGCTGGCCCTTGCGTCATCGGCGCTGACCGTCACGCCGGGAGGCAGCACGAACACGACGGTCACCCTCACGCCGTTGAACGGCGCCGGGCCCGTCACACTCACTGTGGAAGGCGCGCCGACCGGCCTTACCACGGCTTTCAATCCCTCGCCCGCCACTACGACGTCCGTGCTCACCCTGACCGCCGTCGCCGCATTGGCGCCGGGCAATTACACCCTGACGGTGCGGGGCGTCAGCACCGGCTCCACCGACCGGACGGCCACGCTGGTGGTGAGCGTCGTCGCCGCGGGAACCGGAAGCATCAGCGTGAGCTTCGCGGCCTGTCCGGCCGCTGAGCGCCCGGTGTGGCTGGCATTTCAGGATGGCAGCGGGCCGTGGAGCCGTATTACCGGAACCGGTGATGTTTATCAGTTCACCTTCCAGGGCCCCAAGGGCGGGCTCGCGTTCGCGACGGCGAGCGATTCGTCGATCGTGACGGTGGAGTATTTCGCGGAGGCGGATCTGCATTCGGGTACGCTGGACTATGTCGTGCGTCTGGACCGGTGTCCGGTTCTCAACGGGGAAACCGTCAACGGGTCCGTGGCCGGGCTCCTGGCCGGTGAGCTCGCGAGTGTTTCGCTGGGCTCCGCGCGGACGTCGGTGAACGGCAACTCGCCGTTCCAGCTCACCAACGCGGAAGATGGCGTGATGGATCAGGTCGGGTTCAAGAGTCTGGCCAGCGACCCCTCGTCCGGGAGCCGGATGTTCCTGCAGCGGGCGCTCAATCCCGCGAACGGCGGCTCGGTGGGGACGGTGGACTTCAACGGCAGCAACTCGTTCGCGCCGGCGTCCGCCACCATGACGATCAGCAATATTCTGGCCGGCGAGAACTACAAGCACTCGATGCACTACTACACCGCCGGCGGATCGAACACCTGCCAGGTCGGCCGGTTGTATGTGGAAGTTCCGGCCACGGGCAGCACGTTTACGGGGTACGGCGCGCCGGCGGCCAATCAGCTTGGCACCGACTGGCACGCCGTGGGACTGTTCACCTATCACGGGCCCAACTCGTTCCGCACGTTGCACCAGTATTTCAAGGCGCTGGGGCCCCAGACGCTGACGCTGGGCTCACCATTGCCGGTGCCGACGATCTCCACTCTGGCGGGGCCCTATAAGCGCCTCCAGGCGGCGGTCACGCTTCCCGCGGAGTATCAGTCACGCGCCAGTCTCAGATACCAGGACCAGGGAAGCTCGCGCTCGCTGGCGATCGTCTCTGCGACCATGGCATGGCTCGGCGGCTCCAACGTCTCGCTGTCGCTTCCCGACTTCTCATCGGTGGCGGGCTGGAACAACGCCTGGGCGCCGGCGACGGCCGCTTCGGTGTTCTGGTCGGTTCTCGGTGAGACTGCGACGAATCCACCGCATTGCGCCGCCAACGCGAAGTACATCTCCGCGATTCGGAGCGGCACGAGCTAGTTGGTGCGAGTAGCGAGTAGGGAGTAGTGAACAGCAAGACGAAGGGCCGGCGAGGAATCGCCGGCCCTTCTCGTTCAAGGCGTAATCGTCAAGGCTGCGCTTTTCGTGTTGAATGTCCCGTACGACGCGGTGACTTGCGCGAGAGTCGCCGCGGTTACCCGCCGTGTGGTGACCTGGAAGGTCGTGGAGGTTGCCCCGACGGGAATGGTGACTTGCACCGGCACGCCGACCACCGGGCTCCGCAAGCTCCCCGGCGCAATGGTTCGTGGCGCCGGGTCGGCGCCGGTGAGTCTACTCGTGAGCGCCACGGTGATACCGCCGGCGGGGGCGGGTCCGGTGAGCCGAACCTCGGCGGTCGCTGCGGTTCCCCCCGACACCCTGGACGGACTCAGTGTGAGCGAGGCCAGTGCCGGCGGCAGCACAATGAGCCGGACGCTCTTCGACGGCAGCAGGTGGGGAGGCGGGGGCCCACCACCGCCGGGTACCGATCCCCCGGCGCTGAGATCCACGAAGGGCGGGTCGGTCACGACGTTGGGGTTGGCTGCCACCGGTTTGGTCTGCACCTGAAAGCTCGCGGTTCGGGTTCCCGGCTGCACCACCACTGTGCTTTGCGGTACGGTTGCGATGGCGGTCGTGCTGCTTACCAGCTTCACCGAGGCGCCGCCCGGGCCGACATTCTCGCTCAGCGTGACGATGACGGTCACCGTGGCTCCTCCGATCACGCTGGACTGACTCAGGGTCACACTGGTGATCTGCTGGCCGGCCTGGGGCTCGGCGCGGGTCGGAAGCGCGCCGAGGCCAAGCAGCAGGAACGTGAACGAGGCACGCGTGAGCTCCCTCCTCGTGTGGCTCATCAGGTACCTGTGACCATCCTGGCGAGCATGTCGAGCCCCCGCGAGATGTTAGCGAGCGCCGCGGTCGCGGTGGTTGCATCCCGCGCATTTCCGAAGGCGTCGAGCGCCGCATTCAACTGTCCAACCAGGGTGGCGATCTGGGCGCCGGTCGTTCGCCGGCCCAGCTGCTGGAGGGCCGGCCCCTGCAGCCGCTGGCTTCCAGCCTGAGTCAAGGCCAGGGCGGCGCGCAGCTCGGCGATATCCTTGGCGCAGCAGCGCTGGCCCCAGTTGGTGATGACCTCGGGAGCCGCCCTGCCGGCCGGGACCGCGGGCGCTGGTCCGGGGGCGGGAGGTGTCCTGGGAGGCACGACCGCGCCTGGCCGCCCTGGGGCCGGGGCCGGGGCTGGTTGCGTCCGGGTCGGGACTGTTGCGGCCGGGCCAGCGACGCCAGGAATCTTTCCCTGCATCACACCCACGATCTCTCGCATATAGTCGGTCTGATCGGCCCCCAGGCGCAGCGCGCGCGCGGCTTCCGGCGCTCCGGGGGCAGCGGCCGGCAGGTCGGCGGCCCCTCTGTCAGCCAACGCGGTGGCGCCAGGCCCCGGACCGTAGCCTTTGAAGATCACGCGAAAGACCTTCTCACGCGCCTCCGGGTTGCGCCAGAGCACCGAGCCGCCCGGAACGCCGCACCAGTCTTCCAGCTTCAGATCGCCTCCGTTTTCCGGCCCGCAGATCCCGAACCTGGTGTCCGCCTTCACCATTTCTCCCATCCACTGGAAGCTCTGGGTCATCGAGCGGAACATTCCGAGCATCACGTTGGTATTCTCTCCGGGTGCGTACAGCTGCTGGGTCACGCCGGCACGACGGGCCAGTTCGTTCAATCCGGTCCCGTCGAGCAGGGCCAGCTTGGACATGATCACGGTGTTGTAGATCGGCTCGAAGGCGCGCCAGTTGAAGTCCCCGGCGCCTCCCGGCGTCCCCATGTCCATATTGACCGAATCCCTGGTTCCGGGAGGGAAGCCGAGTTGATCCATGTAGGAGGAGGGGTCCTTGGCTGCCTGGTAGAGATCGTAGTATTCCGAAAAGTGTCGCTTGAAGGTGCGCTCGGTCTCCGCTTTGATCGCCTCATTGATGGGTGCGACGGTACCACCTACCCAGTTGAGGAATTGCTGGAGGGCAGCGCCCCCTTCGCCGATCGCGTGGGCGCCGAACATCTTGGGGATCCACTCGATCATCCAGCCGCTCATCGCGGCGGCGCCCGCGCCGGTCGCGCCGGCCATGAGATTCTCACCGAGGCTTTCACTGCTGTCCACCAGCGCGCGGAATCCCCGGTTGATGTCGAGCCGCCAGGTCTCCATCTGTTCCTTCCTGGCGCACGCGATCGGATGCAAGGCGCATTTGGCCCAGTAGGGCGCGTCGTCGCTGATGTCCTTGTTCATGTCCTGCTTGGCGCGCGCGATGAGCGGTTCGAGCCAGTCGTAGATCTCGAGCCACGTCTTGTAGTGGGCCGCGCCCCGCATGTGCTGCCGCGCCGCGGCATCCTTGATCAACACGTTGGAGACGAAGCGGGGCCAGACATCGAGGGTGAGGTCGCTCGGCGGGGTGTGGGCTCCAACGTATCCTTCGAGTACGATGTGCCGGATCGCCGTGATCTTCGACTGCCCGGTGAAGGTGGCCCAGGCGCCGTCGGCCTTCTTGTTGACGTAGGTGTGGGCCCACATGTCGCCCGCGCCGTGGGTGAGGAACCCGTAGGCAAAGGCGAGCACCTTGTCGCGTTCGCCCGCGTCGCTCCACGCACGCGCCTTGTTCCAAACGTGCGACATCCAGTGGTCGGCGGTCCATTTGTCCGGCATTCCAGAGAGGTCGGAATGGATGAACCACCCTCCGACCCACATATCGGGGAAGAGATCGGGTGCCAGCACACCCGCGCGATAGGCCGCCGGCGCGGCTCGCAACGCCCGGAGCGCGGAGGCGGCCACCGGGAATTCCCCGTAGGGCGCGATCGTCACCATGCCATCATTGATGGCGTCGGCGAGCGCCTTGTTCGCCGCGAAGAGGTGGGTGTTGATCTTCCAGCGGCGGGCGCGCTCGGCGGCTTCGGGCGGCGGATTGCGTGGCCAGTGGGCCGGCGCCGCGGAGGGGACGAAGACCAGCATGGCGAGCACGAGAAGTCGGTTCATGATCGATCACTCCTTCCCGTCCGTCGTACTCCGGCGGAGGACCAGCATGACGACCGCCGATCGCCGGAGGCTCGCAGGGGTTTCATGGGACCACAGTCACATTCACCTGGGTTTGCTTCGGCGCGGGGGTGAACACGCGGTCGTGGACATCACCAACCGGTGTGACTGTCAGCGTGTAATTACCAGCCGCCGGCCACGCCAGGCTGATCACGAATTCCTGCGCAGGGTTAAATGTGCAGGTGCCCGTGCTCTCGGCGGGCTTCCACGAGCATGCCGGACTTTTTCCCGGCAGCTCGGGCACCGGGGCAGCACCACCGGTCCAGCTCACCTGGTATTTCACTCGGTTGGTGTAGGGGTAGCAGCTCGGCATTTTGACCCTATGGTTGGCGGGCTTTCCCGCCAGCGCCGGCCCCGCGCTCACGACCTCCGCGACCAGGGCGTTGGAGCCGCCGGGCGCCAGATCGCGGAACCACAGGTGCTTGTCGTCCATCACCTTTGTCCGGTACGAATTACCGACGATCTTGTCGAGCACCAGCGCCTCGGCCCGCAGCTCCACTCCCCAGTCCAAGTCGGCGCTGAGCACGTGGTTCTCCTGAACGCTCGAGGCCCCGCCCACCGTCTGGGAGCCGGCGGCAGCCGCGCAACCCGCGGCCGTGCCCAGCAGGTACGGCTGGGGGCCGACCCGCGCGCTCAGCGCTTCGTAGTTGAAATTGAGCTCCAGGGCGGTATAAATGGCCGGCTTTACGCTGACCGTTCCCTGGATCTGGGCGCTCTCGTTCGTCGTGGTGGCGGCGGGCTGCGCCCGGGGGCGGGCCGAGCAGCCCTGCCCGCTGCAGGAGAATGTGAACCGCGTCGGATTGGAGTTCTTGATCTGGAATTGGCCCTCGGCGCGGCCCTGGGCGCTGACTTGGATCTCGCCCTCGATATACACGCTGACGTCCAGTATCGCGACCGGAACGCCGCCGATGATGATCGGGAACACCTGAATTGGAATCGACGGGCCGCCGGTCGGCGGGATCGTGAACGTCTTGTCGAAGCTCCCGGTCGCCAGCACGCTGACCTTGAGATCCTGCCCGACGGTCAGGACCCCGTCTCCCGAGAGCGCCTTGGGCCGGATTGCGAAGGGGAGGCAGGGGATGTAGAACAGATCGAGCCGGCCGGCAAAGTCGGACTCCATGGGGATGCCGAGGGTCGCGCTTCCAGACACGGTCCCACTGCCCGAACCCTTCCCTGTGCTCGGCCGCGACAGATCCACGGTCATCGATGGGGTGATGAAGAACTTCAGGGGGATCTGGCCCGACGATATGGTTTTTTCGGTGAAGCATTCCACCGTTGTCTCCCAGGCATCGGCGACGGTCTTTTTGGCGTTTTCCCATTCATTGGAGGCGTGCTCGAAGGTTCGCTGCCATTCGTCGGAGACCGCCCCGGTCGCGCAATCCCAGGAATCGTACCAGTTGCCGCACCGCTTCTGCGGCGGTTCCGTTGGTTTCACGTCAGCCGGGACCGGGGCGTGTGCCGCCATCCACTCCTGGGCCATCTGGGTATTGACGATGTAGTGATCGGACTGGCCCTGCGGTGTCCTTCGCACCAGCATCTGGAGCAGCCGTCGAGCTCCCTCGGGGAGGCCGGGGGCCTCCCCGACCGCATTGAGTCCGCGCAGGTGGAGTACCGGGGCGGTGACGCTTCGGCCGGCGACCTCCGTGGTCACGGTCGCGGTCTGAAATCGGCTCGCCGCTTTGGTCTTCGGAGTGGTTCTGGGCTGGGGGGGACCAAAGGTTACCGAGGGTAACAGGTTCACCACGGCTGCGGAAATCGGGACGGTGTTCACCCCCGGCTGGCCGGGCGCAGCGCGGCCAGCGGCTGGAGGAGCGGGGGCAGGCGCCGGTAGAGCCGGCGCTGGTGTCGCGCGGCCGGGCGCGGGTGCCGCGGCCGGGGCCGTTGGTCCGCTGGTGATTGCACAGCACGTGCTGCGCCCATCCAGCGACACCTGCTTCGCCGTAAAGTTGGCGAACACGGCCTGGCCCACGCGAAGCGACGCCAGTGTTCTGGGATCGGTGACCTTGAACTGGAAGACATTTCCGGTGGCCGTCACCGTGCCGGTGACGACACCACCGACCATCTGGATATTGGTGATCGCACAGCAGGCGGCTGGGGGCCTCTGCGCGGGGGCGCGAACTGCGACCAGCAGGAGTGCCACGCCCAAAGGGATGGACAGTTTCATGGTGTGCTCCGAGTGATTTTGAGCCCGCTCGTGTTGTTGCTTTCTCGATCCTCGTCCACCTCCTTGCGGAAGTCCGCCGTGAGTTTCACATCATGGTAACCACCGGGTGCGAGTCCGGGGAGATCGACACACGACGTGATCGTGATGAGCGACCCGAAGGTGATCGTCATATCGATATCACGGCCGGTGCTCGTCCCGGTTCCTGTCGGCGAGGTGTAGGACACTCTGGAGCGTCGCCGGGCCGATGGTCCGCTGGTGATGGCACATACACTCCGACCGACCCGAAGCGATGCCGGCGTCCGCGGGAATGCGGCCGCCAGTGGGATGGACGGTCTCATGGTGTGGCCTCTTTCTGGAACGCCGCCCGGGTCGATTGCCGCAGTGAGCCTGCCGCAGTGCCGAGCCGTATCAGCGCTGCCTGGGCTCCGTGCTTGTCGGTGGCGCTCTTGAAGTCGCGGAGTGCGCTCTTCACGTCGCTCAACTGGGAGGGCATGGTCGAGAGCATCCGGAGGCCGGCGACCAGCAGATTGGTGTTCTTGAAGCGGGTTACGAATTGCGGCAGGCTCTGGAGCACGGCGCCGAGGATCGCATTGAGGCGATTGACCGGCTTGCCGCAACAGGAATTGACGAATGGTGAAGCCGGCCCGGTATCCTGCGCAAAGCCGCCGGCCCCCGGCGCGCTCTCCCCGAACGGGGGCGCCGCGGCAGCGCCCGGAGCCGCCGAATCGGGGAGCTGCTCGACGACGGTGGTGAGGTCCTGCACGAAGCTGTTGAGCTCGGGCACCTGGGCCTCCAGCGGCGAGGCGAATGCCGGCATCGCGGGCGCGAGGACGCTCGCCGGCGGGACCGCCCGGGCGGTGGGGACCACGCTGTACCGAAAGACCATCCCGTGTTCTCCGACGACATAGGCACGGTCGCGGCGGGGGAAGCTCCACGCTCGGGGCGAGACGGGAAAGCGGAACTGGCGGGAGTTCCAGCGGACGCCCCCGTCCACCGTGTAGCTCATCTTCCCATCGGTTTTTTCTTCGATCGTCCAGCCCACCTCGGGATCGGCAAAGATGAGACTGCTGTAGGTCGGGACACTGGCCAGCAGTCCGGTCCAGGTTGCACCTCCGTCGGTGGTGCGGGACAGTTTGCCATCGGTGGTCCGCACGATCCCGGTGTTCTCGTCGGTGAAGAACAGGTCGGTGGCGCCCACCACCTCCGGATCGCCGGGACCGACGAAGAAGCGCCAGCTCTCGCCCCCGTCTTCGGTTTTTCCCAGGATGGGCGGGAATTCGCACGGGCCGACGCACATCGTCTTCGCGACCAGATATCCGACCGACTGGGTGACGAACTGAATGCGGGTGACATCGCAGGCAATGGTGCGATTGAGTCCCCCGACCGACGCCTTGACGGCGCACTGGACCACCGGCTTCCAGGTCTTGCCGCCATCGCGGGTCTTGAGCAGGGTAGTCGGGTTCCTGCCCATCCCGAGATATCCCGCCGCGACGCCTTCGGTCGGGGAGCTCATCGCGAGCTCATGGATATACTGGGGGGCCTTGCCGAGGTCCTCCCACGACTCACCGTCCACGGTGCGAAGGATCCGGACGCTGCTGCTGCCGGTTCCCCCGATGACCGCCCACCCGTGGGTCTCGTCCAGAAAGCGGAGGAGCCTGACCGGCTCTTCGTCGGCCTGGGGATCGCCGCCCATCTGGGCAGTCCAGGTTTTGCCGGCGTCTTTGGTGTGGATGATCGTGCCCTTGGAGCCCGCGACCCATCCCTTGTCGATGGTGACGAAGAAGACTTCGCGGAAGTCGAGGTCTTCGGTGAAGCTCACCGGTTCCCAGATTCCCTTGAATTGGGGTGGGGCAGGTTGGGCGCTGAGCGCCGATACCACCATTCCAAGCCCGGCCAATCCCCCAAGGTGTGAGCGCATGACCAATTGTCTCCTGGTATTGCCGGACGTCCGGCAGGGTCGTATGATCGAACCGACGCCCATTCCGCGGCGTCAGCTTCAGGAGCTATGTCGCCTTTGCAGGGTGATCGTTACAGCGGGGGGCTTCCGCTGGCAGAGGATCGCGACCTGGCAGGGCCCTACTGGGAGCGGGTCCGGCTCTTTGCCCTCCGCCGGGTTGGGGACCCGGCCACGGCCGAGGACCTGGCCCAGGAAACCCTGCGTGTCGCCGGCGCGGTACTGCGGGAAGGCCGGCTTTCGAATCCGGATGCGCTCCCCGCCTTCATATTTCAAACTGCCCGCAACCTCTGCATGCAGCGGCATCGCTCCGGCGCCCGGGAGTCCCGCGCGCTGGGCCGCCTCCAGGCCGAGCACACCGGCCAGGCCGAGCCGCCCGATACGCTGCTGCTCATCGTGGGAGAAGAGCGGTGCGTTGCGGTGCGGCGCGCGCTGGCCCGGCTCGAGTCGGGCGACCGCCAGCTCCTCCAGTTTCTCTATTTCGACGACCTCCCGACCGCCGATGTCTCGGCGCGTCTGGGGGTGACGCCGGACGCCCTCCGAGTCCGCAAACACCGCGCGCTTCGGCGCCTTGCGGTGGCGCTGGGCGATGCCGGGGATGTAACGCCGTGAGCGTGACGGCAACCCTATAAGCATGTCTGACGTCGTCACCTGCGAACGGGTCGAGCGTGAAGCGCTCGACCTCCCATATATCCGGGGCACGTTGCCGGAGCCCCTGGCCGAGGCCTTCGAAGCCCACTATTTCGGCTGTGACACCTGCTGGGCGCTGGTGCGCGGCGGAAACGAGGTGCGGGCCGCGCGGCCGTCGTTCAAGGCCACCCGGTGGCCTCACTCCTGGACGCTGGCCCTCGCGGCGCTGCTGGTGGGGGTGGTCGGGGTAGGATTCTGGCGACTCTCGCAACCCGCGGACGCCCCGATCTCCCCGTCGAGTCTCGAGCGGGGCGGAACCGCAGCTCCCATGGGGCTGCGCGCCGCCATGGTGGATCGGCGGCTTGCGGCCGAGTGGTCGAAGGTTCCCGGCGCCGCGAGCTACCGGATTCGCTTCTTCGGGTCCGACGGCGCCTTGCTCCTGCAACGCCAGACCGCCGATACGGCGCTGATGGTCGCCAGCGACTCACTGGGCGTCTCTCCGGGAACCGGAGCGTTGCTCTGGCAGGTGCAGGCGCTGGACCGGCTGGGTGGGGAGCTCCTTCGCTCGGCGCTGGTGGAAGTGGCGCCGCGGTGAGGATGGGCGGGATTGGGGCCATCATCTTCCTTGCCGGCGCATGCGGCGGCGGGAGCGCCGGCATCACACCACTGGCCGACACGGCGGCCTACCGGGAGCCGCGCTCGCTGGTGGGCTCGGGACGGTTCATGCCGGCCGCGGCAGGTTTCGCGCGGATCCGCGATTCCTTCGCCGTGCTGGGAGATACCGTCAACCAGTGGTTCGGTCAGCTCTGGTGGACCGAGAGTATGGTGCGGGGCGGAAAGCCCGACAGTGCCGCCCTCGGGCTGATCCGCTCCCGCGCGCTCGCCGGAACCGATCCTCGCCGCCTGGGCTGGGTGGCCGTCATCGAGAGTCATTCGCTGGAGCGGCGGGGCCAGCTCGATTCCGCGGTCACCGCGGCGGAGCGGGGAATCGAGGCGTACCGCAGTACCGGCGATCTCGAGCTCGGCGTCTTCGCGTACGACGCACTCGGCACGCCGCTCTCGCGGCGGGGGCGCTATCGAGAGGCGCTGGCCGCGGACAGCACATCGCTCGGGCTTCGCCTGAGTATTCCGCTCAGCACACGCGTCATTGCCGGGGGCTGGAACGAGGTGGCCATCGGCTACCGCCATCTGGCCCGCTTCGACGAGGCCGAAGCGGCCCTGCGGCAATCGTTCCGCCTGGCGGAGGAGCAGCACGATACCCTTGCCATGTCGCTGGCACTGGCCAACCTGGCCAGCGTCCTCGACGATACCGGCGATCATGACGGCGCCCTCACCGCGCTCCAGCGGGCGGGCGATTACGTCGAGAGTATCCAGCATCAGCGATTCATGGCCGAGTTCCACAGCGACCTCGCCGTGCTGTATCTCGACTCCGGCCAGCCTGATTTGGCGGCCGGCCACGCCGAGCGCGCGCTGGCCGGCGGCCGGCGGATGGCCAACCGGAGCATCGAGATTTCCGCGCTCCTGGTGCTGGGTGGGGTCGCGCTGGCGCGGCACCGCCTTGGCGCCGCCCGGGACACGGTCGCCACGGCGATGGCGCTCGCCGATCGGCTCGGTTACGGCGCCGAACGGGTGGCGAGCCGGATTCTCCTGGTGGAGGCGGCGGTCGAAGCGAAGGACCCGGCCACCGCCCGCCGGATCGCCGACGAGGCGCTCATCATCGCCGATTCGCTCGGTGATCCCTCGATCCAGTTCAACGCGCTCGAGGCTCGGGCGAAGGCGCTGGAGGCGATCGGGAATACCGGAGCGGCCGCGGCCTACGGCGCCGCGCTCGACCTGCTCGAGTCGATGCGGGGACGGCTTGCTCTGGGTGACCTGCGCATGGGCGTCGCGGCCCCGCGCCTCGCGGCCTACGAAGGCGCCATCCGGACGTTCCTCGCGGCCGGACGCCCGCTCGATGCCCTTGCCACCGCGGAGCGGGCCCGGGCCCGGATGCTGCTCGAGCTCATGGCGGATCGCGGGATCGTCCTCCCTGGCTCGGAAGTGCACAGAATTGGCCAGCGGATGCGCGAGGCCTACGATACCAGGGCGCGGCTTCGCGATTCGGCGGCGCTGGCCGGGGCCGACCGCGAGCTCGCCGCGCTGGGAGACTCCCTGGCCCGCCTCGAATCGGCCGAGCCGGTGCCGGCCGGGCGGGTCGCGAGCCCGGCCGAGCTCCGCGGCGCCTTGTTACAACCGCCCGCAGAGCGGGCCCTCCTGGCGTACTTCTGGGGGCAGAAGCAGGTGGTGGGATGGTGGATCACCCGGGATTCGGCGCGCGCGGTGATCCTGGGCAGCGCGGATTCCCTCGCCGCGACCGTGGATTTTCTCTCCGGCGCCCTGGCCCGACCCCCCGGTGACACGCTGTGGCGCGCGGCGGCCCGCGCCGCGTACCGGCGGTTCGTGGCTCCGCTCCGGCCCGACTCCGGGTCCGGGCTTCTCGTGGTGCTGGACGGTCCGCTTCACCGGATCCCCGTCGAGGTGATCCTGTCGGGCACTGCTGCCGGACACGCCGGGTTACGCCACATCTCGTACGGGCCGTCGGCCTCGGTGCTTGCCGCACTCGCCCGCACGCCCCAGGTGCGCTGGAGCCGCGCGATGCTGGCAGTCGGCAATCCGGCGCTTTCGAACCCCGACACCGCGCTCGGGCAGGGCTCGTTGCCGTATGCGGAGCGGGAAGCGCGGGCGGTTCACGACATGTTCCGGGCCGATGGGTCCGAGCTGCTGATCGGGCGCCGCGCCACGCTTACCCGCTGGCTGGATCTGTCGCCCGGCAAGTATCGCTATCTGCACTTTGCGCTGCATGCCCTGGCCAGCGATCGGCGGCCGGAACAGAGCGCGCTGCTGTTCGCGGGGAAGGCGCTGGCGCTCCCCGAGATTCGGCGGCTGCGGCTGAATGCGGAGCTGGTGACGTTGTCGGCCTGCGAAACAGCGGTGGGCCGCTGGGTCCGCGGCGAGGGCGTGGTGGGCATGCAATACGCGTTCCTTGCGGCGGGCGCCCGCAGCGCGCTGGTGACGCTCTGGCGGGTGCCGGACCAGGCGGCCGCGGATTTCGTTCAGGCCTTCTATGTCGAGCTCAAGGCCGGGCACCCGGCTGCGGCGGCGCTGGCGCGAGTCCGGTCACGCTGGATTTCAGCGGGGGACGAGCGGGCCCACCCGTCCCGCTGGGCGGCGTTCGTGCTGGTCGGCGCGTAGCCCCCGTCTCTCCGCGGGCGCCAGGCGGGGTATCCCCTTCGGGGCCTGCAGTGCGCCTGCATGTCCGAAGGTCATAACTCGTTTGAGTGCTTACTGACGCCCCCTCAGGGGACACCCCGCCCGGCGCCCGCTGACGACCGAGTCATACGCCCGCTGACGACCGAGCCATGCCCCGCGGCGCGCTCGCGCGGCCTCCTCCTCGCCCGCGCCGCGAGCTCGGGCGGGGCCCCGGCGCCCGCTGACGACCGAGTCATGCCCCGCGGCGCGGCTGCGCGGCCTCCTCCTCGCACGCGCCCCGCGGGCTCGGGCGGAGGGATCCCCTTCGGGGCCTGCAGTGCGCCTGCATGTCCGGAGGTCATAACTCGTTCGAGTGCTTACTGACGCCCCCTCAGGGGACACCCCGCCCGGCGCCCGCTGACGACCGAGTTGGGATCGGGGCTTACTCCACCGGAGTGATCAACGCGAAC
>JANNGX010000193.1:0-14321 GCA_031404115.1 Gemmatimonadales bacterium | reverse complement strand
CTGCCTTGTCCATGAGAGACACCAACCAAGAGGTCTGGAAGCAGAATAGCTTTCAGAGGGTCCGGCAGCGCTGGAACCGTGAAATCAGACCCCAGGGACAGGGGCTCAAGGACCAGAGGACATGGCAACATTAATGAATTTTAAGAAAACAGTTTAGATGCGACTATCCCCACTCCCCCCGCATCTTTACGATCGTGCTGACCAGGACCCTCTCCATGGACGTATTCCGGCTGGCTGACGCCGATGCCGTGCTTCCGCGACTCAAAGCGGGAGACCCGGCGGCCCAGGAAGCGCTCTTCCGCGCCTTCGAAGCACCGGTGTACAACCTGGCCCGGCGCATCTGCCGCACGACGGAAGACGCCGAAGACGTGCTGCAGGAAACCTTCCTCGAGGTGTTCCGGAGCATCGGACGATACCGGGGAGACGGCAGCCTCTGGGGCTGGGTGCGCACCATCGCCTCGAGCAAGGCGCTGATGCGCCTTCGGCGGAACAAGTACCGGCAAACCGACGAATTGCAGGACGACATCACCCCGCTGCGCCGGGAAGACACCGCCCTCCGGATGGATCTCGAGGCGGCGCTTGACCGGCTGTCGGAGACCTCCCGGGCGGTGGTCTGGCTGCACGACGTCGAGGGATACACTCACGAAGAAATCGCAGGCATGATGGATAAAACGGTGAGTTTTTCGAAGTCGCAGCTGGCGCGGGCCCACACGCGGCTTCGCCGCTGGCTGGGTGAGGAGGTGGCGGTATGACGCATCTGACAATGGAACAGCTGCTCGCGGTGCGGGAGCCCGGGCTCGAGCCCGGGGTGGCCGGCTGGCGGGATCACGCCTCGGCGTGCGATCTCTGCCGCGCCGAGCTCGAGAGGCTGGATCAGCGGGTGGCGCGGCTCCGTGCCCTCCCCGCCCTCCAGCCGTCCCGCAACCGCTTTGCCGAAATCCGGATCGACGCCCGCGCCGATCGCCGCCGGAAGCGGTGGATGGCGCTTTCGGCCGGCGGGCTCGCGGTGGCGGCCTCGCTCACTCTCGCGGTGGTGTTGACTCGCGGTTCGGGCGGGTCGGACGACACCTCGGCCCAGCAGATGGCGGAGCAGCAGGAACTCGATTCGATCATCGCCCGTTCCCGCTCGCTCGAAGGGACCATTCAGGCCTACAACCCCGACCAGCGGGTCACCGACGGGAGAACGGCGGTCGTCGCCGCCTCGCTCGAAGACCGGCTGGCCCGGGTGGACGATCAGCTGCAGTTGGTGGATATGATGGACCGGAGCGTGCGTCAGGAAGCGGCGCTCCGGCTCTGGCGTGAGCGCGTTGGCTTGCTCAACGCGCTGATGGATGTGCACGTGACTCGGGCGAGAGCAGTAGGGTTCTGAGCCTTTGAGGAGTGATACCATGTCGGTTCGATTGTTCGTATTGAGCGCGCTCACGGTGGCCTCGGCGTTTCCCGCCGGCCTCGTGGCCCAGGAGCGCCAGCCGGTTCCCCGCCCCAGGATCTACATCGACGGCGGCGACGGCCCCGAGGTCATCCGGGACCGCATCCGCAAGATCACGCAGCGCCGCGCGCGGCTGGGCGTCACGGTGGACATGCGGGCCAGCGAGACCGATTCGATCGGCGCCATCATTCAGTCGGTCACGCCGGGCGGCCCGGCCGCCAAAGCGGGCATCCAGAGCGGCGACATCATCACCCGGATCAACGGCAACTCGCTGATCGCCACCGACAATACCCGCGCCGGTGAGGATGAGTCATTGCCAGGGGTCCGCCTGGTCGAGTATGCCGCCGAGCTCAAGCCCGAGCAGACCATCAGCGTGGAGTACCTTCGCGGGGGAGCCCGGAAGACGGTCTCTCTGGTCACCGGCAACGAGCCGGTGTTCGTGGCGAACGGCTTTGAGGATGGCGGCGAGTTCAGCCTCAAGATCCCCGGCGGGATCATGTTGGAGCGGACGCCATTCGGCGGCGGGGTCTTCCGGAGCGAGCGGTTGCCGGGCGGCGGCATGAGCTACGCCTTCACGATGGGCGGCCCGCTGGCCGACCTCGAGCTGGCGCCGCTCAATGCCGATCTCGGCTCCTACTTCGGCACCACCGAAGGTGTGCTGGTGATCAACGTGCCCCGGGAATCGACGCTGGGGCTCAAGGCCGGCGACGTGATCCTGAATGTTGACGGCCGCAAGGCCACGGGGCCGAACAGCTTCCTCCGCATACTGCGCAGCTACGAGCCGGGCGATAGCTTCAGGCTGGACATCATGCGCAACAAGGCCCGCACGACGGTGACGGGCCAGTTGGAAAAGGGCCGGGAGCAGGAGCAGTAGAAGCGTTCCGTCCGCTGAGGCGTCAGGGCACCGCGAGGGTGCACTCGTACACCGGATCGGGCAGACACACTCCCATCACCCCCACGCTTCGGTAGGCGTGCCGGACCTGAAGACGAAACTTCCCCCTGCGGTGCACCCGAATCGTGGCTCGATAGGTGTGGTACTCGAGATCGGGGCCATTTCCAGGCGGAAGCTCCACCGCAGTGACCTGCATCACGATCACCGACCGGCGGATGGCTGCGGCCGCATGGAGCGTCCACCCGCGGCTCCCGGTGGACAACTGGCCTTCGACACAAATGACGCCGGCTTCGACGACGCTGCGGAAGCTCACCGGCGCCTCGTCCGGCGCCACCGGGGCGGATTCCAGTCTCAGCGGGAGTGGTCGTCCCATCAGAGGCCCGATGTCTTCACGTGCTCGACCTCAGAGGGTGCCCGACGGGATGAACTCAGCGCTGACTGGATCACGCCTGGGAGGTACCCCCTCGCAACGTCCCCGGCTGGCTCAGAACAGGTATGGTCCGATGGATGCGGGAACTTGCTGGAGGAACGTGTCAGGCCAGATCGGAAGGGGTAACAGATCAGTCACATCTTGGCACCGCTCAGCGCGCAAACCGGTGTAGTCAACGGCGGAGCGTTCGAGGATCGACGCGCGGGGCAAACCCTGGATCGCCCAGCTCGATCCCGCGAAGGGCCACGGCGTGGGCATCTTCCCGCCGGTTGAGTCGGCGCAGGCCCTCGTAGAGCATCCGGCGGGCGGGAGGACGGTTCTCCTCGATCGTCAGGGACCGCTGCAGGAGCGGGACAGCCTCGCCGTATCGCCTCTGCTGCCACAGCATCTGGGCATAGTGCTCCAGGACGCGGCCGTCGCCGCTCCAGAGGCTGATGGCGGCGCGAAAGTCCTGCTCGGCTGAATCGGCCCGGTAGGCGGATTCGTGTTCCAGGCCCTGTAGAAAGCGGGCGTAGTAACTCCGCGGATCATCGAGGAGCATCTGGCGCAGGACGGAAGAGTCGTCCCTCCACACCGGCATCCGGTCCGCGCTCCGCCACCCGAACATCGCGATGAGGACTGACCCGGGTATGACGGCGAGCCGAAGCAACGCGACCCGGGAAGCGAGTCGCGCGAGGAGCCATGCCACCCCGCCCGCCACCCCGAGCGCCAACCCCACACTCGGCTGTGTAAGGTTTCGCTCGGCAAGCATCACTCCGGTGGGGATCAACACGTTGCTCACCGGGACAAGAGCTATCGCGATCCACAGCAGACCGGCGGACACTACCCGTGCCCGTCGCCAACTCCAGCCGACCAGCCCGGCCCATCCCGCCAGCACCACCAGACCCATGGTTTGCGACACCGCCCACCCCGCGGCTACCGGAAAAGCGGGCGGGTTGTAGTTGATGCGGAGATGCCAGGGCCAGACGAGCAGACGGAGCCATTCGGGCACCAGGCCGAGCATCGTGAGCAACCGCCCGCCGAACGGGAGCCCCCGCCAGGGCCAGGCGATGGGCCCGGCCAGACCTCCTGCCAGAACCTGAGCCCGGAGTGCCCAGAGCACCCCCCCCACGACCCCAAGCAGAAGAAACGTCGGGAGAAGCGACCGCACCCGAGCGGAAACCGGCCGATCGTCCTGCACCACGGTCACCTCGAGCATTGCCAGGGTGAGCGGGAGGATGAGGCCCTGCTCCTTCCCCAGGAGGCCATAGGCGGCGGTCAGCGCGAGCAGAACGTTGGCGCGGAGGTCCAGCGCCCCCCGCTGCCGGGCCCTCAGATAAATCAGCGCCCCGAGGATCGCGCCCAGCGTGGCATGCAATTCGGCTTGCCCTACCACGTTGCCGACCGCCTCGGTGTGTATGGGGTGGACCGCGAAAAGGAGCGCGCCCGCCAGGGCGGCGGCCGGCGGGACCAGCGCCCGGGCGAGCGCAAGGAAGGCTGCGGTGGCCGCAAGCGTGAGGAGGATGTTCCCGAGGTGGAACACCAGCGGCGAACCGCCACCGAACTGCCACTGGAGCGCGAGGCCGAGGATCGTTACGGGCCGGTACAATCCGTCGTTGGTTTCGGGAGGCCAATAGGGCTGGGCGAAGTACCGGTGCGGTGCCTGAAGCGAGCGCACCGTCTGGTTGTCCTCGATGATGGGTCGATCATCGAAGGCGAATCCGTTGCCGAGGCTGGTGAGCGACGCGCCGAAGGCGGCCGTGGCGACCAGCAGAAAAGCGAGCATCGTCCGCGTCCGCGAGGCCCTCTGACCTGCGGGTACCTCGGAAGCGGGCGCGCTTTCGGTCAGAATCCGACGGTCCATCCTGTGTACCACGGAATGTTCGACCGCGTCACGTTGCCAATCGGCACCGCGCCCCGATAGGTCCGCAGCGCATCGAAGAAGCCATCGCTCGGCGGCGTCGCCCCGCTGGTGGCCGGGGAGCCGTCGGCCGGTCGGAAGTCCGGCGCGAGCGCGAACGCCGGGTCCAGCAAGGCGGGGTTCGCCTGAAGGTTCTGCCGCGAGGCGCCGAGCCCATATGCCGCCTCGTCGATGCAATCGGCGTCGGGCGAGAAGTCCGTCCCGTTCCCGAAGAAGATCGAGGTGCTGACATCCAGGCTGTCCACCGCGACCCGGTCGCAGCTCGCCTGATCGTTGATCTCCAGGGCGGTGCCGGTCCAGCCCTGGACCAGCACATTGCGGAAGAACCCTCCGGTGCCCTGGGCCAGCAGAATGGCCGGCAAGGCGGGCGGGCTGGCGGAGTTGATGTCGATGATGGAGACGTTGTACATCGTCGGGTGGGACCGGGGGCCGGCGGTGAAAGCGGCCGCAGCGTTGGAGCCGCGGAGTCCCGCCCCCGACCCGCCCGAGCGGGCAATGAGCACTGACTGGGCCTTGCCCTGCCATCCGTCGTCCCAGGTCAAGCCGTCGCCGGCGTTCCGGGTAAGGTAGAATTCCCGAAGGGCGGCGTGTCCGCCGGAGACGAACACCCCGGGCCCCGCCGACGCGAGCACATGAACGTCCTCGAGGAAGGTGCCCGAGCCGACCCCGTTGAGCGCGAGGCCGGCGGCCGGCGTCGATGGCGTGGCCGGCCACGCGGCGCCGGCGTACTGGATGCGCACGAACCGGAGACCTCCGCTGGAGTGCTGCACCAGGCAGCCGCCATAGGTCCCGCCGCTCGGCTCCTGCTTCTCGGGGCATCCGATGCCGCCGCCGCCACCACCACCGTTGTTCAGCAGCGCGGATCCGTTGACGTTGACGCCACCCCAGCAGCCGGCGGCGGGGGAAGCGGTGGTACAGGTGAACACGATCGGCTCGAGCCTGGTGCCAAGCGCCTGAAGCTGCCCGGTGCGGCGAATCGAGAGCGCGCCGCGGGTCGACGCCTGGCCTTCGAGGCGGGTTCCCGCCTGGATGGTGAGGGTGATACCACCCGGCACGATCACGGTTCCGGAGAGCTCGTAGACGGTGTCCCGGCTCAGGTAACGATCCGCCGCAAGCAACCCGCTCAGAATCACCCGGCCCAGGGTAGGCGTCCGGCCGGGGATGGGCTGACCGGCGATGGGAGAGGGGAGATTGGCCGCAAAAAAGGCGATCATGAGCGCGTCGAGCACGTTGAGGACGTGGGTGCCGTTCGTCTCCAGCCCGGGCGGGACCGGGTCGCTCGCCTCGCCGATGCCGGGAGAATTGGAAGGCCCTACGTCCCCGGCAATGACAAAGTCACGGGTTGCCAGACTCAGGAGCGGAAGGTTTCCCGCCGCCATGTTCTGAACCGCCAACACGTCGCCCACATTCACGACACCGTTGAGCGTGACATCTCCGTAGATGATTCCGTCCCCCGCAAATGACTTCAGCCGTCCCGGCCGGTCCTCGGCCTGGAGGTACGCCACCCAGTCCACGAGGGTGAGCCGCCGCGGCCCGGCAGGAACGGTCAGGGCGCCGTCGACGACCCGGCCGGCGCGCCTGGGCCACCGGGTGAGGACCGCGCCTTCACGCGAGAGTGCCAGCTCGGGCTCGAACCCGACGCCATCGGCGTAGCCTCCGGCCACCACCTCGAAGACGAAGAGTGCCGGCTGTTCGGGCAGGCCGTGCACGTCCAGCACCGCGAACTTGAGCCTGCCGCGATCCAGCTCGCGCTCCCCGGTGAGGACGACCGGCAGCGTGCCGGCAGGCTGGCCGACATACCTGAGCCTCGCCGGATCGAAGTGAATCCAGCCCTGGACTGCCCCAACGGCGTTTGGAGACCCGGCCGTCGAGCCGGCCAGGCGGACGGCCGCCGCGATTCGGCCGCCGATGGGTTTGGTTGCAGAGGTGATCGCCAGCAGCGGGGCCCGCATTGGAGCCGGCCGCTATCGGAGCGATCAAACGTGCGCCCTCATCGGCGTTGCAGGCGGCGATCGCGAGGGCCGCACCGACGAGCACTACCCGTAGCTGACGCATGTTCGTTCTCCCGGCCCTTAGTTAAGCAAGTCGTCATCGACCAGGCGGCGAAACCGGCCCTGCCGATCGATCAGATACACCACCTGCGCCTGCACGTCCGCGGGCGACCGGATGGCCCGGTTGGACCCGAAATTCACGTCGGGGATCTGGGAGCCGGGAAGAAATCCCTGGTTGCTGTAGACGCCGATGTCGGGCTTGCCATCCGGAGCGCCGCCGAGGACTCCATCGCGAAGCCGCAGCGTCAAGTAGGCGCCGACGTACATGCTCGACGGGTCCTCCACTTCGAGGACCGTCGTCAGCCGGATCCCTCCGACCACGAGTGCGTTGTACCGGACCACCGTCGGCTCGAAGGTGCCGCCCGGGGTCGGCATCCGCTCCGCCAAGGGAGTCACATTGCCGAAGTCGTCCACCAGGCGCAGGGTGGCGCACCGGGTCTGACCCGGGACGTCCGAAAGGTCGAGTTGGTGCGCCGCCGCGATGGTCGGATTCTGACTGTACGAGGTGTGGAGGCTCTGCAATCCGCCCCGCTCGATGGCGCCATTGGGAAGCAGGCTTCGCCCGGCGCAGTCCGTGAGATCCAGGATGTAGCCGATCAGGTTCGCGTCGGGGTCGTGGGCCTCCACATACAAGGCGGCGACACCGTCGCGATAGCTCCACTTGAAGGTCTTGAGCTCTGGCCTGCCGGCTGGCTGCGAGCAAATGATCGAAAACTGCAGCAGCGACCCGCCGGACGCCTTGACCGTGGCTTTCTGACTGCGGCGACCGGGGCTGGTCACCTCACAATCGACCGGCACGTTGTACACCGAAAAGATGTAGTCGCCGGGGGGCAGCGGGTTGAGAATCACTACCTGCTCACGCCGGTCGACAAATCCTGTTTGCTGACTCCCACCCGGTCCGTCCAGATTCCAGACAAACTGAAAGGTGTCCGGTCCTCCTTGGGTGAAGATCGACACAGCGAGGGGCGCGTTGCAGGTGATGAAGAACCGGGAGATCGCGGTGTTGGTCCCCTCGGGCACCGCGACGATGTCCGTCTTGCCGTAGCGCGAGACGCACTTGGCCGGAAGGTTCTCCAGCGTGATCTCGTACGTGGCCGGACGGACGCTCAGAATCAGCGTGTCGGTCGGCGCCAGCGTGATGGTCGTGTCCAGCACCCCGCCAGCGGAAAGGTCGATGACCCGGTAGTTGAACTTCACGTTGGGGTCCGGCAGCGAGCCCGCTTCGATCTTCGCCACGACCGCGATATACGGCGGCTTGGCGCCCGAGGGGCCGAGGGAGTCCCCTCCTTTGCACGCCGCGAACCCAACGAGGCCCGCCACGAGTACCCGTGCTCCAACCCTTCGATCCATTCCGCCTCCGTACCACACTGCCACACCAGGATGAGACGCTGCTGCGTGGGGCCCGACTATTGGCCTCGGACCCCACGCAGCGCCTGCTACACTGCTCTAGCTCCTCGCGAAGACGCCGTTATGGCGTTCTCGGATTGGTCCACCCGCTGTACCACGGCAGGTTGACCAGGGATGTGTTTTGCTGCCCGACAGCGCCGCAGTACGTCGCCGAGGTCACGAAGAATCCGTCGCTCGGCGGCGTGGCGCAGCTGAGCGCCCCGGCCGGTGCGGAGGCGCTGAGCCGGAAGTCCGGCACCGTGCCCCACGGATCGACCAGGAATCCGGTGGCGGGACCCTGACCGGTGAACAGACTGTTCCCGGCGACCGCCATGTACGCGGCCTCGAGGTTGGACCCGGCGTGCGTGTACCCACCGCAGTTGGACGGGCGCGGGTCCCCGCTGTCAGGATCGCCGTCGGCGGCATTGTTGCCGAAGTATCCGAACCGGACGCTGAGGGAGTCGTTTCCGATCGGGGTCCCGCCGTTGCCGGCGCCACCCAGATGGGTGCAGATCAACCCGAACGTGGTGAAGGTTGTCGCAGGGGGGCCCTGACCCGTTGAATCGATGTCGAGCCCGCCGGTGCGGTAGCCGAACACCAGAATATTGCGGATGGTCGCGGCGGTGTTGGCCCGGAGAAGCAGGCCATGGGCGCTGCCAGCCGTATTCGCCTGGGTGCCCAGCAAGGTCATGTTATAGAGCGTCGGAGACGACCGCGGCGCGGATTCCGGATCGAGTGCGCCGCCATCGCTGCCGAAATTGTCGCCCTCGATGCCGTTGTCGCATCCCAACGTGCAGCCGCGGGCAATGCCGAACTGCAGCTTCCCGCGCCAGCCCGCCACCCAGTCGAACGAGTCATCCTCGGTGTTTTCGACGTAGGCGTGCTTGAGGTTGACGTTACCACCGAAGAACTCGATCCCATCGTCGAGGCCAGTTGTGCTCATGACGTAGTCGATGGTCGTGCCCGAGCCCAGGGCCTGCAAGGTGAAGCCGTTCCGCTCGTTGGTCGTCGTAAACCGGGACCCGCCGCCCTCCACGATCACGAACCGGAGGACGCCGCTGTTGTCGGTCAGGTTGTCGCCGCCGTAGAGCCCACTGGCGCCTTCACCAATGGCCTCCAGCGCGCCGCCGCCGTTCCGGCCGGCAATGACCGGGCTGGTGGCGGTGCCGTTGTTGACCGGCGCGTTGCCGTTGATGTAGAGCCCGCCCCAGCAGCCCTTGCTCACGATGCCGTCGCCCGGGCCGCTGCCGCCGGCCGGATCGAGGCCCAACTGGCCTTTGACGCAGGTCATCACGATCGGCTCGGCCAGCGTGCCGTTCGCGAAGATCTGCGCGTTCCGCTTGATGACGAGCGGAACGCTGTCCACCACGAGCAGCGCGCCGGCGTCGATCGTGAGCACCACCGCGGTGCCGCCGTCGGTGCCGACTTCGCAGGTGGTGGACGCGATCAGGCCGATCTTCGGGAACACGTACCGCTTGGTGCGGTTCAGGGTGGTGCTTGCGAGGATGGGGCAGTTGACGGTGGAGTCGGGGCGGGCAAACTGGCTCGCTTCCCGGCCCGGAATGATCTGGTTCACGACGGTGGTCCAGGGCCCCGCCGCGGTGGTCGGAGGACAGAAGCCCGGAAGGCCCGCGGCGCATTGGGCCACCGGGAGCGCATCGCTGACGTTAACCGTCCGGCTGTCGATGTTGGTCGCGCTGCCGCCGGCGTTGATACCGGGGGGCGTGGCGTCCCCGGGCTCGCCAAAGTCCCCGGCCAGGCAGCCCCCAACAGCGCAGTTCGCCGGGGCGACGTTCGCGGCGATGACCGCGTCGGTTGTGGCGGCGTCGGTGCCGGTGAGCGGCTGGTCGAGGTTCGCGGCCACGCGCTGAATGCAGAGCACGTCGCCGACGTTCACGTTGCCGAGGGACTCGTTGCAGTCGCCGTACACGATGCCCGAGATGTTCGCGCCGGGCACCGGCATGATCGCCTGCCCCGCCAGGGCCGGAGCCACGGCGGCGAGCCAGTCCTCGTCGGTCTGCAGCTTGGCGGTAAAGCTGACGGCCAGGTCGCGCGCTTCGAAAGCGCCGCCGACCTTGCCCATACGAATCTCCGCGCCATCCATACCGGCGGCGGTTCCCAGCTCATACCGCAGCGAGCGCCCGTAGTTGGCGCCGAGGACTTCGAACGCCAGCGTGGCGGTGCGGGCCGGAAGCGCCTTGCCCCGCAGATTCACGCTGATGACCGAGAGCAGCCCCGTCGCGGCCGACCGGGTATTGAGGATGGTGGAATTGTCCGCGTCCAAGTCCTGGCCCACAAACCGGAGCGCCGCCGGGTCAAACAGCAGCCGCCCCTGGAGTCCGCCCAGGGCCGTACTCGAAAAATTCGTGATCGCGACTGCAATCCGCTGGCCGCGCGGGGCGGTGAGACTGGAGACCTCGAGTTCGAGCCGGAACGTGGGCTCCTGCCGAACCGGTGGTCCCGCGAGGTTCTCATCGCGCGAGCAAGCGGAAACGAGAGTGACGCCAGCGACCGCCGCGAGCACGGCGGGCCGGGTCAGCTGTTTCCAGGTGAGCAACCGCATGTAAGACCTCCCAAGCGAGTGGAAAAGTTCTCTGGATCGAGGATCCGTTGGCGGAGCTGGCAAGCCAGCCCCGCCTCTGGAGTCAGTTCATCGTCAACTTCTTTACGGAATCGGGTTCACCGTGACGGCGGTACGGGCTTCAAAGCTGTCCGAGCCGGCGCCGCCGATGAGCACATGAGAGGCGAACGGGACGGTGAAGGTGCCCGTGCCGCCCACGGTATAGGTGAAGGTGCACGTGAAGAGCGTCACCAAGCCGGTCGCGCCACCGGTGCTGGTGAGTACCGGAGTCATGCTGCTCCCGACCGGGGTAAGCGGGCCGGTGAGGCTGGATCCGGCGGCGCAGACCGGCGCCGAGACACGGGTGCCCCAGGTCAACGTCGCCTGGTAGGCCTCGATGTTATCGGCACCTGCTCCGTTGTTGAGCAGGCTGTTCTGGGCGCTCATGTCGATCGTGGCCGTGAGGACGATGGAACCGCCGCTCGGCGCGCCCCAGGCGTAGACCAACGGATACAACACCGCCGGGCAGGTGATCGTGACCGGAGCGGCCGTCACTGCGGTCGAGGTATTGGCCCCGGTGTAGGAGGACGTGCTGGCCCCGACGAAAGTGCAGCTCGCCGGAAGGTTCGCGAAGGTAATGACACCACTGCCGGCGCCGGCGCCAGTGCCGATTTCGACCGCCGCGCCGTAGGCACCCGCCGCGCTCGGGCTGGTGTTGACCGAAGCCGGTCCCGGAAGCGGAAGGGTCGCGTCCGGATTCAGGGTGACCACCACTCCGGCGAGGCTGGGCGAGCTGCCGGTCGTTGCTGCAAAGTTGATCGCGCCATTGACCTGCCCGGTCGGGCCGGCAACGACGGTGCAACCGGTCACCAGGAAGTCAACCACGATCGGTGCCGGGCTGCCCGAGGTGACCGTGATGGGCACGCTTGCCGGAACGCTGCAACCGCTGCCGGCCGGCGGGGCGTAGCTCACCGTGTGCGGACCGGCGCCGACGCCGGCGATGCTGTAGGCGCCGCTGACCGGCGCGTTCGAGCCAGCGCCGCTGATGGAGACGAGACCACCGCTCAGATTGCCGACGTTCGGGGTGCTGGTGCTGACCGTACCTTGCACGGTGCGGCTGATCGCCGGGCCCGAGTTCTGGAGGTCGGCGGCCACGATGATCTTGGCGCTGAAGTTGGACACGGTCGGATCGATGACAAACCCGATCGTCTGCGCGGCGGTGGTCCCGCCCGCGGCGACCGGAACCGCGTAGGTCTCATAGCGGTAGCAGTCGGTCGGGGCCGTGCTGGCCGGACAGCCGGTGTCGTTGAACCAGTTGTAGGGAGCGCCATCGAAATCGGTGCTGGTGGCGACTCCGCCGGTGTTCGGCAGATCGATGATGATGTCATTGCCGCTGGTGTTCACGCCGCCCGACGTGGTGGTCACGTTGGTCGAAAACGGGAACGCGAACACGCCCGCCCCCGGGGGCACCGGAAAGGTCGGGGTAATGAGATCGACGCTGGTCAGCAGGTTGGTGATGGCAACGTCGAATTTCACCAGGACCTTGCCGGCCGGCGCGCCGCCGGTACCGACACCGGACGCGCTGTAGTTGGACGCGCTCAGAGTGATGACGTCCGCGCCGACCAGGGAGTAGTCGATCCCGCCTGCGCTGAACTGTCCGGGCGCGCCCGACACCGCTACCCGCGGCGCCGTGATCTTGATCGTCCGCTTGGAGGTGCTGACGTCAAACCGCCACGCGGCGCCGGCCACGGCCGGACTGACCGGTGGATCCACCGGGATGATCGGTTTGTCGGGCGGCGTGAGCGATTCGCCGGCGCAAGCGGCGGAGAAGGCGACGGCCAGGGCACTCAGCGTGTGCCGGACCGTGCGCCCGCGTCCACCTTGACGCAAAACGGAAAACTGGGGCATGCGACCTCCAAGAAGATTGGGGAACCGGGAGCTCCGAATTCTTCGGAGCATCGCTAAACTCGGCTCCGTTCCCGACGCCCATCAGACGGTCCTGTCCCAGCCTGGTCGCGAAGCGGCAGTAAACCCCGTGACGCCGGAGTGACCGGGCGAGACCTTTGACGAAATGATGGGGTGCGAGACGGACCGAAGCGACCCACAATGATCTCGACAATGACCCACGAAGGGTCCACGGTCGCGTAACGAATCAGTAGAGTACAGCGAGGGGACTTGGTGACCCGAGCGTGACGTGAGCTTCCCTAGGGAAGTGGGCTCACGATCACGTTGATCTTCGTTTCGAACTGGTTGCCGCCTTCGTCGAACGCAAACAACCCGGTCACTCCGAGGGTGGTTGGCCCGGTACCCGCCACCGTGAATGTGCAGGTGTGAAGAATGAAGAGGCCGGCCACCCCATTGAGGTTCGTCAGCACCGGGGTCACCTCACCCGAAGTCACCGTATTGATCGTCCCGGTAAACCCGGACTGCGCCGCACACACGGCGCCACTCAACCGGCTCGTCGGGAACTTGTAAGTGGCCTGGAAGCCGGCGATCCGGTCGGGATTCGCTCCGTTGTTGGCCGGATCGTTGAAGGCACCCATATCAATCTTGACGGTCATGGTTGCCTGCCCGCCCGTGACCGCGCTCCAGGTAACCGTGAGCGGGTACTGGTTGGCCGGCGCGACAGGACACGTCACGGAGAACGGTGGCACTATCACCGACCCACCGCCCGTGAGTCCGGTGTAATTGGCGCTGCTCACCGCCGCCGTACACCCAGCGGGCAGATTGGAGATGGTCACCGTCCCTGCTCCGGCCGGCACACCGGTCCGGGTCCAGGCGCCGGAGGTACTCGGATTGGTCGTGAGGGCCGAGCCTCCCTGGGGCGTGATGGTAACCGTCACGGCAGCCAGGCTCGGCGTGGGACTTCCCGCGGTGAAGGTGAAGGAGCCGTTCAACGTGCCGGTGGTGGGAGCCGCCGGGCAGGCAATGCTGAAGCTGACGCCGGTCACCGGGCTCGCCGCCACGGTCACCGGCACGGCGGCGGGAGGAGTACAGCCGGCCGGAAGGCCGGACAGCGTAGCCGAGTAGCTCCCCGCCGCGACGTTCACGATGGAGAACGAGCCGTTGGCACCGGTAGTCGAGCTCAACCCCGCCCCGAGGCTCACGAGCACCCCACTCAACGGACCCTGCTGCGGCGAAGTCACAGTGCCGGACACCGTTACGCCGGTCGGCGCCGGGCACGTCACCGCGAAATTGGCACCGGTCACCGGGGCCGCGGCCACGACGACCGGCAGGGCGGCTGGCGCGGTGCAGCCGGCCGGCAGCCCGGAGACCGTCGCCGAGTAGTTGCCGGCGGGCACATTGGCGATCGTGTAGGCTCCGTTGCCCCCCGTCGTCCCGGTGAGCCCGCTCCCCAGCGTCACGGTGACCCCGCCGAGCCCGCCGAGCTGCGGCGAACTGACCGTGCCGGACACGGTGGTCGGGGCCGGGCCGGCAGCCGGGATGGTGTAGGCCGCCTCCTCGATCCTGATCCGGGGTTTGTAGTTGTAGGGACCGGTCGCCGGGGCTCCGGTGATCGGTCCCAGGAACATCGATGTGGTGGTCGAGGTGCCCGGGTTCCCGATCCGCATGAAATTCACCGTGCCGATGAGCACGATTCCGGTGGACTGCCCGGTGGCGACGGTCCCGCGGATCCGCAGTACGCCGCGCGAGATCGCCTCGATGAAGTTAG
>JANNGX010000192.1:0-2650 GCA_031404115.1 Gemmatimonadales bacterium | reverse complement strand
TCGGGCGGGGCGACGATTGCACGGTTGTCCTCAAGGACAAGCGGATCTCGCGCATGCATGCCCGGATCGAAGCGGACGGGGACGGTGTCCGGTTGCTGGACCTCGGCAGCGGCAACGGGGTTTTCGTGGGCGAGCAGCGGGTGCCGGAGGTCCGCTTGCGCCACGGTATGAAGTTCCGCATCGTCGGCACCGAGTTCGAGTTCATTGCCCCGATCCTGCGCGCACCCGAGCCTCCTCCGCCTGAAGACGACGCGCGGACCCTGATTGCCCCTCGCCCCGACGTGCCGCTCTCCACCGAGGTGCTTCGCCGCCCCGAGGTCCCTAAGCAGACCGAGTTCGTGGTGCGGGTCATCTCGTCGAAGGGACGGGTCCCGGCGGGCACTGAATTCCGCGTGGCCGGTGGCAAGGCCACCATGGGCCGCGGGGACACCTGCGACATCGTGCTGGACGATGACAGCGCGTCCCGCACCCACGCCTCCATCGAGGGCGGGCCCGCGCCGGGGCAGTTCCGCCTCAAGGACGCCGAGAGCTTCAACGGCACCTGGATCGACGACCGGAAGGTCAAGGACGAGGTGGTCGCGGTCGGGCAGCGGTTCCGCGTCGGCGACACGTTCCTGGAGTGTCACCCTCCGGCCCTGAAGCTCGATCACACCCAGAGCATGGAAGGTATCGGGGATCTCCTGGCCAAGGAGGCGGCCCGGCGTCTGGGCGCGGCCGGCGAGGACGTGCCCATCGGCGGCAGCCGCGTCATCCTCCTCGACGATCCCGCCCAGGCCTTCTACATCCTCTCCGGGAAGGTCGACGTGTTCACGGTGACGGTGAAGGACGGCAAGCCCCTGGGCGCGCGCAACCACTTCCTCACCCTCTTGCCGGGGGAAGGTTTCTTCGGAGTGGATCCGCGGCACATGCTGGACTCGGGGTTCGTCGCCACCGCCAAGGGCGGCACCCAGATACGCCGCATCCCGCGGGCCGAGTTGCGCCGGCGGGCGGAGGCGGACTCGCTGATTGCAAAGGTGGTGGCGGGGCTCGTAGACGCCTGGGTGGGCGGCTTGTCCGCCCGCCTCACGCGCGATATCTTCCCGCGTCCCCTGTCCAACGTTCTCGTCGCCCGCGGCAAGGAGGCCATCCTCGAGAAGGGCAGCAACGCCCGGTCCGAGGAAGGAGTGCTCTGGGTCGACGTGGCGCCGGACCGCTTCTCCTTCATCAGCATGGCCACCCTCCTTCCCTCGGGACAAGGCGTGCGCTTCCCGCTGACGCCGCAGACCTGGCTCGAGCTCTCGGGGGAGGCGCAAGGGACGGAGACGCTGCAGGGGCGGACCACCCTGGAGCTGATCGCGAAGGGCGATCCCTGGGCGGGGATGGACTTCTTCCACGAGGTGCTCTGCGAGTGCGAGTTCATCAACAAGCGCCTGGCCGTGGTCGACGAATACCAGCGGCTGCAGAGCAAGGCGCGACACTCGGAGGCGGCCCTGGACGCGGGCTACGACGCCATCGGCGCCGTCCTGGCCGGCAAGACGCCCGCCCTCGCGGAGACGGGGTCCACCAGCAGCGTCGACGTGGAGCCGGTGCTCGCGGCCTGCCGGCTGGTCGGGGACAGCCTGGGGATCAAGGTCAGGGCCCCCAGCGAGAAAGCGAAAGAGAAGGTCTTCGACGACCACCTGGCCAGCATCGCCAGCGCCTCCCGCTTCCGCACCCGGCGCATCGCCCTGCGCGGCGACTGGTGGAACCACGACTCGGGGCCCCTGGTCGCGCAGACGGACAAGGGAGCCCCGGTCGCGCTCCTGCCCCGGAGCAATCACAGCTACGAATGTGTCGATCCCACGACCCGGGTCCGGAAGAAGGTGGGTCCCGAGGTCGCCGCTTCATTGGCGCTTTTCGCGCACACCCTCTACCGTCCGCTTCCGCCCGGGGAGCCGGCGCTGCGCGATCTGCTGCGCTTCGGAATCCGAGGCCTCGCCCCCGACATCTGGACCATCCTCGGCATGGGAGCGGTCACGGGCATGCTCGGTGTGGTCGGTCCCTTCCTCACCGGCCAGATGATCGATTCGGCGATCCCCCAGGGCGATCGCGCGCTGGTCCTGCAACTGGGATTCGGGATGCTCATGGCGGCCCTCGCCACCGCCGCCTTCAAGATTACCCAGAGCATCGCCGTCGTCCGCATCGAGAGCAAGGTGGACTACCCCTCATCCTCGGTATTGTAGAAGTTAGGAACCTCATATATACAGTGGGTCCAATATAGTGGCTGGAAGAGCTCTTTGAGCGAACTCTTGGATGAGCAATGAGCCTGTTTGCCTGTTTTAGGGGTCACTCAATGAAGCAATCTTACAGAAAGACACTGCTGCAGGGAGTTCTATCGCTAGTCATCCTTGTAAGCGTGAGCCAGTTTGCCATTCCGGAATTGGCGCAAGCGGACCCGAGTCGAGTGGGGCAGGAAGCAGCACCCATTTCTCAAACCGACGAAAAGACGTCGTTGATTGTGACGCAGGATTATTTCCTCGGCCCCGAGGATGTTCTCGACATCACGGTGTGGAAAAATGCCGATCTCTCCAAGCAAGTCACAGTACGTCCTGACGGAAGAATTTCGCTTCCCTTGATCGGAGACATTACAGCGGTGGGGAAAACCGCAGCCCAATTGTCTGGTGACATTTCG
>JANNGX010000191.1:0-31401 GCA_031404115.1 Gemmatimonadales bacterium | reverse complement strand
CACCGTGAAGGACGCCTCGGGCGCAGCCGGTCTCAGAGGAACGGCGGGCGGGTGGTCCTACGATCTGGGGGGGTCCTACGGCTACAACAGCTTCGTGTACGACCTGCGCAATACCATGAACGTCTCGTTGGGACCCTGCCTACAGACGGCCTGCGCGCCGGGTCTCGACGGTATCCCCGGAAACGCCGACGACCCGGGCATCCCGAATAAGACCTCGATCAATGCCGGCACCCTCAAGCTGAACGAGCTGGTGGCCGCCCTGAACATTGCCAAGCCGGTGAGCATCGGCCTGCCCGGTGACCTCAATGTCGCCACGGGCGTCCAGTTCCGCCGGGAGAACTATCAGATCGTGGCGGGAGAAAGGGCGTCGTACATCCAGGGAGGCCACCTCAACCGGAGTGGAGATCCGGCGCCGCCCGGCTCGCAGGTCTTCGGCGGCTTCCAGCCCCAGAACGAGGTGAACGCACACCGCCAGAACGTCGGGGCCTATGTCGATCTCGAGACCAACCTCGCCCGCGCGCTCCTCGCGAATGTCGCGGGTCGATTCGAGCGCTACAGTGATTTCGGGTCGAAAGTGACCGGCAAGCTGGCACTCCGCCTGGCGCCGTCGAGCCGGGTGACACTCAGGGGTGCCATCAGCACCGGGTTCCGCGCTCCGTCGCCCAGTCAGAGCTACTACGGGGCTACCATCACGAATTTCGTGCTGGACACTCAAACCGGCCGTCAGACTCCCGTGGAAGGCGGGATCTTCCCGGTCTCCACCCCCGCGGCGGCGGCGCTCGGCGCCAAGCCCCTCAAGGCCGAGACCTCGCTCAACCTGAGCGGCGGCTTTGCGGTGAGCCCTACGGAGCGCTTCACCCTCACCGCGGACGTGTACTACGTGAAGATCGACGGACGGATCATTCTGACGGGGGTGCTGGGCGGCGACGGCGTCGTGGATATCCTTCAGGCGAACAACATCACCAACGTCGAGACGGCCCAGTACTTTACCAACGCGCTCGATACCAAGACCACCGGAGTGGATCTCACCGCCGTCTGGCGGGTGCGGCTGGCGGAAGCTCAGCGGCTCGATCTGTCGGCGGCGTTCAACTGGACCCGGAACCGGATCCGCAACGTCAACGAGCCGCCCGAGCTGGCGGGCACCGGCGCGGTGCTCTTCGATCCCTATGTCTCCGGGGGCCGTATCGCGCTGGAAAGGGAGCGTCCCGACTGGCGCACCACGCTGACCGCGGAGCACGGCCACGGCGCGTTCCATGGACTGGCGCGTTATTCGATGTACGGGCCGTATACGACGTCACAACTTTCCGGGACCGGCCCCGAGGGTGGCTGCGACGATTGCGTACAGCGAATCGGTTCGGCGGGGCTACTCGACCTGGAGCTCGGCTACCTGCTGCCGGGGAACCTCAACCTGGCGATCGGGGCCCGGAATCTCCTCGACAAGTACCCCGATCGGCTGAACCCGAACAACAGCTTCGGGATCTTTCTCTATCCCCAGCCGTCGCCGTATGGATTTAATGGGCGGTTCGTTTATACCCGGCTGGAGATGACCATCGGCCGCTGAGGCCCCGGTTAGCCCTTGGTGAGAATTTCCTCGATCAGCGCGAGCGCTCGGGGGTCGTCCGACTGCCCCAGCCAGAAGAGCGCCTTGCGCCGCACCTTGGGGTCCTTGTTGGACCGGGCCAGACGGATCAGTATGGGGACGCCTTTGTCGGCCGGGAGCTGGGAGAGCGCGAAGACCGCCTGATCGCGCACCTCGCGGTCCTGGTCCTTGTCGTCGGCCAGGTCAGAGAGCCCCTCGGTGGCGGCATCGCCGGCTTCCTGGCTGAGCCAGAACACCGCGTCTTTCCGAGTCGAGGTCGGAGCCGCGGTATTTTTCGCGATGACCAGCAAATCGGGCCAGACTACCGCGCTGTCGGCGATGATCGCTGCGAAGATGGCCTGACCGGCCCGGCGCTCCGTGCCGGCCAGTGCCACGAGCGTCCGGGCCGCCGCCGGGGCTGAGACGGTGCCCAAGTCGGTGATCCTGGAGCCGTCGCTCGGCCAGTCCCCGCCCACATACACCCGGACCCGGCTGACCGACCCGCCGAGTTTGGTGATCGCGACCCGCGCAGGACCGGGGTCGCAGGGACGCTCACGCCATCCGCGTTTGCCGCTCCACTCCCCGATGTAGTTGTTCTCCCCGCGGGAGCGATCCCGGATGAATGTCTCGCCGTCGCCGCAGATTCCTTCCCGTACTGCGAAGGCCAGGCGGACGGTACCGTCATCCGCTGCAGCAATCCGTTCGCCGAGTCCCTGACCATCGACGGTGGCAGTGCAGGCGATCAGGAAAAGCGCTGTGCTTCCGAGGACGCGTCGCATGTCAATCCTCCGGCGGCTTCTCGAGCAGGCTGGCGATGAAATCCGGTACCCGCGGATCGTCGGACTGGGAGAGCCAGAAGATGGCTTTCTTGCGGAGCTCCCGGTCGGTCTCGGTCTTCGCGATGGAAAGCAGTTTGTCCACCGCGGCCCGCTCGTCGCGCTGGGAGAAGACGAAGATGAGCTGCTCCTTCATCTCCCGGCTGGGCATCTTTTCGTAGAGGTTGTACAGATCGATTCCCGGCGAGTCGCTCTGCCCGACCCAGAACAGCGCCTTCTTGCGAAGCTCAATGTGCTCGTTGACGTCGCCCGCCACCTGCATCAGCCAGCGCTCGCTTTCGCGGCCCTCGATCTGGGAGACCGCGAAGAGAATCTTGTCGCGCGCCGACTCGGTCTTGAGCTGGGCGTAGAGGGTCTTCAGGAAGTCGAGCCGGTCGGGGTCGTTGCCCTGACCGATCCAGAAAATCGCCTTCTCGCGCATCTCTTCGGAAACGTTGCTCCGCAGCGCATAGTCGCGGAGCGCTTGCCGGGCCTTGGGCGCGTCCTGCTGTGAGAGCGCGAAGATCGCCTTGTCCTGCAGCACCGGGTCGGGGGAGGTGCGCAGGATGGAGTCGAGCGCGGCTACCGCCTTGGGGGAATCCACCTGGGAAAGCCACCAGACCGCCTGCTCGCGCACTTCCGGGTCGGGATCGTTGCGCGCCGCGGCGAGCAGAATGTCTTCCGTCTCCGAGGTCTCGTGCTGGGACACCATGAACACGGCCTTGCGCCGCAGGCACACGGACCCCTCGTCCCGGCGGGCCAGGACCTTCTTCAGGATGGGCACGGCGCGGTGGCCGTCCATCGAGAGAAGCGCGTTGAGCGCCGCCGCCTGGGTGTCGTCGTCGTTGTCACACCGGTCACGGGAGCTGCCGCGCCCGCGGCCCCTTCCAGCGATCGCCGGCGTGGGCGGCGTGGGTGGCGTCGGAGCCGTTTCCGGCGTCGGAGGCGTCGGGGGGGTTCCAGCCCGGCCGGCGATCCCCGCGATGACCGCGGCGGACCCTTCATCTCCGCCGCGAGCCAGATCGCCGCGGATCCGGGTGGCCAGCGCGTCGGCGTCGCTCCGGGTGCTCGCGTTGGGAGCTTTCTGCTTCTGCAGGTCCAGCACGTCGAGCGCCTTCTTGAGCCACGACTCTCCACCGCGACGGCGCAGCGCGTAGGCGTGGTAGTAGTAGGCATCGCCGGCATAGGCGGACTTGGGATACCTGGTATAGACATCCGCGAAGAGGCCCGCCGCTTCGGCGTAGCGGCCTCGGTTAAGCGCGCTCCGGGCGTCCTTGTACACGCCATCGGCCGGATCCTGCGGCGCCCCGGCAGCCGGGGCGGAAACCGGGAAGTCCTCGTCAGCGTCGAAGGCGAACCCCGACATCCGGAGGCCCTGGAGGTTCTTATCGACCCGGGCGAGCGCGGCGTGGCTGCGCGCCATGCCGGCCCGGGCCTGCGCCAGGGCGGGACCCGCCCCGTGCAGGTTGATCCCGGCCTGCGCCAGCGCGGGTCCGACCCGGTCCAGAGCATACGCGGCGCGGGCCGTGGCACTCGCCACCACCGGGCCGACCCAGCTCAGATCGGGAACCCGTACCGCCACGGCGGGAGCGGCCTGTGCCGCCGCGCCGGCCGGCGTCAGCAAGAGGGCAAGAACGAGGGAACGGGCAATCGACATGGTGGAGCTCCTTACAGGCGAATGGCCGGGCCCGCGGGAATCGCGTTCCGCAGACGGGTCCGAAGTTGATTCTGGGCGAGACCGTCGGCGATCGAGTTGAGATCCTCGCGGCGGTCCTTGGGGTTCAGCGTGGCGATCTGGACCAGGACCAGCTCCAGGTCTTCCAGCAGCTTGCGGGTGCGTTGGTCGGACACCCGCTTCGAATCGAGCAGGAGGCGCGTGGTGCCCAGGAGGTTGCGGGCGTGGTCGGTGAACTCCGGTGACGCCTTCTCGGCTCCGAACTCGGTGAGGAACGTCTCTACCTGGCTCAGGTGGTCGGCGGTGGCGAGCTGGGTGGCGAGGTTGGACTTCACTTTCCTCTCGTTCCCCGGAGTCGCGGCCGTGGACGTGGTTGTCGGCGTCGTGCCCGGCGCGGTGAGGCGGCCGATCGCAACGCCGCCGACCAGAACTGCGGCGATCGCCAGCGCGAGGCGGAGGGCCGGCCCGGCGGCCGGGCGGGCAGATGGACGAATCTGCCGCCTGACCGCCTGTATGCGCTCCCACATCTCCGCCTTCGGCGTCGGGGGCGGGGCGTTGTAGTCCCGCTCCGCTTCGCGCAGAATTTCGTCGAATCGATCTTCCGGTTCATCCATCATGACGCCCAGTCTCCTGCAAAGGCTGCGAGTGCATGGCGAAGCTTGGCCCGGGCCCTGCTCAACTGCGCCTTCGACGTCCCTTCCTGGATCCCCAGGGCCGAGCCGATCTGTTCGTGCGTGAAGCCCTCAACGTCGTGCATCAGAAACACCGTTCGGTATCCGTCCGGCAGGCCACCGATGGCCTGGTCGAGCCGGGTCTTCAAGTCCGGATCTGCGTGGCGGATGGTGGCCGCCACCGGCGCGGCATGCTCAATATCGACTTCCCGGGTCCGCAGCCGTTTCACCTTCCGCTGTCCGTTGTAGACCACCGAGATCGCGATCGCGGTGATCCAGGTGGAGAGCGCCGATTCGCCGCGGAAGGTGGCCAGGCGGTCAAACGTCCGGATGAACGTGTCCTGGGTGTAGTCCGCTGCGAGCTCGCCATCGCCCACCATGCGATAGACCAGCCGGTACACCCGATCCACGTGCGAGTCGTACAGCTCGCGCTCAGCATCCGGGTCGCCCGCCAGAACGCGGGTGATGAGATCTCGTTTTTCCACCCAGCTCCGGGCTCCAGAGGGTCGACCCTATTCTGTGGCATGGGACAGGGAAGCGCCAGAAAGGGTTGCACAGGGGAAACGTGGATGTGGATCCGTACCAAGCGAATTCTGGCTAGTTGAAAATGAATGACTGGTTCAGTTATTCTTCTTCATGCCTCGTATTCGACCACACGACCGCATCGACAAGATCGCTGACTCCGCTACCGAAATATTCATCCGGAGTGGCTACGCGCCGGCCCGGATCACCCAGATCGCTGAGCTCGCGCGGGTGGGTCCGGGAACCATCTATCTCTATGCCGCAGGAAAAGAGGCACTGTACGACTTGGCGCTCCGCCGAGCCATGGAGGATCCGACGGTCTGGACCATGACGCTGCCCCATCCGTCGCCGGCTCCTGGCGCGGTGCCCGACGCGCTGTGGCGCTGCCTCCAGAATGCCGCCAATTTTCCCCAGCTGTGGCTGGCTGCGGAGTCCCCTCCCCCGGACGATGTGACGGCCGAGGTGCAGGGCATAGTCCGTGAGCTCTTTCGCTGGCTTCATCGCTATCGCCGGGCCATCGAGCTGGTACAGCGCACGGCCCCCGACTGGCCGGATGTAGCGCAGGTGTTCTACCGGCGATTCTGGCGAGGCGGGGTGTACCGGGTGGCCGATTACCTGGAGCGCCGGGTGAGCGAGGGGGTGATCCCATCCCGGGGACAGGGCCTTGCCGCGGCCTATCTCGTGGTAGAATCCCTCGCCTGGATGGCGGTGCACAGAGAATGGAGTCCCGACAGCTCGAGCGTGCCTGCAGCTGGCGCGGAGGAGGCCGCGGTCGCCCTGCTGGTGCCGGCGATCTGTGGGCGGCTGCCGTAAGAAACTGAAGATCCGATCGGGCGAGGAGATTTACTCGATGGACACCGGCGCGGCATTTCTGGCGCAATCGCGGGAATATCTGACTGGGCATTATCTGCCCAAGATTCTCGCATCGGTCGAGCGGCTTTCCGACGAGGATCTCTGGTGGCGTCCCAATGAAGCTTCCAACAGCGTGGGAAATCTGATCCTCCACCTGTCGGGCAACGTCAGGCAGTGGATCGTGAGCGGTGTGGGCGGCGCGCCGGATCAGCGGGTGCGCGACCGCGAGTTTGCGCAGCGGGACCCGCTGCCCAAGGCCGAGCTGATCGAGGCGCTGTCCCGCGCGGTGCGGGAGGCGGACGCGGTCATCGCCGGGGTGAGCAGGTCGGCGCTGGGGGAACGGCGCGTCATCCAGGGACGCGAGGTTACCGTGCTCGAGGCGATCTATCACGTGGTGGAACACTTCAGCACCCATGTCGGCCAGATCGTGATGATCGCCAAGCAGCGCGTCGGCAAGGACCTCGGCTTCTACCGGGTGGACGACGGGATTGTCCGCGCGGCCTGGCCGGGGCATCCAAAACGCGGGAGTGCGTGAGGTGGGCCGGTCGGAACTGCCTTCGGTTTGAGCGTCCTACCGACCTACCGACCTACCGACCTACGGCACCGGCCCCCACATTGGCCCCAGATACGCGACCAACCCCGCATACAGCTCGATCCCGTCCCACAGATTCCGGAGTCGCAGGTTTTCGTTCTCCGCGTGCTGGTTATTGTCGTGATTTACGATCGGCACCATGATGAGCGGGCTGCCGAGCACTTCGAGGAAGTGGTGCAGCGGCAGGCTGCCGCCCATCGGCGGCTTCGCGATGATCGGTTCTCCGAGCGCCGCCTCCGCTGCGCGCAAGACCGCGCGCGACACCGGCAGCTCCATCGCAGTCCCGGTCGCGGCGTACCCTCCATCGCCCGTGACCTTGATGATCCTCGGGTGGGCGCGGCGCGTGGCCGAGTCGGGCTCCTCCGTCACGACGTGATATCCCCGCGCCTTGAGATGGGCGTCCAGCAGGGCGCGGACCCGTTCGGGCCGCTGGTCCGGAACCAGGCGAAAATCGATGTATGCGGTCGCCTCCGGAACGATGACGTTGGCCGACGCGGAGCCGGTGCGCCCGCCGGAGATGCCGCTCACGTTGAGCGCGGGCCGCGCGGTCTGCTCGGAGAGCGAGACGCCCCCGCCTTCGATCCGGCCCAACCGGAGCTCTCCCATGAGCTGCTCTTCGACCGGCGGAATGGTCGCCATGGCGGCGCGCTGGACGGCGGTGAAGGGGCGCACGTCATCATAAAAATCAGCGAGCAGAATCCGCCCCTCCTCGTCCCGCATCGACGCCAGCAGGTGGGCCAGCATCACGTTGGGGTTGGGCGCCCAGTTGCCATAGTGCCCGCTATGGAGGGGGCGTGCGGGACCGTATACCGTGAGGTTGACTCCCATGACTCCGCGCACCCCGAAGGACACTTGCGGCCGGCGGCTCTGGTGCACCGGGCCATCGCCGAAGAGCCAGAGATCCGCCTTGAGCAATCCGGCATGGCGGGTCAGCATGGCGCGCAGATGGTCCGAGCCAGCCTCCTCCTCGCCCTCGAAAAAAAACTTCAGGTTGACCGAGGGCGGTACGCCAAGGGCCTTGAGGGCATCGAGGGCGGTGAGCATCGCGATGATGGGCGACTTGTCATCGCTGGCCGAGCGGGCATAGACCCGGGATTCGGGATCGTAGCGCGCGCCGGCGGCAGGGAATGGGATCTCGCGTCCGCCGTCCGGGAGCGCCTTGTCGCGAAGCACCGGGCGCCATGGCGGGGTGGTCCATCGCGCTGCATCAACCGGCTGGCCGTCGTAGTGGGCGTAGAAGACGACGGTGCGGGTGGCGCCCGGGGTGAGCAGCTCGCCGAACACGGCCGGCGGAGACTCCGGCGATTCGAGCAGGCGCGCCGACACCCCGCGACGCTCCAGCATCCGGACCAGGGTCGTCGCGTTGCGGCGGATGTTCACCGAATCGCCGGCCAGATTGGGAATCGCCAACAACCCGACCAGCTCGCCGACGATTTCGCTTTCGCGCCCGCCGCGCCACGCGGCGACCCGGGCGCGGAGGGCAGAGTCGGGTGTCTGGGAGCCGGTCAGGACCAGTAGCAAGGATAGCAACATTAGCAGTCCAGATTCCGGTGGTGAGTCCCGTGGGAGCGGGTATCTTCCTGCTTCCCGCACCGTACCGCAAGAGGATCAATTCAATGCCTGACCGTCCCGAAGAATCCCTCGATCCCGCCTCGTGGGAGGAGTTCAGCACCCACAGCCATGCCGTGCTGGCCGAACTGCTGGAGTGGCTTCGCACGGTACGGGATCGCCCGGCCTGGCAGCCGGTGCCCGAGGATGTGCGCGCGGCGTTGCAGCGGCCGCTACCCCGCGAGGGTTCCGGGCTCGAGGCGAGCTGGGACGAGTTTCGCAAATCGGTGCTTCCCTATCCGTGGGGCAACGTCCACCCGCGCTTCTGGGGATGGGTCAACGGCACCGGAAGCCCGAGCGGCGCCCTGGCCGAGCTCGCGACGGCGGTGCTCAACACCAACGCCGGCGGCGGGCACCAGGCGGCGCCTTACGTCGAAGAGCAAGTGATCGAATGGTGCAAGACCATGATCGGCTTCCCGGCGGAGGCGAGCGGGGTGCTGGTCAGTGGGGGATCGGTGGCCAACTTGGTCGCGTTGGCGGCGGCTGCGCGCGACGCGGGCGACCCGCGCATCGGCCAGGAGGGTGTCGGGGTGGTGTCCGGTGGCCCGGTGTACTACGCCTCGGCGCAGACCCACAACTCGGTGGACAAGGCGGTCCGGCTGCTGGGCCTGGGCCAGCGCGCGCTCCATTCCATTCCCGTCGATGCGGAGTTCCGGATCGACCTCGTCGCGCTGGCCCGGGCGATTGCCGAGGACCGCGCGGCCGGCCGGCAGCCGTTCTGCGTGGTCGGCAACGCCGGCACCGTCAACACCGGCGCCATCGATGATCTCACCGCGCTCGCCGATCTGTGCCGCCGGGAGCGGCTCTGGTTTCATGTGGATGGCGCCTTCGGTGCGCTCGCTGCGTTGTCCGAGCAGCTTCGTCCCCTGGTCGCGGGCATGGATCGCGCCGACTCGGTCGCGTTCGATCTGCACAAGTGGCTCTATATGCCATATGACGTGGGTTGTGTGCTGGTGCGGGACCGCGAGGCCCACCGGCGCCCCTTCGCGGCGCAGGCGAGCTATCTCTCGCGGGAGGCGCGGGGTGCCGCTCCCAACGATCACGACCCGGGGTCCTTGGGACCGGAGCTGTCCCGGGAGTTCCGCGGCCTCAAGGTCTGGATGCTGCTGCAGGAGCACGGGATCGCCAAGTATGCGCGGCTGATCGAGCAGAACGTGGCCCAGGCCAGGTATCTCGCGGGCAACGTGCAGCGCCATCCCGAGCTGGAGCTCATGGCGCCGGTGCCACTCAACATCGTGTGTCTGCGGTACGTCGGGGGCAAGAAATCCGTGAGAGTGGAAGAGGGCGACCAGATGGACGCGATGAACCGCGAGATTCTGATGCGGGTTCAGGAACGGGGAATCGCCGTTCCGTCCTCCACCGTGCTGAACGGCCGGTTTGCGATCCGGGTGGCCATCACCAATCACCGGAGCCGGCGAGAGGACTTCGATGCATTGGTCGACGCCATGGTGGCAATCGGGGACGAGGTGGCGGCAGCGGCATAGCGATCCGGAATGCGCCAGGATCGGCGGAGCCGGGTTCGTTCAGCGCTGGAGCATGGGCGCGAGCCTGGAACGCCTTCCAATGGTCCGCGCGGTCGCCGAGTCCGGCCCGATTCGCGGGGCTGCCCGCTCGCGGTAGGCTCTGGACTTCCCGTCCCGGGGTGGTATCGTCCGTTCATGGCCAATGCCCCTTCCGATAAGTCCCGCGCCGTCGCACTCGCCCTCTGCATCCCGCTGGGGGTCTTCGGGGCGCACCGTTTCTATGTCGGCAAGATCGGCACCGGCCTGTTGCAGGTCTGCACCCTCGGAGGCCTTGGGCTCTGGTATCTCTACGATTTGATCACCATCGCGAGCGGTGAGTTTCGCGACGTTAACGAGCGGCGAGTCTCGCTCTGGGACCCGGAAGATGCCAACGCACTGACTCATGGCGTGCCTCAGGAGCTTATGGACGAGATCGAATCCCTCCGCCATGAGGTAAGCGAGCTGGCGGAACGGCTCGACTTCACCGAGCGGCTCCTGGCCGATCCGACCCGCAGACCCGCTAAGTCCGGGGAAGCCTCGGGCTGACTTGCTCCTGATCGAGCGGCTCCAGAAGGCACTCGGCCCCGAGTACGAGGTCGAGCGGGAGCTGGCCGGCGGCGGCGGGATGGGAGTCGTTTTTCTCGCCACGCACCGCCGCCTGGCCCGGCGTGTCGCCATCAAGGTCCTCCGCCCCGAGCTCGCCACGGCCATCGCTGCCGAACGGTTCGTTGCCGAAGGGCGCACGCTCGCCACACTTGCCCCCCATCCGAACATCGTTTCGGTCTACGATGCCAAAGAGAATGGCGGTCTCGTCTTTTTTGTCATGGAGTTTGTCGAGGGCGAAACGCTGGCCTCGCGGCTCGAGCGCGGGCCGCTGGCCCCGGACGACGTGGTGCGGCTGGCCGGCGATCTGTTGGCGGCGCTGGGGGCGGCGCACGCCCAGCACATTGTCCACCGGGACGTCAAACCCGCCAACATTTTTCTCCGACAGGGGCGGGCGCTGCTGGGAGATTTCGGCATCGCCCGATGGCGTGAGACAAACGAACCCGGCTTGACCACGCCGGGGCAGCTCATCGGCACGCTGCGGTACATGTCCCCGGAGCAGCAGGAGGGCGAACCGGTCACCGCGTTGACCGATGTATATGCCGCAGCCCTGGTGCTCTATGAGGCGTGCACCGGCCAGCGGTGGCCGGCGTACCAGGCCCCCGAGCAGGGTGAGTGGCGCGACGTGCCGCCGGCACTCGCAACGCCGATGCGCCGCGCGCTGGCGCTCACGCCGGCGGACCGCTGGTCCGATGGCAAAGCCTTCGGCCAGGCCATGACCGCACAGAAGCGGCCCGTGCCCCGCACGGTGATAGCCGTGGGAGTCGTAGTGCTTGCGATAGTGGGAGTGCTCCGCCTGATGCGCCCGCCCCGTCCCGAGGCACCCGCCGGCGTCACAATGACCCTCGCCATCGCCCGGTTTGAGGTGCTGGGTGCTGCCGGCGCCCCGGGGGTGGGGGAGTCGGTCGCCGCGGCCGTCCGTGAGGCGCTCGCAGGGTTCGTCGATTTCTTCGTGCCGCCCAGGGGTTCCTCCGACGATACGCTCGCGGTGCGGGTTACCGGCACTGCCGAGACGGTCGGGGACCGGCTCCAGCTGACCCTGACCGCGCGAGACCCGCGGCGCCCCGCGACCCAGCTGATTGGGGATTCCCTGTCGGGGAACAGCCGCGACTGGCATCGGCTGGCCGATTCCCTCGCGCTCCGCCTGGTGCGGAACCTCTTCCTGGCGGAATCGACGACCGATCGCTGGCTGCCCCGCGGCGCGATTCCGGAAGGGTCGCGGGGATTGGCGCTCTGGCTCAACGCGGAGCAGTACCTTGCGCGGGCCGACTGGGAGAAAGCCGAGCGGGCCTACCTGGACGCGGAAGCGGCCGACACCACTTGCTATCTCTGCTCGTTCCGCCTGCACGACATCGATCGCTGGCTTGACTACGAACACGATTCCACGCGGATCCAGCGGCTGGGGAAGGCGCTCGGCAAATTTCCGCCCCACTATCAGCGCCTGATCCACGCCGCCCTGGCGCCGCTGCCCGGCCGGCTGGATACGCTGGCACAGGCGGCGAGAGACTATCCGGATTTCTTCCTGGCCCCTTTCGAATACGGCGACGAGTTGTTTCACCGGGGCCCGTTCTTCGGCATGTCCCGGTCGGATGCCCAGGAGCACCTCGAGCGGGCCGTAAACCTGCGACCCTGGTTCGGTCCTGGCTGGGAGCACCTGGCCTGGCTGCTGCTCAGCGAAGGCGACTCGGCGGCGGTTGCCACAGCGCTCGACAGCCTCAACAACAGGCCCGCGAGTCCGGGGTTCTCCAAGTCGCTGCGCGTGCTGTTCTTGCTGGGCCAGGCATGGAAGTTCTTTCCTCCCGATGTCGCCCGGGGAATCTCTCGCCAGGTCCTCGCCGATCCGCAGATCAAGGCCAACAAGGATGCCGCCGCGGGTGCCCGCCTTCTCATGACGACCGATGCACCGTTCGGCGCGGTCGAATTCGGGCGCCTGCTCGCCGCCGTCGACTGGCCGGCTCGCTCCGGCGCGGTGCGAGGGGGATTGCTGGGACAGCTCTTCGGCTTCGCGGCGCTGGGTCGGCTCGATTCGATGCGCGCGGTCGGCACGCGCCTGAATAGCTCGACGAAGGACCGGGCGTTGCCGCTCCTGGCCTGGGAGCTGGAAGCGGTCCTGCGACTGTTCGATCCCGACTCTTCGGTCCAGACCGACCCCGACGTGATCCGGGCTCTCGACACCTATGCCTCGGGAGGCGTCTCGGTACCATTGCGGAATCGGGCCGCGTGGATGCGGGGCCTGCTCTCTGCCCGGTCCGGCGATACCGCCGGCGCCGCGGCCATGCGCCGGCTTCTCGCTGGCCGCCCCGCATCGGCACGCAAGCTCCGGATCCTCGACGCGCTGATCCTGGCTTCACACGGGCAGCCAGTGCGCGCGCTGGCCGCGCTCCCCCAGATGCCGTCGATCCCCAACATGCCGGGCCAGGACGACGGCCCGCTGGAGGACGTAGTCGTGCGGCTTCTGCGAGCAGAATGGCAGGAACAGAGCGGCGACCGGGCGGGGGCGCTCGCCACGCTGCTCTGGCACGAACATTTGTGGACCATCGGCCACCTCACCAGCGATCCGCAGCCGGGTGAGCTCGGCTGGGCGGTGGGTACCCTGGCGCGCTGGCGTCGGGTCCCCCTTCTCGGACCCGCCGACGGAATCGCCACCCGATGTGCCGAGCTCAGAGCGATAGAGCGGCGCTGGAAGTACGGGCAGGCACCATTCGCGAGGAGGGCCGACTCGGCCGGCGGGACGGCGAAGCGAGTTTGCCAGTGATCGACTGCCGCGTGCTTGGCCCGGTGGAGGTGACGGTAGGCGGCGGCGCCGCCCCCCCCGAGCTGCTCTGGCGCAAGCACCTCGCACTGCTGATTTACCTTGCGCGCTCGCCCAAGCGAGCCCGTACCCGTGAGCACCTCACCGGTCTCCTCTGGCCCGAAAAATCCGAGAGGGCGGCGAAGCACTCGCTCAACGAAGCGCTGCGGGTGCTGCGCCGTACCGTGGGCGAAGCGGGGATCGACACGTCCGCGGGCCAGGTCCGTCTCGCCCCCGGCGCGGTGCGCCTCGACGTCGACCAGCTGGCAGGCTGGATCGTCGCGGGATCGTGGAGCGAGGCCAGCGCCGTCGTGGCGGGAGAATTCCTGGAAGGATTCTCGGTGCCCGGCTGCGAGGGGTTCGAGGGTTGGCTCGGCGCCGAGCGACGGCACTGGTGTGAGCATGGCGTCACCGCGCTGCTGGGCTCGTGCGCGCTGCTGTTGCGGGAGGGCCGTGCCCACGAAGCGCTGCTGGCGGCACGCCGGGCCGAATCACTGGACCCTCACTCCGACGCCGCCGCCCGCGGCATCATGACCGCACTCGCCGTCCAGGGCGATTCCGTCGCAGCGCTCGCGCACGCCGAGCGATTCGGCCAGCTGATCGTTCGCGAGGTCGGTGGCGCGCCCTCAGCCGAGACCCGTGCGCTCAGCGACCGCATCCGGGGCGGCCGCGGGCCGCGGGCGTATGCCGGCGTGCCCCGCAACGCGGAGGCGGGGCTGCGCCGGGCTCCGCTCGCGGGTCGCGAGAGCGAGCTGAGTGACTTGCTGGGATTGTGGGAGCGCTGCCGGGCCGGCGACGGCGCCACCGCCATCGTGCTCGAGGGCGAGGCCGGGACCGGCAAGACGCGGATGCTCCAGGAATTCACGGCGCGAGCGGCGCTTTCCGGGGCAACGGTGTCGCTGGTCCGGGCGGTACCCGGTGATGCCGATGTTCCGCGAAGCGGGATCCTTGGGCTGGCGCGGGGCGGGCTGCTCGAGGCGCCCGGCCTGGCCGCCGCGCCTCCACCCTCGCTGGCCGCGTTCGCGACGATTCTGCCCGAGTGGGCCGAACGTTTCCGCCCGCCGGCCGGCATCGCCGTTCCGCCTGCCTCGGAGGCGCTGGTACCGGTCCTCGCGGCGGTGCTGGGGGAGGGTCCCCTTCTGCTCGTGGTCGACGACGCCCAGTGGAGCGACTCCGCGTCGCTCACTTCGCTGGTGGCGGCCCTGCGTGATCTGTCGGCCGCGCCACTCTGTCTGGTGCTCGCGACTCTCTCTGAGCCACATCGTGAGGAAATCGACCAGCTCCGCCGCCGGCTGGGTAGCGACTTGCCAGGCCGCGCGATCCGGCTGGGCCCGCTGGGGAACGCGGCACTCCGGCAACTCGCCGCCTGGGCGCTTCCCGCCTACGACGCGGTAGCGCTCGACCGGGTCTGCCGCCGAGTCGCCAGTGATTCGGCCGGGCTGCCGCTGCTTGCCGTCGAGCTCCTCTCCGCCGTGGCCCAGGGCCTGGACCTACGGCAAGGCGCCGCGGCCTGGCCTGAGCCGATGCACACGCTGACCCAGAGCCTGCCGGGCGATCTTCCCGACAGCGTCGTGGCGGCGTTGCGCATCGGCTTCCGGCGACTCAGCCAGGAAGCGCAGCAGGTACTCGCCGCCGCGGCGGTGCTCGAGTTGCCGGTGAACGAAGCGCGCCTTCTCCTGGTTACCGCTCTTCCGGCCGGGGCGGTGTCCTCCGCGCTGGCTGAGCTCGAGTGGCAGGGCTGGCTGGAAGCCGATGGCCGCGGGTATGGGTTCGTCGCGAATCTGGCCCGGCGCGTGATCGCGCGGGACATGATCACGCCAGGTCAGCGGGCCCGGCTCCTGGCCCGCGCCGGACCGTAGTAGCTTCCGTCCTCATCCTCGGTGGAGCTTCCGATTCATGCGCTCGATCACGACCCTCGTTCTGCTCGCGCTCTCCCTGACTCCCGGCGCGCTCCCTGCGCAGGCGGACGAGCGCGAAGTACTCGGCGTGGTGCGCCGGTTGTTCGACGGCATGCGGGCGCGTGACACGGCCACGATGCGCGCCCAGCTTCATCCGGACGCCCGCATGGCGAGTCCATCCACCCGCAACGGCACGGTGTCGGTCGAATCGCCCGGCAACTGGCTCTCGTCGGTGGCCGGCTCCACGGGTGGCGTGCTGGACGAGCGCATCACCAGCGCTGTGGTGAAGGTGGACGGCCCACTGGCGTCGGTCTGGGCCAGCTACACGTTCTACGTGGGCGACCGGCTCTCCCATTGCGGCGTAGACGCCTTTCATCTGGTGCGCCTCCCCACCGGATGGCGCATCCTCGATCTGGCGGACACTCGGCGACGGGACAACTGTCCTACGGGCCCGGATTCGCTCAGCGCTCCACCGGCGTGAGGCGAGCCGGGGCCCTTCTGCAATCCCGGCCCGGCGACCGAACCGTAGGCTCGTGCATCCTGCCATTCATGCCGAGTCTCCTCCCCCGTTTTACGCTGTTCCTCTGCGCCGCCCTGCTGCTCCTGACGCCACGGGCGCCGCGGGCACAGGATCTGGCCGGTCCCTCGATCGACACCGCCGTCGCCCGGCGCTATTTCCAGGAAGCGGCGGCGCTGACCGCCCGTGATGCGGGCCGGCTCTGGGGCCGTTCGCTGGCGGGGCCGCTGCTCTTCGTGGACCGCGCAAGCCGCGTCGTGCTCACAGACATCCCCGACGCCGAGGGCCGGCTCCGGCCCGCCGGCTCGCTCTACACTGGAACGCTTCCCCCGTCCGAAAATGTCGCGAACACCGCCTTCCGCTGGGGCGGCGTGACGTGGGCGATGCTGGCGTGGCCGATTGCCCCCGACTCGCTGCGGCGCAGCGTCCTCTTCGCGCATGAGCTATGGCACCGGGTGCAGGACAGCCTGGGTTTCCGGAACCCAGATGCCGCGAATCCGCACCTCGCCGAGGCGGATGGCCGCCTCTGGCTCAGGCTCGAGGCCCGCGCCCTGCGCCGGGCCCTTTCCCTCGAAGACGCCGGCCGCGCCAGCGCGCTGCGCGACGCGCTTGCCTTTCGCCGGGTCCGTCGCAGACTGTATCCCGGGTCCGATTCCACCGAGCGCGCGCTGGAGCTGAACGAGGGCCTTGCGGAATACACCGGCATCGCAGTCGGAGTGGAAGCCGGGACGGCGCGGCGCTGGCTGGTCGACGACCGCCTTGCCGTCCTCGATACGGCGACCCGTCTGGAGCGCAGCTTTGCCTACCAGACCGGACCGGTCTACGGGTTTTTCCTTGACGCATTGTCGCCGGGGTGGCGCGCCTCCCTCTCCCGGGAGAGCGATCTGGCTTTCCTGCTGGACGCTTCGCCCAACGGTCCGGGGCCGGCATTCCCGGTCAACCCGGTAGCCCGCGCGGCGGCGTACGGATACGCCCAGGTCCGCAAGGAGGAACAAGCACGCGCAAAGAAGCGGGTCGCACGGGTCGCTTCGCTGCGGGGTCGCTTCATGAGCGGCCCGGTGCTCGTGCTGCCGCTCGCGGAGATGAAGATCGGCTTCGATCCGGGGCAGGTCGAGGCGCTGGACGGGGTGGGCACGATTTACGGCGCGCTACGGCTGACCGACCGCTGGGGTGTCCTGCAGTGTGATGGGTCGGGCGGGCTGATCTCGGGAGATTACCGGCGCGCCATCGTTCCAGCGCCGGCGGACATCACGGGGCGCCGGCTGACCGGCCCCGGATGGGTGCTGGAGCTATTGCCTGGATGGGACATCGTGCCCGGGACGCGAACGGGAGATTGGACGGTACGACGCAGTAACCAGTAACCAGTACCCGGTAACCGGTGACCGTCACTGCTTTCCCAACAGCATCCGCCCCGCCACCCTGACCGTCACGGCGTCGGTCGGGGGGGAGTACACCTCTGCGCTCAACTCGAATGCCTGTGTGGCGCGCCAGCTCGCTCCCGCGAACAACACGCCGCGATCCAGGTCGACACTCACCCGGCGCCGATCAGTCTGGTCGAACTGATTGGTGAAGTTCACCTGGAACCGCGGAGCCAGGTGATTGTAGCCCGCGCCCATATAGGGCCGTAGCGATTTGCCCAGGCGCCAGCCGATCGCCGCCTCGACTCCGAACACGTTGGGGTGGAAGGCGTCATCGGAACGGGTACCCTGATAGCACTCGCTGCTGGCGTCCTGCAGGGCGTCGTCGTTGCAGGTGATCGGCCCCTTGACGACGCCGAAGGTTCCGTGGGCGCGGATACTGAGCAGGACGGCGCCGCCCTGCATCGCGGTGGTGCGTGACAGGGCAACTCCTACCAGATTGGCCCTCGCATCAGAAATCCTGAATGGAGGGATCCAGCTCGCTTCCACTCCGAAGCCCCACGGAAGGATCACCGCGACTCTCGGACGCGGAAGCACGGAAATAAGATCGGTGTTCTCCGGCCGCAGCTTTCCTGGCCGGCACTCCGTCGGTATCGCGAGCGCGGGATCAACCTTTGGCACATACGTGAGCTCGAGACCCAGTTCGACGCGCCCGGCGGGGCGTCCTTCCGGCGCGGTGACGGCGCCGAATGCCAGCGGCACATCGAGCTTGGCCATCATCCGCGCCTCATTCGACGACTGGGCGGGAAAGCAGTCGGCGGTGCCCTGGGCCGTTGCGCTAGGAGCGAGTAGCGCCAGCGCGCCGAGTGCTCCGACCCACCCCGGGATCATGGAATGACCGTAATGGTCCCGTGCATGCCGGTGTCCGGCGCCCCATGGGTGGAGCAGAAAAACTTGAAGGTTCCCACCGTCGGAAACGTCGTATCGAAGGTGTAGGGTGCGTTGTGCGTGCCGGGAGGCGCTGGATTGGTCGAGGTGGGGATGGCGTTGGGCGCCACGGGGGTGACCGTATGCGAGGACGCGCCCGTCGCCCAGGTGAACGTTACGATTCCGCCCTGCTTCACGCGAAAGACACTGGGCGAATAGAACGTGTTCTCGACGGCGACAGTCACCTGGGTTCCCGCACCGGTGGCGTCCGCCGTAAAGACGAGTGGCGACCCGGTGGCGCCGGTAGAGGACGCGGTAATCGTGGCGATGGCCCCCAACGGCGGCAGGGTGATGCTGGTCGAGGCAGTTCCGTCCGCCGCGGTCACCGAACTGGCGGGGTTTGCCACGCCGCCGGCAGGGGTCACCGCCCAAGCGACCGTGCGCCCGGACACGGGGGTGCCCCCCTGGGTTATGACGACGCGGAGGGGATTGGGCAGTACCGTGCCCAGCGGGGCGGACTGGGCGTCACCGCTGGTACTCGCCTTGGCCATCACGGGGGACCCTGGCGGAGGTGGCGGGGGGGGGGGCGTCCCGCCGCCGCCACATCCAAGGGACAGTAACAACCCGGCACCTACGCCCATTGTGGCCACGATCCTGATCATCTGAATTTCCTCCGTGAGTAACCCGCTGGATACCGGCTTGCCTGAAATTACCCGAGAACTGAGGGGTTGGCGAGCGCCGCTGGCAGAGCGATTATGAAAGGTTGTCCAACCCTTTGCATTCAGGGCACTCGATGCTGACCGACAGCTCGCTGACGTTTTTGACCGCGTTGCTCGATGCTCCGGGTCCTTCAGGATTCGAGGCCGCGCCCGCTCGACGCTGGCGGAGTGAAGCGCAAAGCTTTGCGGATGCGGTTCGGGCGGATGTCAACGGCAATTCCTTTGCCACCGTGCATGGGGGAGCGGCAGGCACGCCTCCCGTTATGCTCGCTGGTCACATTGACGAAATCGGCCTGATGGTCGTGCACATCGACGACCAGGGCTACCTCTGGTTCGAGCCCATCGGGGGCTGGGATCCGCAGGTCTTCGTGGGCCAGCGGGTAACGCTGCTCGGGCGGGAGGGTCCGGTGACGGGTGTGATCGGAAAGCCCGCGATCCATCTGCTCGACAAGGAGGCACGGGAGAAGGTTTCCAAGATCACCGACCTCTGGATCGACATCGGCGCCGTGTCAAAGGCCGAGTCGGCGGCGCGAATCCGGGTGGGGGACGCCGGGGTCCTCGCCTCCTGCGTACTGCGGCTGCCAAACGGCCGCCTGACGAGCCGGAGCCTCGACAACCGGATCGGAGCCTTCGTCGTGCTCGAGGCGCTGCGGCGAATCGCCGGCGGGCCCACCGGGGTGGCCGTGACCGCCGTGGCCACTTCGCAGGAAGAGATCGCCTTCATGGGAGGGGGTGGCGCCCGCACCTCGGCCACCGGACTCACTCCGCTCGCCGCGATCGTGGTGGACGTCACCCACGCCACCGATACACCCGGAGTCGAAAAGAAGAAACACGGCGAAGTCTCGCTTGGCGGTGGCGTCGTGCTGAGCCGCGGCTCGGCGATCAACGTCGGGGTGTTCGATATGCTGGTGCAGGTGGCGGAGGCAGAAGGAATCCCGTTCACCGTGCAAGCGGCGGCGCGGGAAACCGGAACCGACGCCGACGCGATTTCCAGCGCCCATCGAGGCATTGCGACCGGACTGGTGTCGGTGCCGATCCGGTACATGCACAGCCCCAACGAGCTGGTGGCGTTGGAGGATCTGGACCGGGCCGCCCGGCTGCTCGCCGAGTTTGTGCGTCAAGTGACCCCGGACACCGACTTCGTTCCCCGGTAGGCGTTAGCGGCTCATCGCCTGCATGGTAGCCGCGGCCGCCTCCCGGATTTCCTTGGCCGAGTCCCGCTGCAACGTGGTGAGCGCCCCGACCGCCGCCGGCCCCGCCAGCGCGAGGGCCTGGACGGCCGTCAGGCGTGACGGCAGGGGCCTTCTCCGGAGCAGCCCACCGCCCGCCGATGCCCACTCCACCAGGAGTGTGATCGCCTCGGGAGAGCCGATTCGTCCCAGCGCGAGGAGCGCCTCGTGCTGTACCGCGGCGTCCTCTTCCCGCTGGAGCAGGTCGCCGATCGGGCCGGTCATTCCCCGGACCCGGCGGCCGCGCAGGTGGGCCACCGCCTGCAGGCGGACCGCCGCCGCCGGATCGGAGAGCATCTTTGCCAGCGTCTCCATCGCCACCGGTGTCGTGATTTTTCCCAGCGCCTCGGCGATCGCCTTGCGGACCCGCTCGTCGGGATGCCGGGTCTGCCTCGCGAGTGCGGGAACGGCCTCCGCCAGCGCCAGCTCGCCGCAGAGGTCGGCGGCGTTGCGGACCACGTACCACTGCGGATGGGTGAGGTGCTGCACGATGACGCTGGTTCCTTCGTTCATCTGGACCAGCGCGGAGTAGAAGCCGCGGCGTTCGCCGATGCTTGCCGCCTCGACCAGCAGGTCCATCAGCACCTCGGTCCCCTCGATGCCGAAGCGGCGGAGCACAGTAATGGCCTCCTGCTTCCTCTCGCCAGGGGCCAGCCTGGCAATCATCCCCAGGACGCGCCGCGACATCAATCGCTTGAACTCGACGCGCTGAAGGCTCCCTGCCAGGTCCGCACCGATGTCGTTCTCGCCCTCCACCACTTGAACCGACGCCTCCAGCAAGGCCCCCCAGTCTTGCCGGTCGATCGCCTCTCGGCATTGGGTCAGCAGCGTCTGGATCGCCGGACGCGACTCACGCAGAACACCGCCCGTGGGAGAGTCGGCCGATTCAGTGCCGCCCGCGGCGTCGGGATTGAGCTCCAACGCCTGGAACGGGTGAAGCCCCGAGGGAGTCTCTTCGAGCGACCCGACGACGACCGTATGGCCCCGGGGGGTTCCGGTACTGAAGATCTCGAATTCGCCTGTGGCTCGTGTGAGCAGCATCCGCTCGGCGGTGGGGCCGAGCGCGGCGACCACGTCATCATGGGTGGGATAGGTTCCGGGAAAGGCCGCCAGGACTGCCGCGAAACGCAGCAGGTCCGCATCGGTGATGTCGGCGGGGAACACGGCGGCGCGAATTTCGTGAAGCAGCAGCTGCTCGCAAAAGAGCGAAGCGCCCGGTGCGTCGAGCGCCACCGTCTCACCACCGAGACGAAGCCCGTTGGGGGCGGCCTCCACCGTGAGCTCAAGGCCCGCCACGGCGGCACGGAACATCCGCAGCAGTGACTGCTGGTGCTCCGGTGCGCCGCGCTCGTGGCGCATCACGAACACCAGTGAGCCCAGGATTGCGACTATTGGGTATGGACTCGCCATTCATCGTCGGGGTAAGTAGAAGCGGAAGATAGGGTTAATTTCTGGGGCGGGCAATCGAACCCCGCGGAGCTGGAGCAAAATCGAACCGTTCGGAGATGCCGAATGTCCGTATTGAAGGCGGGAAAGATCATCGCGGCACTCCGGGGCGCGTTCACGCGTGATGTGGGCAGGCAGGAACTGTTGCGCCTGGCCGCCGAACACATCCGTGCCGCGGGGCCGCCTTACACGTCGGTCTATCTATATATGCTGTACGGCAAGGAACTGGCCCTCGAGGCGTCCGCGGGCCGGCCCACCGAACACACCCGGATTTCCGTCGGACGGGGAGTGTGCGGCACTGCCGTCGCCACCGGCAAGGATCAGAACGTGGGCGATGTCCGTACGATCGAGAATTACATCGCCTGCAATCTGTTCACCCGGTCGGAGCTGGTGGTTCTCATTCGCCGGGGGGATCTGATCCTGGGCCAGATCGACGTGGATTCCGACGCTACCGATCCGTTCGATCCCGCCGAACAGGCGGAAGTACGGAAGGTGGCGGATGCGCTTGCCGTGCTGCTGTAGGACCGCATCCGGGGTCCGGGCGGCGGCCCATGAGTGAGACCACCGACGCGCGGGCGGTTCGCGGCGTCACCCTCTTCGAGCGGCGGGTCGGATCGGGACCGCCGACCGTGGTACTGCACGGTGGACCCGGCGCGCACCACGATTATCTCCTTCCCGGCTTCGACCTCCTGGCTACCGGACGGACGCTCATCTACTACGATCAGCGCGGCGGCGGACGCTCCGCCGTGTCCCGCGAGGTGCCGGTGGGCTGGCGGGAGCACGTTGAGGATCTCGAGGCGCTGCGGATCGTCTGGGGGATCGAGCGGCTCTCGCTCGCCGGCTACTCCTGGGGCGGGCTCCTCGCCCTCCTCTACGCACTCGAGCATCCCGACCGGGTCGAGCGGCTGGGGCTGGTGTCTCCCGCGCCCGTATGGCGGGAGGCTCGGGCCGAATTCGAGCGTCGTCTGGCCGAACGCAATCGGGTACCCGAAATCCAGGCGGCTCGCCGCCGGCTCCAGGACGGAGGCCTCCGCGAGCTGAATCCGGCGGAATACCGGGGCCGCATGTTCGAGCTCTCGGTGGCGGGCTATTTCCACGACTGGCGCAAAGCCTCCGAACTGACCCCGTTTCGCATCACCGGACGGACCCAGGAGGAAGTCTGGGACAGCCTGGGCGACTTCGACCTGCGGCCCAGGCTGGGCGGGCTCGGGTTGCCGGCGATCATTCTGCATGGTGAGGACGACCCGATTCCCGTCGAGACGGCCGGGGTCCTCGCCCAATTGCTGGGAGCGCCGCTGGAGCGAATTCCGGAGTGCGGCCACGTGCCGTACGTCGAGGCACCCGCGAGCTTCACCAGAGCGCTGGACGCCTTCCTCCCCGGCGCGCCGTGAACGCCCCGGCACGGGAAACGCCGTTTGCGCTGGTCATGCGGGCCATGGCGCCGGAGCGGTTCCCGGCGTTGCGTGGAGGGATCACCGCGACGGAGCGCGACCCGCGGGACCGAGACGCCTTTCTGATGGTCCGCGAGGTGGTCGAGTTGCTGCGCGAGATCGAGCCAGACGAAGGATTAGGAGTGGGAATCGCCACCATGGCCGCCTTCCTGCACCAGGCGTATCTCTACTGGACGGATGGGGAACAAACCTGGCTGGTGGATGAGGCCGCGCTGGAGCTCGCGCTGCGGGGTGGCCCGCCGGGTGCACCGACGGCCGGCACTGCTCCGTCCCGCTACACCCAGCTTCCTCCGCTTCGGGTCTGGGGGGTTCCCGTAGCGGCCGGACCGGCCGAGCCGCTGGACGGCTGGTTCGCATTCCGAACCGACCACGGCCTTTCCGTGCTCGCGATCTTCGGGGTGCATCCTGGGCGAGCCGGTTTCACCGCGGTCGAGGTCGCCGGGCCGCGGCCTGCCGATCTCGAGCGCCCCGACGGCTCCGCGCTCTTCTCGGCGGCGCTGCCGGGCGCCGAGCGGGCCGGGCTGGCCTCGGTCGTCGGCGCGGAGGAGCTGCTGGAGCTCGCGTGGAGGCTTTCACCATGAGCGTGGACCGCACCGCGGCCGCCGGCGTTCTGGAACAGATCGCCTCCTGCCTCGAGCTGAAGGGTGAGAATCCGTTCCGGGTGCGCGCTTTCCGCACCGCCGCCAAGGCGGTGCGGGGCCTGGGGGTCGATCCCGCGCAAGCGCTGGCTGACGGATCGCTCGCGGCCACCAAGGGCGTAGGGCCCGCCACCTTCGGGATCGTGAAGGAGCTCGTAACGGTGGGACGCTGCGAGTTGCTGGAACAGCTGCGCGAGGACATTCCTCCTGGCGTGGTCGAGATGCTGCGCATCTCGGGCCTCGGAGTCTTGCGCATCCGCACCATTCACGAGCAGCTGGAGATCGAGACGCTCGCCGAGCTCGAGGACGCCGCCCGTGATGGCCGCCTTGCCGCGCTCCCGGGCTTCGGCTCCAAGACCGCCGCGACGGTGCTCAAGGGCATCGCTTTCCTGCGACGGGTACAGGTGTTCCGGCTCTCGCACCATGCCGCCGAGGAGGCCGGATTGCTCCACGCCGCGCTGGAGCGTCTGCCGGGCGTGTCCCGCGCGATCGTGGCGGGCGAAGTCCGCCGCCGCTCCGAAGTCGTGCGCGACCTGGTGATGGTGCTGGTGGCGGAGGTTCCGGCGGACGAGGTGTTCCGCGCGCTGGGACAGGTGCCCGGGCTGGAGGAGATCGCGGGCGAGGATGAGCGGCGGGTGACCCTGCGCACTCCGGGAGGGATGACGGCGCGAATCGTGGTGACGCCGGCGATCAATGTCGGCGCCGTGCTGGTGCAGGCCACTGGTAGCGAGGGGCATCTGGAGCGGCTCGCCGCCCACGCCGCGTCGCTCGGATTCGGGCTCAATGCGGCCGCGCTCTGGAAGGGCAGCGCATTCGTCCCCACGCCGCACGAGGCGGCGTTGTATGGCGCGCTGGGCCTGGCCGAGATCCCGCCCGAGCTTCGGGAGGGCGGTGACGAGATTGAACGGTCCCGGAGCGGTCCGCTGCCGCGGTTGCTCGAGGATTCCGACCTCGCCGGCCTGCTCCACTGCCACACCGAATACTCGGACGGCAATCTGACGGTGGAGCAATTGGCCACCGCGTGCCGCGAGGCCGGATACTCGTACGTGGGTCTTACCGACCACAGCAAGGCCGCGGCATATGCCGGCGGACTCTCGGTCGACGACCTGTACCGCCAGTGGGCCGAGATCGACGCCCTCAATGCCTCGGGCATCGGCATCCGGGTGTTCAAGGGCATCGAATCCGACATTCTTGCGGACGGCCAGCTCGACTATGACGAGGCAACCCTGGCGGGATTCGATTTCGTGATCGGGTCGATCCATTCCCGCTTTGCGATGGTGGAAGCGGAAATGACCTCGCGGGTGCTCCGCGCCATGGACAGCCCCTATCTCACCATTCTGGGCCATCCTACCGGCCGGCTGCTCCTTTCTCGTGACGCATATCCCATGGATATGGAACAGGTGTTCCGGAAAGCGGCTGCTAACGGCATCGCCATCGAGATCAACGCCGATCCTCACCGGCTCGATCTCGACTGGAGGCTGGTGCGTCGGGCCCGGGAGCTGGGGGCGATGATCTCGATCGGCTCCGATGCCCACAGTCGGGCCGGCCTGGGCAACGTGCGTTACGGTGTGGGCATCGCCCGGAAGGGATGGCTCACTCGTGCCGACTTGCTTAACGCGAGATCGGCGGACGAATTCCTGGCCTTTGCCCGGGCCCGCCGCACGTGAAGCGCAAGCCGCGTCAGGCCGTGGCCAGGCGGAAGGCCTGGCCCCGAGAAACCCGCGAGATGCTCCGGCGCCGGGCCCTAAAGCTCCTGGCCCTTCTCAAGCGCGAATACCCTGCCGCGCACTGCGAGCTCGACTACCAGAACCCCTACCAACTCCTGGTGGCCACGATTCTCTCGGCTCAATGCACCGATGCGCGGGTGAACCTGGTGACGCCGGCGTTCTTTGTCAGGTACCCCACCGCGGAAGCCCTCGCGGGCGCGGAACAGTCCGATGTGGAGGACCTGATCCGCTCCACCGGGTTCTTCCGGAACAAGGCGAGGAGCTTGGTGGGGATGGGCCGGGGGCTGCTTGCGAGCCACGAAGGCGCGGTCCCCCGCGAAATGGAACAGCTCCGCGCGCTACCGGGCGTGGGCCGCAAGACGGCCAACGTGATCCTGGGCAATGCGTATGGGATCAATGAGGGGGTGACGGTGGACACCCACGTCACCCGCCTGTCGGACCGACTGCGGCTGTCGCGTCAGAGAACAGCGGAGACGATCGAGCGGGACCTGATGGCGCTGATTCCCCGGGAGGACTGGACCCTGGTGTCGCATCTGTTGATCTGGCACGGCCGGCGGGTCTGCATTGCGCGGCAACCGCGCTGCGAGATCTGCGCGCTGCGGAAACTGTGTCCGTCGGCCCGGGCGGTCTAGTCGTCTCCCGCCAGGAGCTTCATCAGCCCCTTCTTCACCGGTTCTTCCGCGGTAGGCCGCTTCTCCTTGATCTCAATACTGCCGAACCGGACTTGGCCACCGAGCCGGATGAGGAGTCCGATCGGGCTTACCCCCCGGGTGGAGCGGATCGAGTGAGTCGAGGAACTGAATCGCTCCTCACAGTCGTTCTCGACCTGGGCGCCGGCCGGCACGATCAGGACGACACTCCCCAGCACTACGTTCAGTTCGATGTCCAGCACGTCGGATCCGAACACCGCATCCCGCATGTCGAGTATGAGCTCGCCCATGACCACCTTGAGCCGGAGTCGGAGCGGCACCGTCCACGAGCCGGCCCGCTTGGTCGAGCCGAAGACCGTGGAGATGCGCAGCTCCTCCGCGGGCTCGACCGGACCGGCGCGAGTGTGGTCGGCCACCACCGGCAGCAGGCGCGAAGGAGTGAGGAATCCACCGGTGGGCAGCACGTCGGCGACGATCGCATCCAGCGTGGCGCGGTTGGGCGCCTGCCGCACCAGGGCCAGCCGGGTTTCGAGCTGCTCGAGCGGCAGCTGGTCACTCGCGACCGCCGCCGCGAGCACCCGGATGGCTTCCTGACGGAGGGGTTCGAGCTCGTTCATGGTGCAGAAGGTATCGCCTCCCCCGGCCGCCATCAAACGCGGGGAAGCGGTGGCGTTCCCGCGGGGGCCCATGCAGGCTAGACTTCACGCCGCGCATTCGCCTATTCCCGAACCCTCTATTCCGGATCCCATGAAAAAGGCCGTCATCGAGACCAGCCGTGGCACCATAACCGCGGAACTCTTCGATACCGAGGTTCCCAACACCATCGCTAACTTCGAGAAGTTGGCCAACGCGGAGTACTATGACGGAACCCGGTTTCATCGGGTCATCCCGGACTTCATGGTGCAGGGTGGCGACCCGCTTTCCCGCAACGCCTCCGACCCCCGTGTGGGCACCGGCGGGCCCGGGTACAAGATCAAGTGCGAAACCCATCTCAATACCCACCGGCACGTCGCCGGGACGCTCTCCATGGCGCACGCCGGCAAGGACACTGGGGGCAGCCAGTTCTTCATCTGTCACTCGCCCCAGCCCCACCTCGACAAGAAGCACACCGTATTCGGGCAGGTCATCGAGGGGCTCGAGGTGGTGAACGCCATCCGCAAGGACGATGTACTCCTCAAGATTCGCGTGGTCTGACCGTGCAGGTCGATTTTGCGGTTCTCTCAGACTATGCCCTGATCGACCAGCACGGGAAGCTGTCTGTGCTGGGCATTTTTCAGCACGTCTGGGTGGCAGTTTTCCCGGCGGTGCATCCCCGAACCCACCTCGTACTGCGGGTCCGCGGCCGGCGCATCGAGGTGGGCACCCATCCGATCCGAATCCGCTTCGTGGATGACACGGGCGCCGAGTTGATGGGCGGTGAGGGTACGGTGCAGTTCGGCGAGCCGCCTCCCGGCGTTACCGAAATCGAGGCCGGCGCAGTGCTGGTCTTCGACGTACCCTTGCCGCGCCCCGGCGCCTACGCCTTCGAGATTACGGTCGGCGCCGGGAGTCCTGTCCGGGTGCCCTTGTCCGCGTCGCAACTGCCCGATGAGGGCCAGATGAAGCATTAGGCGGAACGTCATGATGAATCGGGACCAGGCCCTCGAGTTGATGCATTCGTACACCGCCTCCGACGGTCTGCGGAAGCATATGTATGCGGTCGAGATCGCCATGCGCGCGATGGCGACGAAATACGGCGCCGATCCGGACGTCTGGGGTCTGGTGGGCCTGCTGCACGACTTCGACTACGAGCAGTTTCCGAATCCCGATCATGCCCCCGACCGGGAGCATCCCGCCGAGGGCGTGCGCATCCTGGCGGAACACGGACTGCCGGAGGAGGGTCGGCAGGCTATTCTGGGGCATGCCGCGTACACCGGCGTGGCCCGCACGACCCCGATGGCCAGGGCGCTCTTTGCGGTGGACGAGCTCTCCGGATTCCTGGTCGCGTGCGCGCTGGTGCGGCCGTCCAGGAGCCTGGCCGATCTCGAGGTATCCTCGGTGAAGAAGAAGCTCAAGGACAAGGCCTTCGCACGAGGCGTGAGCCGGGATGACGTTCAGACCGGGGCCGCCGAGCTCGGTGTGCCGCTGGAGGAGCTCATCGCCTTCGTGATCTCGGCCTTGCGACCGGAGGAGCGCACCCTCGGTCTCGGGGCTGCGTGACTTCGCCGGCGGATCCGCGGCGCGAGAATCCGCTCGAAATTGTCGACCGCGCCATGGATCGCGCGGCGGGAAGCCGGCCGATCCCGGGAAACCGTCTCACCCTGCTCCTCGACGGGCCCGCCATCTATCCCGCGATGCTGGAGCGGATCGCGAAGGCCACGCGCTGGATTCACCTCGACAGCTACATCTTCCGCTCCGACGAGACCGGACGGCGCTTCGCCGAGGCGCTGGCTGAGCGCGCCCGCGCCGGAGTACGGGTGCGCATCCTCACCGACTGGCTGGGGTCGGTCACCACCCGGCGATCCCTCTGGCGGGATCTCCGGCAGGCGGGGGCCAGTGTACGCTCCTTCAATCCACCCCGGCCGCTTCACCTCCGCGGCAACCTCTCCCGAGACCACCGCAAGCTGCTGGTAGTAGACGGCGAAACCGCAATCACCGGCGGACATTGCATTGGTAACGAGTGGTCGGGAGATCCGAAAGCCGGGCGCCAGCCATGGCGTGACACCGCGATCGCGATTGACGGCCCCGCGGCGGCGGCCCTCGACCGCGCGTTCGCGTCGCCCTGGGATGCCATCGGCGAGCCGCTCGACGAAGCCGAGTTCGCCGCGGACCCGCCGTCGCAGGGCACCGCGCAAATTCGGGTGGTCGCCGGCGAGCCGGGTGGAGCCCGCGCGTCTCGCGCCACCGAACTGCTGCTGGCCGGCGCGGCGGAGCGTGTCTGGATCACCGATGCTTACCTGGTGGCGCCGCGGCAGATCTACCAGGCGATGATCGATGCCGCTCGCGGCGGTGTGGATGTTCGGGTGCTGGTTCCGGGTAAGAGCGATCTTCCGCGGGTACAGAGTTTGACCCGGATCGGCTATCGCGATCTGCTCGAGGCGGGGGTGCGGATCTTCGAATGGCGGGGCCCCATGCTTCACGCCAAGACCATCGTGGTGGATGCGCGCTGGGTCCGGATCGGCTCGACCAACCTCAATCTCTCGAGCCTGCTCGCCAACTATGAAATGGACGTTCTCTCCGACGACGTCCCTCTGGCCCAGGCCATGGAGGCCCAATACCGGCGGGATCTGGACCGGAGCGTCGAGGTGAAGTACCGGGGCGATGACGCCAGCCGTCGCCGCCGGGCGCTGGCGGCGTTTCCGCTGGGGCCGGGCCCCGAAGGGCACCGTCACCGACCCTCGCTCAGAGAACGCCGCAACCGGGCCGCAGTGGCGCTCTGGGCCCTCGTGTCGGCGGCCCGGCGCACTGTGTTCCTTCAGTACAGTCTCGCCCTCACTGTCCTCGGCATATTCTTCCTGTTCTTGCCCCGCACCATGGCCGCGATATTCGGCTTTTTGAGCCTGTGGCTCGCGGTCGCGGCCTGGCTCGAAACCTTCGGGCGCCGGGGTCAAACCTGAGTAGGCAATCCCCCCGAATCGTTCGTTTCTGGCCCAGCCGTCGGCTTTCGGGACGCGACGTATCTTTAGGCAGGTCAACGACCTCAACGCCTGGAGCCCCCGCTGCGTAACTCGGACGTGGAAGACACCGAGCTGGCACGGGCGGCCAGTGGCGGTGACCCTGACGCATTCGGAACGCTCATCGACCGGCACGGCTTGGCCGCCCGGCGGGCCGCCCGCGCAATCCTGCGGGACGACGATGACGCGGACGATGCGGTCCAGGAAGGAATGCTGGCTGCGTGGCGGGCCCTCGATCGGTACGATCCGGCCCGTCCGTTCCGGCCCTGGCTCATGCGCATCGTGGTCAACGCGGCCCTCGATTCCCGCCGGAGGGGAAAGGTGCGGCAGGCCGAGCCGATCGCCGAAACCCTGGCGTCTGGCCGTCTCGGCCCGGATCGGATGGCCGAGGCCGCGTTGCTCCGCGAAAAAATAGATGCGGGGCTGGCCGAGCTGCCCGAACGCCAGCGAATCGCGCTGGTGTTGTTCGATTCGGAGGGGTGGGGCCACGCGGATATTGCCGCCGCGCTCAACGTGCCGGAGGGTACGGTTCGGTCCTATGTATTTCACGCGCGCCGCGCCATGCGAAAGTCGCTCGGAACGCTAGCGGAAGGAATGAAATGACACTGTCGCCATTCGATCACGAGCCCGATCCCGAGCTGGGCCGGATGCTGCGCGAAGCTTTGACCGGCCCCGAGCCGGAGGCGTTTCTGCGCCGGCTCCGGATGGCCGCCGCTGCCGCCCAGCAGGGAGACCAGTGGGATGTGCTGGCGGGGTGGGCGCGACCCCGCGCTATGGCGATGGCAGTGGCCGCGGGGTTTCTCCTCTGGCTCGGCACCTGGTTCACGCGCTCGGTCACCCCGGCAGACACCGGCGTCACCATGGCCTCGCTGCCCGCGCACGCCGTGGTCTCGTCACAGCCGCCGGCGGTTGACGAGATCATGGCCGCGCTCCGGGAACGGCCATGACCCGCTCCCGCCTCGGCGCAGCATTCCTGCTGGTGGCCACGTTCGTTCTGGGCGGCCTCGTGGGTGGCGCCGCCACGAGCATGGCCGACCGGAGGAGCCACTCGCGAGGCCACAGCGACCGCGATCGCCCCAGCTTCGTGCAACGGCTGCAGTCCGACCTGGATCTGACCCTGGCCCAGCGCGACAGCGTTCAGGCGGTCCTCGACCGGCACCAGCCGGCCATGGACTCGCTCTGGCAGCTCATCAGGCCGCAGTTCCAATCGGAGCGGCAGGCAATTCGCAACGCGATCAGCGCGCTCCTCACCCCCGAGCAGCAGGCGAAGTACACGATGCTTCAGCGACAGGACAGCCTCCGCCGGGCCGAGGGGGAACGGAGCCGGAATGGCCCTCGGTAGCAGATTCACGGTATTGCTGGGGCTCTCCCTGCTCGGGGTGACGGCATCGGCAGACGCGCAGCGGCCCAAACTCACCCTGGCCGAGGCCATCGCCCGGGCCAACCGGGTGCAGCCCAGCGTGATCTCCGCCGCGGGCACGATCCGCAATGCCCAGGCCCGGCAGCGCTCCGCCGCCGGGGCATACCTGCCCAACCTCACCTTGAGCGGATCGAGGGGAGACAATTTTTCCGAGGGCCAGCAGATCGACCCGGGCACCGGCCAGTTCACCACCAGCTCCACGCGGAGCCTCGGGACCACGTTGAGCTCCAGCGTGGACCTTTTCGCGGGTTTTCGGCGGACCGGCGAGAAGAAGGCTGCCGTCGCCAATCGCGATGCAGCCGAAGCAAGCTTTCAGAACGCCCAGTTCCAGCAACAGTTGATCACAACCAACACCTTTTACGATGTGCTGGCGGCCGAGCAGCTCATGCTGGTGCGCGGGGCGAGCGTTCTCCGGGCCGAAGAGCAACTCAAGGTCGCGGTGGCCAAGCTGCAAGCGGGCAGGGGGATCCGTCCCGATTCGCTCCGCTCCCTCGTGACGCTGGGCAACGCACAGCTCCAGCTGGTGATCGCCCAGACCGCCCTGGCGACCGCCGAGGC
>JANNGX010000190.1:0-2442 GCA_031404115.1 Gemmatimonadales bacterium | reverse complement strand
GGTCATTGCGGTCGAGCACGGTTACGGCGAGGGCAAGACCCGGCCCGAGGACTACCTCCAGGCCTTCGAGGCCTTCGTCACCCAGCAGCGCAACCAGCTGCAGGCCCTGGCCGTGGTCTGCACCCGCCCGCGCGACCTGACCCGCGCCCAGCTCCGCGAGCTGAAGCTCAAGCTCGACGCCGCCGGCTACTCCGAGGCCAAGCTCCGCACCGCCTACCGCGACTGGAAGAACCAGGACATCGCCGCCACCATCATCGGCTTCATCCGCCAGCGCGCCCTCGGCTCGCCGCTGGTCGCTGGATGAAGGTCTTCTGGCCTTCCCGGATCCGCCCACGCCCCATGACCTTCCGGGGTATTTGAATCGGGATGCGCCGCGCGGCAATGGTCATGGCCACCACCGCGGCGATTGCCCCGACCGCCAGGACCACCAGCAGGATGGCGCCACCGGGGCTGATGACCCGATCCTTCACCGAGCGGATCATCTGGATGGCCGAGGGCCAGAGCCGCTCCATGATCGAGACGGCAATGAGCATGCTCATGCCGTTGCCGATACCCCGCTCGGTAATCTGCTCGCCCAGCCACATCACGAACACAGCGCCGGCGGTGAGCGTGAACACCATGGTCAGCCGCGAGGCGAAGCCGGGATCGATCATGGCCCCGGGAATCGACTCGGTAAACAGCGTGAAGGTATAGGCCTGGGACAAGGCGATGAAAATCGTCAGGTACCGGGTCCACTGGGTGAGTTTTTTCCGGCCTTCCTCGTCCTTCTGCATCTTGCCGACCGTCGCCACGATCCCGCCGGCCAGCTGGAAGATGATTGACGCCGAGATGTACGGCATGATGCCGAGAGCAAAGATCGTGGCCCGGTTGAGCCCGCCGCCCAGGGTGTCGTACAACTGGAAGAAGCCCTGCGCCCCGGAGTTGGCGATGAAAGCGACCAGGGCGTCGACGTTGACGCCCGGGGCCGCGATGTGGGCGCCTACCCGGTAGATGAGCACGGCGAGCAGCGTGAAGAGGAGCTTTCGCTTGAGCTCCGGGTCGATACCGAGGTTGGGGGCCCGGGGGGCGGCGGCGGTCACCTTACGCCTCGACCTTCCCGCCCGCCGCTTCGATCTTGGTCCGGGCGGAGGCCGAGATGGAGACCCCGCGGACCGAGTAGGCCCGGTCGGCCTCGCCGGTGGCGAGGAGCTTGACCGGCTGGTTGAGCTTGGTGATCAGGCCGGCGGCGTGCAGCGTCTCGGGGTTGAGCTCGGTGACCCCCAGCTTGGCGAGGTCCCGGAGATTCACCGTCTGGGAGGTCTTCTTGAAGGGGTTGGTAAACCCGCGTTTCGGCAGACGCCGGTACATCGGCATCTGGCCGCCTTCGAAGCCGGGATTGGTCGATCCGCCGGTCCGGGCCTTGTGGCCCTTGTTGCCCTTGGTCGACGTCTTGCCGTGCCCCGATCCAGGCCCGCGGCCGATGCGCTTCCGGTTGCGGTGCGAGCCCTTGGCGGGCTTGAGGTTCGAGAGCGTGATCTTGTCAGCCATGCGTCCTGTCCTTTTCGGGTGACCAGTGACCGGAGACCGGTCACCGGTAACCGGTTACTTCGCCGGCGTCACCTCAACGAGGTGCCGCACCTTCGTCAGCATTCCCCGCACCGAGGCGTTGTTGGGCAGCTCCACTGTCATCTGGTGGTGCTGCAAGCCCAGCGCGCGCAGGGTCCGCCGCATTGTGTCCGCGTGGCCGATGCCGGAGCGAATCTGCTTGACCTTGATCCGCTTGGCCTTCGATTCGGCGGGGACGACGGCCGCGTGAAACGCCGGACCCTGTCGCCCGACAACCGGATTCCTGCCCATGCTAGACCTCCTGCCGGGCGCGGTAGGGAATCATATCGACGTCGATCTGACGGTCCCGGGCCACCTGGCGCACCGAGACCAGTGACGTGAGCCCATCCATCGTGGCCCGCACCATGTTGTGCGGGTTGTTCGAGCCGAGACTCTTGGTGAGGATGTCGGTGATGCCACAGCACTCGAGCACGGCACGGACCGGACCGCCGGCGATGACGCCGGTACCCGTCGCGGCAGGCTTGAGCAGCACCGAGCCGGCGCCGTGCCGCCCGAGAATCTCGTGCGGAATGGTGGATCCGGTGCGCGGAATCTCCACCATGCTCCGCTTGGCGGCCTCGACCGCTTTGCGGACCGCTTCCGAGACTTCATTCGCCTTGCCGGTCGCCAGGCCGACGCGACCCTTGCCGTCGCCCACCGCCACCAGGGCGTTGAACGAGAACCGGCGTCCGCCCTTCACCACCTTGGCCACGCGGTTGATGTCGACGACCTTCTCGACGAACTCCGACTGCGCCTCGTCGCGGCCCCGGTCGCGCCGCGGGCCACCCTGACCGCCGCGGCCGCCGCCCTGGCCGCCCCGTCCGCCGCCGCCCTGACCACCCCGGCCGCCGCGTCCCC
>JANNGX010000189.1:0-10798 GCA_031404115.1 Gemmatimonadales bacterium | reverse complement strand
AGTGCCGCTTCTTCCTGCTGGGCGGCTTCTTCGCGCCCTTCGCACGGCGGGCTCGCTTCGCCACCTCGATCGCCTTCTCGACCCAGGGCTTGAGCCGGTCCGGCTCCTCCAGCACGTCGGCGGGCAGCTCGTAGTACTGCATCACCTCGCCGCCGTCCCCGAAGGGCAGGAAGGCCCCCATTCCCGCCTCCACAAAATCGCCCCGGTTGCTGTCATCGACCTTGAGGTAGAGCGTATCGTCGCCGATCAGCGCGAAGAACAGCTCGCCGGCGTAGATCCCCACGCCGCCGAACATTCCCCGGCCCTGGATGCCCGGCGCCACCCGGCCCAGCTGGTCGAGCACAAAGGCGCGGTAGGATGGATTTACGGCCATGTCGGAAGCTATATCCCTCGCTACCTTCTGGCATGCTGGCATTCCTCGTCGCCGTGACGCTGCAAGGTGCTCCGGAATCCCCCGGGCCCATCGAGCGCCTGGTACGCATCGCGGCGGGGCCCGGAGTCCGCGACAACCCGGCCGCACTCGCCACACCCGCCGGCGTGTCCATCGTGTGGGAGGAAGTACGGGACGACCGCTACCTGCTGATGCTCGGCGGAACCGATACGTCCGGACGAACGGTCTTGCCGGCGAGAGTGCTGATCGGGGGCTGGGGCCATCAGTGGGGCCCGTCGGTCGCCGCGCGCGGTGACACGACCTGGCTCGCCTGCTATCAGGCCGACAGGTCCCGCCGCACCGGCGATCGTGACGTGGTGGTCTTGCGCTACCGCGGCAACTTCGGCGCGCCGATCGACACCATCCGCATCACCAACGACCCGGCCGGCTCGGCGTTTCCCTGGAACGACGCATCGCCCTCACTGGTCTTGACGGACAGACGGCGAGCCGTCCTGGCCTGGTCTACCGGGGCCTTCCACGAAGAGCGTCCCTTCGCCCGCGCCTACGACGACAAGGACATCGTGGCGGCCGAGGTGCACGGCTCGGCACCCTTCCGATTCCGAAAGCTCACCACCGGCCTGGAGCGCGGCCGGGAGATGTCACCCGCGCTGGCCCGCTGGAATTCTCCGAGCGGCGTGCGCTATCTCCTCGCCTACTTGAGCCAGGTGGGCGACGGCCCCTATGCCCTCAAGCTCGCGGTGTTCGACGGCAGGTGGCGGCTCCGCTCTACCCGGACCGTCGCCAAATCCACCGGGGGCCTCGCGCGTCCCTCGCTGCTGGTGCTGGCCGGCGTACCGTACCTGTCCTGGGTGGACAACACCACCACCGACGTGACCGTCGCGCGGCTGACACGCTGGCTCCGTATCGGTCCACGCATGAGTCTCCGCGCGGCGCTTCGCACCACCGAGTTTTCCTCCTGGGGTCCCGATCTCGCAGGATTGTCTGGAGCCCGACTCTTCGAGGACGCCGGGCGTCTGGCGCTGACTTTTGTAGCTACCATGGAATACCAGCCGGCTGCCGGGAACGTCCGCCAGGAAGTGTTCCTCGCCACCCTGCCGCGGTGACGGCATTACTCTTCCTGCCGGCGCGGCCCACCCCAAGAGGAGCCGATCATGACCTGGATCCGAACCATCCCTCTGGACCAGGCGAGCGCGGCACTCCGCCGCGCCATCGAGGCCCAGCGGGCCCTCTATCCCGCCGAGTATGCCCAGCCGGTTCACCCCACTGGAGACGGCACCTCCGACATCGTCGCCTCGCACAGCCTGATCCCCGGAGCGCTCTACCACGCCTTCTCGACATTCGGCGAGCTGATGTCGCCCGCGCTTCCGCTGACCCGATCGCAACACGAGATGATCACCACGATGGTATCCGTCACCAACCGGTGCCGATATTGAATTGATTCGCACGCAGAGTTTCTGCGTCGAGTCACCCTGGATGAGGCCCTCGTCGGGGCGCTGCGCGACGACTACCGGTCCGCTCCGATCAGCGAACCGGACCGGGTCATGCTCGACTACGTCGTCCAGTTGACGAAGGACGCCACCCGGATCTCTCCAGCGGACCACGAGCGACTGCGGGCGGTGGGATTTGACGACACGGGAATACTGCAGATCACGCTGATCGCGTCCTGGTTCAACTACATCAACCGGGTGGCTGATGCCCTGGGCGTAGGCCGGGACTAGGCTAAATCAGCGCCCGGCGCTTGAGCCGCTCGTACTGCTGTACCACCGCGCGCGCCGCCCCGTCGGGAAGTACATCCACCACCAGCACGCCGCGGCTGCGCAGCTCGGCCAGCGCCGCTTCCCGGGCCTGGAGCAGCTCCTCCGCGGCAGCGCGCTGATAGGCCCCATCCACATCCTCAGGCCGGGCGTGACCCAGGCGTTCCAGCGCGGGATCGCGCAACGTCACCGCGAGCGGCAGGTGCCGAGGCCGGAGCGAGCCTACCTGCGACAGCACCGCATCACTCGCGGTCCGGTCGATCACATCGGTAAACAGCACGGTCAGCGCTCGCTTCCGGTTGCGCGCCGCGAGATAGGCGAAGGCAGCCGGGTAGTTCGATTCCACCAGCCGTCCTTCCACACGCGCCAGCGCGTCCAGCACCGAGCGGAGTGCGCGCCGCCCCCGCACCGGCGGCGCGTAGTGCAGCACCTCGTCGGCAAAAATCAGCAGCCCGACGTTGTCGTCGTGGCCCACCGCGCTGTGCGCCAGGTGCAGCACGGCGTCGATGGCCGACTCGAGCCGGGCCCTCCCGTCGCTTTCCGCGGTGAGCAGCCGTCCCGCGTCGAGTACGATCATCACGTGCTGCCGCCGCTCGTCCTCGTACTGCCGCGCCATCGGCTTGCCGCGCCGGGCCGTGGCCTTCCAATCGATAGTGCGCGGCTCTTCGCCGGGAACCCATTCCTTGAGACTCTCGAAGACCCGGCCTTCCCCGATGCGGCGGATGTTTCGAAATCCCGCCTCGCGCCGGCGCTGGGCCTGGGCGGGCAGCGCGCGTAGCGCGGCGGACAGCAGGCTCGGGTACACCACGACGGCCCAGGGCAGATCCCGCTTCCCCTGGCGCCACGCCAGCCCCCACGGGCCCAGCGCGCGGAGATGCAGCCACCCCCCGGCGGCCTTGCCGCGGCGCACCGGCGCATAGAGCACCGTCTCCCGCAGCCCCGTGGACGGCGGCAGCTCGAGCCGGCGCTCCCGGCCTACCGAGGATTCGAGCAGGGGGGGGATCTCCTCCCGAACCAGCAGGGTGAGGCGGCGCCCCACGGGACTCCGCCAGCGATAGGTGACCGGGAGCGGCCTTCCGACCGAAAACGCCGGCGGCGCCTCACGCTCGACGGGGAAACGCCCAAAGTCCACCGAGCCGATCCGCCACGCGTCAGCCAGAAACGCGACGACCCAGAGGATGTCGCACAGGAAGAGCACCATCCCGGCCGGGCGCACCAGCAACGACAGGGGCGCCAGCACTGAAAGCCCCACCGCCACCAGGTACCAGCGCCGCGACGGAAGAATCATCCTCGCGGGGCTTCCACCCGGTCGACGATGGTGCGGAGCGCCACGTCCGCGGTGACCCCTTCCAGCTCGAGTTCCGGCGCCACCATCACCCGATGGCGAAGCACCGCCAGCGCCAGTCCCTTCACGTCGTCGGGCACCACATATTCCCGCCCGTCCACCAGCGCCGCCGCCTGCGCCAGCTTGAGCAGCGACACACTGGCGCGAGGAGACGCGCCCAGCGTCAGCGCCGGCGCGTCGCGGGTGGCCCGGACGATCGCGGTGATGTAGGCGGTGAGGCTGGGCTCGACCCGCACCCGTCTGACCGCATTCCGGAGCCCCGTCAGCCCGGCCTCGTCCACCACCCGGGTAATGCCGAAGCTGGCCGGTTCGGCGGCCTCGAATCCCGCCAACACCCGCTGCAGCAGCAACTCCTCCGTGCCCGCATCGGGATAGTTGAGGATGCTCTTGAGCAGGAACCGGTCGAGCTCCGCCTCGGGAAGCGGGTAGGTGCCCTCGAATTCGATGGGGTTCTGGGTCGCAAACACCGTAAAGCTCGGGCTCAGGCCGTGCCGCTCCCCGTCCACCGTGACGCTCCACTCCTGCATCGCCTCGAGCAGCGCGGCCTGGGTCTTGGCCGGTGCGCGGTTGATCTCGTCGGCCAGCACCAGATCGGCAAAGAGCGGCCCGGGGCGGAAGGTAAAGTTCCCCTGCCCGGTCAGCATGCTCACCCCGGTGATATCGGATGGCATCAGATCGGGAGTGAACTGAATGCGCCGGAAGCGGAGGCCCAGCGCCTCATTGAGCGCCCGCACCAGCAGCGTCTTCGCGGTGCCGGGCGGGCCTTCCAGCAGCACGTGACCGCGCGCCAGCAGTGCCAGCAGGGCCTCGCGGAGCACGGCACCCTGGCCCAGCACCACCCGCGTCAGCTCGGTGAGTATCCGGTTGGCGGAATCCGCGTGACCGCGGACCTCGTCCGGACTCAGTGTCTCTGATCCTCCCACAGATCCTCCACGGCGTTCGCGGCCCGGAGCACGGCGATCGACGGCTGCCCGGGCCTGGTGAGCGTTTCGAGTGTCGCGAGGGCCGCGCGCCCCCGCTCGGATCTGGTGGACCGGCCCAGATGGGCCAGCCATTGGCGCCAGTCTCCCCGGGTACGGAGCGCCGGCGGCAGCAGCCGGCGACGGAGCCCCCGCACGATGGCGGCGATGGCCACGTCGTGCCCGCGGGCTGCCGCCAGTGCGGTGGCCAGCGCGCGAACGTGCTCCAGCGGCGAGCGGCGGGAACGCTGGATGGCGGGCCGGGCCTGCCCAAAGCGGACCGCGCCAAAGAGAAGCGCCACGAGCCCCACGATCCCCGCCTGCCAGACCAGCCATCCCCAGGGGGAGTTCCTGCTCCAGACGATCACCGCGCCCGCCAGAGACCCGGACGCCCCGAACTTGTGGTGGTACTCCTCGAACAGCACGCGATCGTAATTCCCGGCGACCAGTGAGAGCACGAACGGCCCCGCATCGGTGGAACGAAGGGCCCGGTTTCGGAACAGTTCGACATCGGACACCAGGATGACTCTCCGGTCCAGGTCCGCGCGCGTCAGCCGCAAGGCGACCAGCTGCCCGCCCGGGGACGCCAGCAGCGTGTCGACCCGTGCCAGCGAGGGAACGGAGCAGGTGACGATCGCCACGTCGAACGCCCGGCTCGAATCCGCCACCGCGGCCCGACCGGTCGGTTGCAGCACCACGTGCACCCACGGAGACCGCGGTCCAATCGCCGTGCCGGGCCGGGCGACCTGCAGCGAGTCGGGAAACCTGCGCTTGGTCTTGTAGCCGAAGCACTTCATCAGTGGTTCAGCTTCCTCGCCGGCCAGCACCAGGTCGGCCCGTCGGCCGAAGCCCAGCAGCGAGGTGACCTCGGGACCGGAAAGTCCGATGGTGGGATCGAGCAGGAAAAGGGCCTGCCGGGGAGTCTCCTCGATCCGGGCGAGCTCCCGGGGCCGGAGCCGGAACCGGCGGACCGAAATGTCCAGGCGCTGCATGGCGTCGAGCAGGGCGCGCGACCCGCCGGGGCCCGCCAGGAAGGTGGACGGCCGCTCGTCGCGAATCACCGGCGGGCGCCGTGCCCGTCCCAGTAGGCCGACCGTCATGCCCAGCACCGCCAGGGTGAGCACGGCCAGCAGCGCCTCATCCCGCGGGCGCATATCGCTCCGGTGCCGCGCGCGCGCGCCATGCATCGAATTCGACGGGGCCGCAGGGCCGTCGCGCGAAGGCATAGCCGTAGAGCCCGCGGACCAGCTCGCGGAACTCCTCGCGCGCCTCCCCGCCGAGCCGCGCCTCCAGGCCGTATTCCGCCGGCGTCTTGCTGGGATGGAACTTGAGCAGGCGCAGTCCGTCGAGTGCCAGCACCAGGGCGAGAAAATCGGCTTGGATAGCCTCGGCGTAGCGGCCCTGCGCCGCCAGCCGGTCGGCCTCCCTCCGGTACCACCCCCCGTCCCGACGCGGGCTTGCCCCGAACGGCAGCCCTTCGCCGCTCCGCGCATTCGAGCGCACCGTCCGGAGAAAGATCCAGGCGGCGTGCGCGAAGATGGCAAGCACCATCACCAGGAGCCCGATCAGGAACCACCGGAACGCCAGCGGATACGTCTCGCGCAGCTGGTCCAGCCACCGCTGCAGCGCGTCCATCCAGCGGGCGAAGGCCGACACCGGATCGGGCCGTTCCTGCCAACGGTAGTCCCTGCCCGCGAAGACGGTGTCCAGCACCGCCCGGAGCGAATCGGTCGTTGGCCCGGCCGTCTGTCCTGCCGCGATCGTCACCCTGTCGCCAGCTGGGACGCGAGCAGCTCCAGATCGAAGCCCTCCTTGCGCACCCTGAGATCGTAGTAGAGGACCGTCAGCACGACGTAGAAGAACGGATAGATCAGGATCGAGAGCAGCGAGGTCACCACCTCCATCCCCACCAGGCTGACGCCGCCCGCCGACGCGCCCATGACACCCCAGATCGCGCTGACGGTGATCGTGGGCACCATGATCATGAGGCCCACGCAGAACATGGTGAGCAGCACCTTGCTCCGGAATCCCTTGGTCAGCTCCCAGGAACGGCCCATTGCTGCCGTCGAATTCTCGGGAGTCTCGAGCACCGTCACCACGGTGCTCAGGATGAGGCCCGAGAGGAGGATGACGCCCGGCACGATCAGCAGGACGAATCCCAGGCCGATCAGCAGGGAGGTGAGCATCGAGACCACGATGATCCGGCCGATCATCGACATGGCCCGTCCCAGCGCCGCCGAGGCCGAGGTCTGCCGCCCCAGATACGCGTCAGAGACGATGAAGGTGGATGCGGCGACGCCGACAGCCGAGAGCACGATCGCGAGCGCGTAGTAGGCCAGGAGCAACGGGACGTTCTGAAACATGGGGGCGCTCCCGAAGTACACCCGGAGAAGCGAGGGCGCCAGCTGACACGCCACCGAGACCACGAGCAGCGACGCAAACCTGGAGCGGTACAGTCCGAACGACACATCGAGCACCTCGCCGAGCGACAGCGGACGGAGGACCGGTGCGGACATGGGGGTCTCCGTGGGAGGGACCTTGGGAGTTGGGCGGGGGCGCACCTATGATTACCGCGCCAGCCCCGTTCCGCCATCCCCCCGCTTCGGGCGGCAAATGCCAGAACGACCGCCAGTGGATTATCGGCAGCATCTCGAGGTCGAGACCCCCGAGCACGTGGTCCTCGACTACGAGATCGCGGGCGTGGGGAGCCGTACCCTGGCCGCTGCGGCCGACTGGATCATCATTGCCCTCCTCGCCCTCGCCGCCACACTGGCGCTGGGCCTCTGGAAACGGGGCGGATCGACGTGGCTCGCCGCCGTCCTGCTCCTCGTGCTCTACGCCGTGGTCTGGGGATACTTCACTTGCTTCGAGGGACTGCGCCACGGCCAGACTCCCGGGAAGCGGTCGATGGGGATCCGGGTCATCCGCGACACCGGCCACGCCGTGACCTTCTCCGATGCGGCGGCACGCAACCTCCTCCTCCCGCTCGATCTCTTCGGGATGCTGGGCATCTTCCTCATCGCGATTCATCCCCGCGCCAAGCGGCTGGGCGACATGGTGGCCGGCACCGTGGTGGTGCGCGACCAGCCGGTCCAGGTCCGCGCGCCAACGGCCGCCGCTCCGTCCCAGCCGGAGGAGGCGCACGGGACGCCCGAGCTCTCCGACGAGGAATTCCGGCTGCTCCGGGAATTCGTGAGCCGCGCCCCGGCGCTGCCCGATGCGGTCAGGGCACGGTTGGCGCGCGGGATGGTGGCCCGGCTGGCCGAGCGCTACCCCGAACGCCCGGCCAGCGATCTCCGGTTTCTCGACCAGCTCCACGCCGACGAGCTGGCGCGGCGCCGCGGGCGGTTCGGCGCGCGAGGCGCCGGTCCCGGCCGCCGGGCCGGAGGAGGCGTGGTCGAACGGCTGGTGGCCCGGAAGAGCGCACGCTGGGCCGAGTTTCAGAGCATGGCGGAACGGGTGTCCCGGGAAGGCCTCGATGCCCTGACCGCCGAAGAGCTGCCTGACTTTGCCCGCCGCTATCGCGAGGTGGCCGCCGATCTGGCCCGGGTGCGCACGTACGGTGCCGACGCGTCGGTGCGGGCCCGGCTGGAGCGGCTGGTGGCCGCAGGCCACGGCGCGCTCTATCGCCAGGAGCGCCATACCTGGGCGCGGATGTGGCACTTCGTCGCGCGCGAGTGCCCCGCGGCCATCGTCGAGTCCCGTCGCTACGTCCTGCTCGCGTTCCTGGCGTTCATCCTTCCCGCCGCCGGCGGTTATGCGCTGCTCCGGGACCGGCCCGAGCTCGCACCCGAGTTGCTGCCGGACGTGATGCTCGAGCGAGCGGAGGCCGGGGTGGTCCGGTCCGCCAGCGGCAAAGGCTACGTCGAAGCCGGGGCGGGCGCGCGGCCGTTCATCGCGTCGTCGATCATCGCCAACAATCTCCGCGTTGCCTTTACTTGCTTTGCGGGCGGGCTGGTTTTCGGCGTAGGATCACTGCTGCTGCTCGCCTTCAACGGGCTCTCGATCGGCGCCACCTCCGGGCACTTCGCCAATGTCGGGTTGCTCGGCTACCTCTGGGCCTTTGTCATCGGGCACGGGGTGCTCGAGCTCTTTGCGATCTGGGTGTCAGGTGCGGCGGGCTTCATGCTGGGTCGGGCGCTCATTGTCCCCGGAGATCTCCCCCGCCGCGATGCCATCGTGCTCGCGGGGCGACAGGCCATGCGACTGATCGGTGCGGTGATCGTCATGCTCCTGGTGGCAGGAATCATCGAAGGATTCGTGTCGGCGGGCACCTTCCCCGTACCGGTCCGGCTGGCGGTGAGCAGTTTCAGCGTGCTCTTCCTGATTCTCTATCTTTACAATGGGTCGCGGGTGGCAGCGACCAGACCGGAGGCTTGATATTTCGGTTTTAATTCGGTATTATACCAAATAAATACCGAAACAGGTACTGCCCCTATGCCTCCTGCAATCCTCCCCGATCGTCTCGATCACGCCAAGAATCCGCTGACCCATGGCACCATCCGGGTCTGTCCGGAGTGCGCCGGCCCGGTTGCCCGCGCCTCCGGCTGCCTCAGCTGTGTCCAGTGTGGGTGGGGAAAATGCGGGTAGCGAGCCGGCAGCTGCCGCTGCTCCCGGATCCGAAGCCCGCCGGGCTCCCGGTGCTGGACCACACGGCACGGGGCGCTCGATTCCTGGAGCTCCCGGTGCGCCGGGTGCTCAATCCGCCCAGTACCACCCACATGCCGTTCTGGTCCATCAATCCGTACGTCGGGTGTGAATTCGGCTGTTCGTACTGCTATGCCCGTCGCACCCACCAATGGACCATGGATCGCGCCGGGATGAGCCGGGGCTCGGACTCCCCGCACGAGTCGTTCGAAACGCAGATCCTGGTCAAGCACGCCGCACCCGAGGTCTTGCTCCGCACGCTGGTACCGGTACAGCTCGGGAGTACCGCACTGGTCATTGGCACCGCCACCGATCCCTACCAGCCCGCGGAAAAAGCCTTCCGGCTTACCAGGCGGTTGCTCGAGGCTCTGCTGCTGCACAAGGGCCTTCACCTCGGCATCATCACCAAGTCTCCCCTCATCGTCCGAGACGTGGACCTGCTCAAGGCCTTGTCGAATCGGCATGATCTCTCGGTGAACATCTCGATCGCCTCCACAGACGCGGCGCTGCTTCGTCGGCTCGAGGTCCGGTCGCCGGCGCCGCACGCCCGGCTGCGGGCGCTCGCCCGGCTGCGGCAGTCGGGCATCGAGGCGGGGGTTCTGATCGCGCCCATCCTGCCCGGCATCACCGATAGCTGGGCGGGCCTGGCAGCGTTGATGGAGGCGGCAAGGGAGGCCGGTGCGTGTTGGGTGTCCGGGGGGGCGCTCCGCCTCGGGCCCGCAGCGCGCAACGGCTTCCTTCCTGTTCTCCGTCGGGAGTTCCCCGACCTGGTGGCGCGCTACGAACGGTGCTACGCGGGAAACCAGCACCCCGGCAAGGCCTACGAAAAGGCCCTGACGCGGCGGATCCGGACGCTTCAGCAGGCGTTCGGGTTCCCGGAGCACAACGGGATGCGCGGCCAGGCACACCTTACCGGATTGGAAACACCCGCAGGTTGAGGCGGGCACGGCGTTTGCCCCTCCCCAAGGGCAATGCCCACCCACCCCCCAACCGCCAAGGCCGTCCCCGCCACCCCCGACTCATCGCGTCTGGTGGTGCTCGATGCCTTGCGGGCGCTCGCGGTGCTGCTGGTCATCGGCCGGCATCTCCGGATACCCTACTCGCTGAACCCCGACTCGCCCACGCGGGTCTTGGCCGACCTCTGGCAACGCGGTGGATGGATCGGTGTCCGATCTCTTCTTCGTGTTGAGCGGCTTTCTGGTATCGGGCCTCCTCTTCCGCGAACACCAGCAGCATGGCACAATCTCGCTCGGCCGTTTTTTCGTGCGCCGCGGACTCAAGATCTATCCGGCGTTCTATGTGTTCCTCGTGTCAACGCTGGCGCTCCGATTCGCATGGGGCCGCCATGTCGAGGTGTCCCAGGTCCTCTCCGAACTATTCTTCGTGCAGAACTACGTCCACGGCGTCTGGAATCACGCCTGGTCGCTCGCGGTGGAAGAGCACTTTTACATTCTGCTGCCGCTGCTCCCGCTCGTCCTGCTCCGGCGCTTTCGCACCCGGAACGATCCGTTTGCCACCCTGCCCGTTGTCTGCGCCGCGCTCATGGCGGGGCTGCTGGGGCTTCGAATCTGGAATGCGGTAGGGCACCCCTACGACCATTTCACCCACATCTTCCCGACCCATCTGCGGATCGACTCGCTGATGTTCGGCGTGCTGCTCTCCTACTGGTTCCACTATGACCGGGACCGGTTCCGGAGCGTGG
>JANNGX010000188.1:0-12140 GCA_031404115.1 Gemmatimonadales bacterium | reverse complement strand
GCGTCGAGGCGACCGTCATCATCGACGGCACGCTGGACGAGGCGGTCTGGGCCCGCGCGGCCCGGCTCACCGATTTTTCCCAGTTCCAGCCGGTGGATGGCCGTCCCGCCGAGGAACCGACCGAGGTGCTGGTCTGGTACGCGCCCGACGCGATCTACGTCGGCATCCGCGCCCGGGAAGTCCATGGCGACGTGGTGCGCGCCACCCGGGCCAACCGGGACAATATCACCAGCGAAGACAACATCAGGATCCTGCTCGACACCTACAACGATCACCGCCTCGCGTTCCTCTTTGGGGTCAACCCGCTCGGCGTCCAGGAAGACGGCACCCGCAGCGACCAGTTCGGCGGGGGCGCGGGTGGCCGGTCCGCCACCGGCGGCGGGACCTCGAACATCAACCCGCTGGCGGGGAACGTCGATCTGAATCCCGACTATGTCTTCGAATCGCGCGGGCGGCTGGTGCCCGGGGGGTACGAGGTGGAAGTCCGGATCCCGTTCAAGAGCCTGCCCTACCAGGACAAGCCGGAGCAGACCTGGGGCATCAACGTGCTGCGCCAAGTCCAGCACAGCGGCTTCCAGGACTCCTGGACCCCCGCGGTGCGGGCCAACGCGAGCTTCCTGAGCCAGTCGGGCACGCTCGAGGGGTTGCACGGCCTGAAGCGCGGGCTGGTGCTCGAGTTTACCCCGACGGCCACGGGCCGGCTCAACGGCAGCGCGGGGGTGCCCACGGGGTGGGACTACTCGAGCGAGGGTGAGCTGGGCGCCGATGTCCGCTGGGGCATCCGCCAGAACCTCACCATGAACGGCACCTGGAATCCCGATTTTTCCCAGGTCGAGGCGGACATCGGCCAAGTGGTGCTGAACGAGCGCTTCGCGCTCTTCTACCCGGAGAAGCGGCCCTTCTTCCTGGACGGCCTGGAGCTGTTCGACACCCCGAACCAGCTCATCTATACCCGGAGCATCGTAGCGCCACGGGCCGGCCTCAAGCTGACGGGCAAGCTGGGACGCACCAACCTGGCGACCATGGTGGTGGCCGACGACAGTCTCTACTCCTGGCCGGGACGGAACACCCCGGTGTTCGGCATTCTGCGCGCCCGGAGCGACCTGGGGGGCAGCTCCACGCTGGGCGCGGTGCTCACCGACCGCGAGGACGGCCCCGATCATTCGCGGCTGGCCGGCGCCGATCTCCGGATTTATCACTCGAAACTCTACTACGTCGAGCTGCAGGCGGCGCAGTCCTGGACCGACAGCGTCGGCGCCGGCAGGCGGGGACCACTGCTCCAGGCCACCTGGGACCGTACCGGGCGCGGCTGGGGATTTCACTACACGTTTCAGGCGGTCGCCCCCGGGTTCAAGGCGGCCACCGGTTTCGTCAACCGGACCGGCATCGCGAGCGCGAATGTGTTCAACCGGCTCAGCTTCTACGGCCGGCAGGGCGCGCTGGTACAGACCTACGGCGCCTTCATCGGCCTCACCCGCCTGTGGAACTATTCCGACCTCGGCGCCGGGGCGATCGAGGGCAGCGAGTCGCTCTCTCCCAGCGCGACACTGCGAGGCGGATGGCAGCTCAGCGGCAACTTCAGCCGGAGCTTTTTTTCCTACGATCCGGCGTTCTATGCCGGGCTCGAAGTGCAGACCACCGGCGGCAGCGTCCCCTTCAGCGTGCCGGAACCGGAACGCAACCAGGTGAGCGGCATGGTGCGGGTGACCACACCCACCTATCGGCACTTCACCGCCACGGCCAGCGTGGCGGCGGGCACAACGCCGATCTTTCGGGAGGCGGCCCCGGGCAGAAGCCTCCGGCTGGATGCGTCGGTGGACGTCCGGCCGACCACCGCGCTGCGGGCCACGCTGCAGTTCAGCCGGCTCACCGTCGACCGGCGGCGGGACGGCACGAGGTTCTCCTCGGAGACGATTCCCCGGCTCAAGGTGGAGTACCAGGTCAGCCGCGCACTGTTTCTCCGGTTCGTGGGACAGTATGCCGCCCGCTCGCGCGCCGCGCTGGTGGACCGGGAAGGCCGCCGGTTCGTAGGCAGTGTCAGCGCGGTGGGGGAGAGCGCCGCCAATGAGCTGCGGGCCGACTGGCTCTTCAGCTACCGCCCGGTGCCGGGCACGCTGCTGTACCTGGGGTACGGCTCGACCATGGAAGAGCAGCCACTGCTGCCCATGAGTGAGCTCCGGCGCAGGAGCGACGGGTTTTTTGGGAAGGTGAGCTACGTGTTCAGGATGTAGGTCGGCAGGGCTTAGGGCGGTCCCGGTGTGGGACTCCTGGCGGGGTCAAGCGTCCTCCCATTTGTGAGCGCGCGAACCCCGCGCACAGGTACCGCATTCCAGGAACCACTCAAGGGGATTCACTATGAACATCAAGGGGACCAAGGCCAAGGCACAGGCCGGCGCCAAAGTGGCGGCCGCCCTGGCCGGAGCTGCCGGCAAGAAGGTCGCGACCCGGCTCGCCAAGGCGGGCGATGCTGCGCTGATCAAGCTGGGTGACGGAGCCCGCAAGCGGAAGCGGACCCGGGCGCTCAAGACCGTCGGCAAGGCCGCGTTGCTGACCGGTGCCGCCGCCGCGACGGTGCTGGCCGGCCGGGCAATGTTGAAGCGGGCCAAGAGCCGGTGACCCGTAGCGCGGCGTGGGCCCTGGCGGGATCGGTTGTCCTGGCCGGGGCCTTTCGGGCTTCATCGAGGAGCAGGAGGTGATCGGCGGAGAGACCCTCGGGTCCCTGGCCAGCAAAATCCGCAATGGCAATGGGTCCATAGACGTCCACACTGCGGCAAACCCCGGCGAGGCCATCCGGGGGCACGTCGCCATTCTGCAGGAGTGATTCATGAAATATCTCGTCACCGCCGGCGTGCTGCTGCTGCTCGGCTGCCCCGGAGCCAAGCCGATCAAGGAGCTCCTCGACGACCCGTCTCGCTACGACGGGAAGACCGTTCGGATCGCGGGCGAAGTGAAGGAGGCCGCGGGCGTATTGGGCTACGGCGCCTACAAGATCGACGACGGGACCGGGACGCTTACCGTGGTATCCCAGGGGGGCGGCGCCCCCCGGGTCGGCGCCAAGGTCGGGGTGGAAGGAACGTTTCGCGCCGCCTTTACCCTGGGCAGCCAGAGCCTGGCCGTCTTGATGGAAACCCGGCGCAGGGACCCCTAGCCGGTCAGTACCAGGAGCCGTAGCCTCCTACGCGCGCCGTCACGACGCTGATAATGAACGACACCACGATTCCGCAGAGGATAGCCACCACCGTGTACGCCAGGGACTTGTCCGGGGGCGACTTCATCATGACCGGAACGCCGAGGAAAAGCAGGTAGAGGGAATACAGGCCCCCCAGTAACGCGAGCAGGCTGAGCCCTGGAATCAGCAGGAAGATGCCGGCGAGCCAGGACGCCGTGCTGGCATAGGCGGCGAGCTTGAGCGCCTGGATCTGACTCCGGGTGCCTCCAAAGCTCGGCGCCAGCGCATCAATGATCAGGGCCAGGACATACACCCCCGCCAGCGTCGCCACGTAGCGCACCACCGCACCGGTGAGCCCAGTGCCGATGGGGACCCGAAAGGTCGAGCCCAGCACCCGCATTCCGAAAACCGACATGCCGATGAACCCCGCCACGGCCGGGATGGCTGCGAGCAGCATGATATAGCCGGTGTAGAGGGAGGCCGGCGTGGCCGACTCCGCCTCGATGACCGGCCATTCCTTCCTGGGCGTAAGCAGAATTGCCTTGGCGCGCTCGACCAGACTCATGCGGGCTCCTTGCGGGAGTGCGGGATCGCTTGGGACATCGGTCATGCCGGGGAATCTACCCCCCCCACGCGAAAGGCGGGCCCCACGTCGGGACCCGCCTTCTCCGCCAGGAGTCCAGCACCACCCTTCATGCTACGAACAGAGAATCACTCCGTCGGCCGTGGAGGCGGCGCCCGCGCCGACCTGCACGGTGCACTGGGTAAAGCCACCGGTGATCGAGGCATTGGTCACCGTCGCGGTGAAGCCGGTCACCACGCCGGACCCCGCGCCGGTATTCCCGGCCGACAACCCGAAGTTGCTGGCGGTCTGCAGCTGGGCCAGCGAGCCGTAGGTCGCGTTGTCGGAAAAGTAGGCTTCCTGAGCCGTCATCAGGTTGCGCAAGTCGCTCTTGATCGAGGCCAGCTTGGCCTTGTCCTTGGTGGCCGCAAACTTCGGGAGGGCGATCGCGGCGAGGATGCCGATGATCACCACCACGATGAGCAGCTCGATCAGAGTGAAGCCCTTCCGGTTCAGCATCGGTTTGTCCTCCTGGAGTGACGTTGCGCGCGTGAAAATGCACTTGAGGCCGCCGATGCCTCGCCGTTCCCCCTTCCAAAGCAACGGCGGTGCCACTTACCTCGAGAAATCGCTAGCTCGCGTGAAATCAGAGGATGGAACGAACCGAGCACAGGGTTTCGAGAAAAACACGGCGGGAATGGTCTGGTACTTTGCAACACGACGGATCCGCTGCTGCAGCAGCCTGCAGCAAGAAGGGGTGCTGCGCGATATACTCCATGGCCGGCATCGTCCCTCCCCATACATGAGCCGCCCCCATGGCGCACGACGTCTTCATCTCCTACTCGACCGACGACGCGAACGAGGCGAACGCGATCGTCAACGCGCTGGAGTCGAACGGGGCCCGATGCTGGATTGCGGCGCGCGACATCAACCCCGGAGACATCTGGGCCCAGGCCATCATGAACGCGATCTCGGGGAGCCGGATTGCGGTGGTGGTGTTCTCGGCCAGCGCCAACAGCTCGAAAGACGTGCTGAACGAGGTGGATGCGGCCATCCGGAAGGGGCTCATCGTCATTCCCTTCCGGATCGAGAAGGTGGCGCCCGACGGGGCCATGGAATACCACCTGCGCACCCGGCACTGGCTCGACGCGATGACCCCGGACCTCGAGTCCGGCATCCGGCGCCTGGTGGGCGACGTGAAAGCCATCCTGGCCGGCGAGCCCCGGCCTCCGGAGCCATTCGTTCCCTTCACGCGCGAGCCGAAACCTTCGGCGACGTCGGACAGCAAGACCACGATCCGGATTCCCAAGCTCACCGTCTTTCTGGCTCGGCTGTGGGGCCGCCACAAGAAGCGCATCATCATCGCGGGCGGGATGGTCGCCCCCGTGCTGGTGGCCTGGCTGGCCCTCAATCGGCGCACGGTGAGCGGAGTGCAGTTCGAGGTGCCCATGGCCGGCGCCGGGGGGAAGGATGTGTCCTTTCCCATCACTGAGCGTCGGATGCGGTTCTTCGAGGGGGGGCGTGGCCAGACGGCCCCTTCACAGCGCACGTACGCCACCAAGCTCCCGGCCGTCGCCACCCGGTACGTCAACATCGAGCTGAGCCTCGAACATGCGCGTCCCCCACGGCCGGTGCCCCTGCCGATCTCCTGCACCATTTACCAGCCGAGCGGCGGGGTATTTTCGATCGCCACCCAGAACCTGCGGCTCCCATCCGACCAGGAAAACAGCACCTACGTGCTCGGCTGGGGCTCCAACGTTCCGGGGACCTGGCCGCCGGGGAAATACCGCACGGACTGCAACTACGGCGGGAAGCTCATCGGGCGGGACCGGTTCGAGATCACCGGCGACGCATCGCGCGCCAAGGGGCCGCCGGACATCGCTTCCCTGGGCGCCCGGGTAGTGGGGATGAAGTTCTTCGAATCGGCGGCGGGAGCCATGCCGCCGGAGGACCAGCGCATCTTTGCCGAGCGCTTCGATGTCCGCACCGCGCGCCACATCAACGTCGAGATCCTGACCAACCATGCCGCGACGGGCCAGACGGTGAACTTCCCGATCTCGTGCACCTATCTCAAGCCTGACGGTTCGGTCCTCTACATTCTCCAGAAATCATTCAATGTGCCCGCCAGCTATGAGAACACCACCTTCGCCGCCGGCGTGGGCTGGAAGGACCCGGGCCAGTGGCGGCCGGGGGCCTATCGGGTAAGCTGTGTCCACGACGGCAAGACCATCTCGGAAGGCAGCTTCGAAGTGGTGGGCCAATAGGGGGATTCGTGTTGTAATTCCAGCCTCGCGCGTCTTCTCAATGATCGTTGGTCGACGTGAAATTGAACGGAGCTGGATCAGTGACACCGAACACCACGAGGTTCAGTCCGGCACGGGACGCCGGGGCGCCGGTTGCGTTTGGCCGCCCTTCCCCGGGTGCCGTGCGTTTTCGACGCAAGTTCGAGCGGTTTTTCCCTCACGGTTTCCAGGATCCAGCCTATCTGGACCGGGAGCGGGGCCGGAAGTGGAAGGCCCACCAGCAGTGGTGGGATCTCCTCGACTCCGCCACCTGCCGCGGGCTCGTCAGTCAGGGGGGGTACCCAGAACTTGCCGGGTGCGCGGTGCAAATCGCCGTGCGTTCCGGCCTGCTCTCCCCCCGCGAGACCGCCGCCCTCAGAGACGCAATCCGCCCGCCGGAGGGGGCGCGGGCCTTTGCCATCGGACTCTGCAGGTTGGTCCAGGGATCACCCGACGCCGACTCCTTTCAGCGGTGGACCGAGGTCCTGGAATCTCTGCCATGGAAACCGGGGGCCTTCCCAACCTGGCCTATCGCCACGGTGTTCGGATTCATCGCCCGGCCGGATCACCACATCATTCTGAAGCCGGTCGTCACCCGTGTTGCCGTCCACGAGTACGGGTTCGACTTCTGCTATCACTCGCGCCCCAATTCGCAGACCTACCGGAGCCTCCATCGCTTTGCTGCGGCGATGTTGCTCGATGTCCGCGACCTCAATCCGTGCGACTTGATCGATATCCAGTCGTTCATCTGGGTCCAGGGGTCGGGCGAGTATGAGGAATAGCCGCATGCCCCCACGGTTTCGCCTGGCCGCAGCGCTGCTGACGCTGGTGGGCTGCGGCGGCGGGGCGCGGTTGTCGGTGGACGCCGGGATCGGACCCAGTCCCGCGCTTCCGCCGCCGAACCGCACGCTGATTCCCGTGGTTCATATTGCCGAGGCCATCGGCTGGCCCGCCGGGAAGACGCCGGAGGCCGCCGCGGGCCTGGCGGTGCGCGCCTACGCGACCGGCCTGGACCATCCTCGCTGGCTCCATGTGCTGCCCAACGGGGATGTGCTGGTGGCCGAGACCAATGCGCCGCCCCGCCCGGAGGATGCGACCGGCATTCGTGGCTGGTTCATGAAGCGGATCATGCGAAGGGCGGGGGCCGGCGTACCCAGTGCCAACCGCATCACCCTTCTGCGCGACGCCGATGGGGATGGGATTGCCGAGACGAAGATCGCGTTTCTGTCGGGATTGAACTCTCCGTTCGGCATGGCGCTGGTGGGCGCCGATCTCTACGTGGCAAACACGGATGCCGTGATGAGGTATCCCTATCGCGACGGGGCAACCCGGATCACCGCGGCCGGGGTGAAGGTGGCCGATCTGCCGGCGGGTCCGATCAACCACCACTGGACCAAGAATCTCATCGCGAGCAAGGACGGCTTGCGCCTCTATGTGACCGTCGGCTCGAACAGTAATGTTGCCGAGCGCGGCATGGAGCATGAGACCAATCGGGCCGGGATTCTCGAGATCGATCCCGCCACGGGCAGCTCCCGGCTCTTCGCCTCCGGCCTGCGCAACCCCAACGGCATGGCGTGGGAGCCGGCCACCGGCCAGCTCTGGACCGCGGTGAACGAGCGGGACGAGCTCGGCAGCGACCTGGTGCCCGACTACATGACGTCGGTCAGGGACGGCGGCTTCTACGGATGGCCCTACAGCTACTATGGCCAGCATGTCGATGCGCGGGTTAAACCGGCGCGGCCCGACCTGGTGTCGGCCGCGCTGACGCCGGACTTTGCCCTGGGGCCCCACACCGCATCGCTCGGGCTCACCTTTTACCAGGGCACGCTCCTGCCCTCGCACTATGCCGGCGGGGCGTTCGTCGGCCAGCACGGTTCCTGGAATCGGAAACCGCGCAGCGGCTACAAGGTGATTTTTGTGCCTTTTGCAAATGGTCGCCCCATGGGGCCGGTGGAGGACGTCCTGACCGGCTTCCTGACCGGGGAGGGAGAGGCCCGGGGCCGTCCGGTGGGAGTCGTCATCGATCGTGCGGGGGCGCTCCTCGTGGCCGACGACGTCGGGAACACGATCTGGCGAGTGATCCCGACCCCGCGCTGAACCCGAAACCATCTCACCGTGGGCGCCGTAGGTTGTCTCACTATGCAACCTTTCCTGCTTGCTCTGGCAATTGTTCAGTCCCCTGCCCCTTCGCAAGCCGGAATCCCCGCCGACAGTTACGCCGACTCCGCCACCGCCGCCCTGGTGGCCCGGACCCGTGGGGCCCGGGAGCGGAACGAGCGGCTGGTGACGGCGTACACCGCGACGGTCTCCCAGCGGGTGGGTGCCGGCATCCGGGCGCTCTCCCGCGATCGCATGCTGTTCCGCCAGGAGCTGTCGGCCACCATCGCATGGAAGCGGGACGGCCCCAGCACCATCACGGTGACCGGGGCCCGGCAGGCGGTTCCGGTCGCCACCGGGAAGGATCACCTCCCCCGTAACCTCGACGGCGCGTTCCGCTGGCTCGTGGTGAATCCCGCGGAGGACTACCTCGGCATGATCGGGGACGACGACGACGATGGGTTCGTCTATCCGCTGATGGAGGGCGGCGAGCTGGACTATCGGTATGCCATTGGAGACACCACGGTCATCACGCTCGCGACGGGCAAGCGAATCCGGCTGCTGCAGCTCAAGATCTCGCCCAGGCGCTCGGACTGGAAACTCATGTCGGGCGCGCTCTGGTTCGACGCCGACACGTACGGGCTGGTGCGGGCGGTGTTCCGCCCGGCGCGCCCCTATGAGCTCCGGCGCGACGGCGACAAGGACGACATGGATGACGTACCCTCCTGGGTCAACGCCACGGCGGAGATCAAGTTCATCACGCTGGAGTACGGCCTGTACGAGAACCGCTGGTGGATGCTTCGCTACGCCGCCCTCGATGCCATCGGCAACATGGGCTCCTGGCTCGGCGTCCCGGTCAAGTTCGAGCGGACCTACAGCGACTACGAGGTCGAGGGAGGCACGCCCCCGGCGGAAGGCAGCACCTACCGGCCGGCCGGCACCGTACGCGATCGGGCCCGTGACACGATGCCTCCTGACCCCGAGGCGGACCGGACCCGCCGCGCCACCCGCCGCAGGGCTCGCAACGACTGCCTCGACAAGGCCGAGAACCGAGACCAAGTCCGGGAGTGCTGGAGGGCGGGACGGCCCCAGGACTCCACGCTCGTCGTGTTCGTCCCGACGGACACCCTCGCGCTGATTTCGAGTGAGACGCTGGGTCCCCCGGTGCTCGAGATGGGCGATCTGATCACCGAATCCGAGCTTCGCGGCATGGCCGACGCCATTCGGCAGATGCCCGGGGTTCCCCGCCAGGACCGGATCGAGCTGCCCCACCGGCTGAACGCGCTGCTTCGAAACGCCCGGTACAACCGGGTCGAGGGGCTCTCGCTCGGGCTTTCCGGCACGGCCCAGCGCGGTGGGCTGGTCGTGGACGGGCTGGGCCGGATCGGGATCGCCGACGGCGTACCCAACGGGGAGCTGGGCGTCTCGGTGGGCGGGCAACACCATCGGTTCCGGCTGGGCGGCTACCGCCGGCTGGCCGCGATGAATCCCGACACCAAGCCGTTCGGGGTGGTGAACAGTGTGTGGGGCGTGATCGCGCAGCGTGACGACGGAGACTACTTCCGCACCCTGGGGATCGAGCTGACCGGGCAGAGTATCGAGACCGGATGGTGGAGCTGGCGCCTCTACGCCGAGCGCCAGCAGGCGGCGTTCGTCGAGACATCGTTCAGCCTGCCGCATCTCTTCGACTCGGAGCAACAGTTCCGGCCCAATTCGGCGGCGGATCGGGCCGACCAGTTCGGCGCCGCGCTCACGGTGCGGGGAAGCCAGCCGCTCTCCCGCTCGGTGCACGTGGGCGGTGAAGCGTCCATCGAAGCCGCCGGCGGCGCCTACGAGTTCGGCCGCGGCAGCGCCACGGTGCGGGCTCTCCTCACGCCGGGCGGGCCATTGGCCCTCGCCGTGGAGGCCTCCGCCGGCACCAGTACCGGATCGGTCCCGGTCCAGGGACGGTTCTATCTCGGCGGGCCCGCGACCCTTCGCGGCTACTCCGGTGCGGTTACCGCAGGCGAGGCGTTCTGGCGGGGCCGGGTGGAAGTGGCGAACGCGTTCCCCGGAATCCGCCTCGCCGCGTTCGGCGACGTCGGGTGGGCGGGCAGCCGGTCGGCTTTCCGGGATGGCAAGCCGCTGCTGGGAAGCGGCGTCGGCGCGAGCATCCTCGATGGCTTGATCCGGCTGGATCTTGCCCGCGGGTTGCGCGCCCCCAAGGGGTGGCGTTTCGACCTCTACTTCGACGGAAGGCTCTAGACTCGCTGACCGAAATACGCGCGTGTGGGAAGATCCTCGTGACGCGTCCATCTCATGATAACTCGACGAATACGAGGAGTGCCTGGTGTACCTGGTTCAGATCCTCCTCCCCGTGCAGGACCAGGCGGGACAGCCGTTCGCTCCCGGACTCTACAGCGAGCTCGCGCGGGACCTCACCGGGCGCTTCGGCGGCCTGACCGCGTACACCCAGGCCCCCGCCGAGGGAATCGGGGAGGAGGGGCCCGGCGGCCGCGCGGTGCGGGAGCCGGTGGTGATCTATGAAGTGATGGTGGACGCGCTCGAGCGCACCTGGTGGCGGGCGCTGCGCGAGCGACTGCAACTGCAGTTCCATCAGGCTGAGCTGGTGATCCGGGCCCACCGGTTCAGCCGGCTCTAGGAGCATCCGCGCCTAAATGAGGGCGGTCGGATCGGTGCGTTCGAACATCGAGCCGAGCGCGGCCACCATCAGCGCGACCTCGACGCCCAGCACGATGACCCCGACCAGTCCCGCCAATCCAAGCCCCACTCCTCCCGGCGCGGTTTGCACCAGGGCATAGACCGCGACGAACGACAGGGCGGGAAGGATCAGCGCGACCGTCAGCACCAGGAACGAGCCAAGGGTTACCACCATGGTCTGGCCGATTGCCTCGACCCCTCCCGAATCGGCTCCCAGCCTTACCCATCCCGGAAAGAGCAGCGCGAAGGCGTTCTGCACCGCGATGCTCGCCGCGTTGACGGTGAGCAGGACGAGGGGGAGCAGCAGCCACAGGACGATGGTGGTCGAGGGGCCCCAGTAGGCCCGGTATGCGGCGGGCAGATTGAGGTACGCCAGGATCAGCATCGCGAGCTGAAACAGACTCAGCACGAGGGTGGGCGACGCGATTTCGGCGAACACCACGGTGGTGCCGGTGAGCGGCCAGGTCTTGATCGACGCGAGACTCAACATGTCCTGGCGCAGATCGTTGCGCACCGCCCGCGGGCCCAGCAGGAGCGCCATCACCGCCAGACTGAGGAAGGGGATCCAGGCGCCCCCGCCGGTGCCGGGGGTATCGCCGGACGAGATGACCTCCGACATGACCACCATCACGATGATGAGCAGCATCACCACGCGCAGCGTGCCGGTGCGGATGAGTGCGACGGTGTTCTTCCAGACGATCGCCACCGCCGGCCGGCCCGAGGGCGCCAGCGGGAGCCAGCTCCGGACCGCCTTGCCGGGACGCGCCACCGCCCCTCCGCCGGCGCGCCGCTCCTTGAGCGCCACGAGCCTTCTGGCCATCGCGGCGGAAGCCGTCGCGGCGACCTCCTCGAACCTCACGTTCATCGCGAGCACCCAGACGAGGTGCAGCACCACAACGCCAGCCACGATCGCAAAGGCGCCCGCCCACGTCGCGGGAGTAGCCGCGTACAACGGAGCGATCACCAGCCCGAATGGAGCCAGCACATAACCCGCCGGCGGCGCCGCCAGCGCCACGCCCAGGGCACGGAGGCCTCCGGAGAACCCCAGGCTGCCGAACCGGAACAGCACGGGGGTGACGGCGGCGAGCAGCGTCACCGCGGCGGCCGCGGCCAGCACCTTGCCCGCGATCATGGCGACCCGCCGACCGGCGCTCATCGGGGGCGTCATCACCAGGGCGGCGCCCAGCCGGTGGAGGCTCAAGATCGAGAAGAAGGCCCAGAGCGTCGCGAAGCGGAATGGCCAGCTCAGGGTCACGCCCCAGGACTGGGTGAGGAATGTCCAGAGCACACAACTGAGCATCAGCAGCAGCTGGGACCGCACCACCTTGTA
>JANNGX010000187.1:0-9141 GCA_031404115.1 Gemmatimonadales bacterium | reverse complement strand
CCACCAAGGAAGAGGTCATCGCTTTCATCCGGAAGAACCGGATGATTCTCGTGAGCACCCGCGTCGCGCCGGCGCAGGTCCGGCTGCCCTCGCTTCGCAAGGGCGTGAGCACCCGCGACGTGGTGATCTTCACGCGGCAGTTCGCCACGATGATCAACGCCGGCCTTCCGCTGGTGCAGTCGCTCTCCATTCTCGCGCAGCAAACCGAGAACAAGACGCTCAAGGAAGTCACCAAGGCGGTGGTCTACGACGTGGAGGCCGGTAACACGCTGGCCGACGCGCTGCGGAAGCACCCCAAGGCATTCCCCGAGCTGTACGTGAACATGGTCGCGGCTGGCGAGGCCGGCGGTATTCTGGACACCATTCTGCTCCGGCTCGCCACCTTTCTCGAGAAGAACGACGCGCTGGTCCGCAAGGTGAAGGGCGCCATGGTCTACCCGGCGGTCATCATCTCGGTAGCGGTGATCGCAGTGGCGGTGCTGCTCATCTTCGTGATCCCGACGTTCACGTCGATGTTCGCCTCGGTCAACATGACCCTGCCGCTCCCCACCAGGGTGGTCATCGGGGCGTCGCACATCCTGACTCGCTATTGGTGGCTCATCCTCGGCGCCATGGGCCTGGGCCTGTTCGGACTGCGCTCATACTACGGCACGGCAAACGGGAAGAAGACCATCGACGGCGCGCTGCTCAAGGCGCCGGTCCTGGGCGACCTGCTCCGCAAGTCGGCGGTGTCTCGCTTCACCCGAACGCTGGGCACCCTCATTTCCTCCGGCGTGTCGATTCTGGACGGGCTCGAGATCACCGCCAAAACGGCGGGCAACCGGGTCATTCACGATGCGATCATGTCGTCCCGCCAGTCTATCGCCGGCGGCGAAACGATCGCCGGCCCGCTGCTCGCCTCCGGCGTCTTCCCGCCCATGGTGATCTCGATGATCTCTGTCGGCGAGCAGACCGGCGGCCTCGACGAGATGCTGGCCAAGATTGCCGACTTCTACGACGCCGAAGTCGACGTCGCGGTGAGCGCACTGCTCTCGCTCATGGGGCCGATCATGATTGTCGTGCTCGGCGTCATCGTCGGCGGCATGGTGGTGGCGATGTACCTCCCGATCTTCGACATGGTGAACGCGGTCCAGTAGGCGGGTCGCGGAGTCGAAACCCGCCAGCGGGGCGGTGCCGGTCGGCGCCGCCCCGCTGGCGCTTGAAAGCGGTGCGGGTCTTGCAGGAATTGCCGCTATTCTTCAGATATCAGTGCGCCTGCACTCGTCACACGGTCCCATTCGGGAAGGTTGCCCATGTCGAAAATGCTACGCCACGCCCCGCTCCTGGCGCTCCTCGCCGCTGCCGTGCCGGCCGGCCCCGTCGCCGCGCAGCGGATGGTGGAACAGCCCCGTATCCACGCGGTCGAGCTCACCTTCCATGGCGGGTACTTCCACCCCGGCACCGGGGGCGCAAACGGGAGCATCAACCTAACCCGCCGCCCTGCCTGGGTCGGCGGCGCCCGATTCAACGCCTACGCCCCCGGCGGGGTCTGGGGCGTCGAGATCGCGGGCAGCTACTCCCCCGAGCGGGTGCTGCAGAGCAGCGGAACCGGCAATCTCGGCTCGCGGCGCACCAACGCGTTGATCGGCACGGCCAAATTCATGGTAGGACGCAGTCCCCGAAAGTCGGGGATCTCCTACATGCTCGGCGGAGGCGTCGGCGCACTGCACCGCAAGAAGAGCGTGCTCGATTCCGGAGCCCAGTCCACCGATGTGACCGGGGTGCTCAGCCTGATGCTCCGGATCCCCATCGACGGCCAGGTCGGACTCCGCCTCGACGCCGATGACCTGATCTACAGCGCGAATTACGGCACCGGCAAGAAAATGCGGAACGATTTCGTGCTGACGGCGGGGCTCGGAATCTCCTGGTAGGGTTGCTCCGAGCAGGACACCGCGCCCGGCCCTTGCGGCCGGGCGTCTTGTTTACCGACCCGGCGGGTGGTTCAACTCCGGTTGACATAGGGGGTAGGGGTATATTAGACTGTCCGATACCCCGTCACCGTAATGGCCGGTCTCATGACCAGCGACAAGATCCTCGTAGTGCTGGGCGGCCTCGCCGCCATCGCCTGGGTGAACTGGTACTTCTTCTTCGCCCGGCGCACCACCGCGTCCGCCTCGATGAATGCCTCCGGCGCCCAGGAAGTGCTGATCACCGTGGCCGGCGGATACACCCCCGACCTGATCCGGGTTAAAGCCGGCCGGCTGGTCCGCCTGGTGTTCGACCGGCAAGAGACCAATCCCTGCTCGGAAGAGGTCGTGGTGCCTGACTTCGCGATTCGTCGCTTCCTGCCCACCGGCGCACAGACTGCAGTGGAGTTCACTCCATCGACACCGGGGGAGCACGAATTCACCTGCGGGATGGGGATGCTGCACGGCAAGGTGATCGTCGAATGAGCCGCACCGTCACACTGCCGGTCACCGGGATGAGTTGCGCGGCCTGCCAGGCGCGGATCCAGAGCGCGCTCGAAAAGGTGCCGGGCGTGACGGGTGCCGCCGTCAACCTGTTGCTCAACTCGGCGACCGTGCACTTCGACCCGAGCGTCACCTCCCCCGAGCAGCTCGTCGGGGCAGTGCGGGACACCGGTTACGAAGCCGAGCTTCCTTCGGCGGCACCCGACCCGGCCGCCGACGAGCTGGCCCGGGATACCCAGGCGAGCGAGGAATTCCGCGCTCTCCGGCTCAAGGCCGGTGTGAGCCTGGTGCTGGGTCTGGTTGCGATGGTGCTTTCCATGCCCGTCATGGCGGGGGGTGGGCCCTCCGGCCATGCGCACACCAGCGACCCGCTGCTCGCGCTCACCGCCCGCTGGATCGATCCGGCGCTGCGGAGCTCCATGCCCTGGCTCTACGAGCTGCCGTCCGGCGTGCTGGCGTACGGGTTACTCGCGATCACCCTCCTGGTGGTGCTGTGGGCGGGGCGGCACTTCTACGTTCGCGCCTGGCAGGCGTTCCGGCATCACGCCGCCGACATGAACACGCTGATCGCCGTCGGTACCGGAGCCGCGCTCCTCTTCTCGGTTTTCGCCACGGTCGATCCCGGCTTTTTCCTGGCCCGGGGCGTCGTGCCCGACCTGTACTACGAGGCGGTGATCCTGATCATCGCGCTGATTCTGATGGGCAACGCGCTCGAGGCCCGGGCCCGGCGGCGAACGTCGGAAGCGCTCCGGGCGCTGACCACGCTCCAGCCGGCCGTCGCGCTGGTGGTGCGCAACGGTGCCGAGCTCGCGCTGCCAGTGGCCGAGGTGCGGGGGGGCGACCTGGTGATCGCCCGTCCCGGAGAGCGGATCGCGGTGGACGGGACGATCGTCGAGGGAACCAGCGCGGTCGACGAATCGATGCTCACCGGCGAATCGCTCCCAGTGGAAAAAGTGGCGGGAAGCCTGGTGGTCGGCGGCACGATGAACGGGACCGGCGGCTTCCGGTACCGGGCCACGACCCTCGGCACCGACAGCGTGCTTGCGCGAATCGTGCGGCTCCTGCGCGAGGCCCAGGGCTCCCGGGCGCCGCTCCAGCGCCTGGCCGACCGGATCAGCGGGATCTTCGTTCCCGTGGTGGTCTCGATGGCGATCGCGACCTTCGTGGTCTGGTATCTTCTCGTTCCCGAGGCCCCCTTCGTGCGGGCATTCGCCGCCGGCGTGGCGGTCCTGATCATCGCCTGCCCCTGTGCCATGGGGCTCGCGGTGCCGACGGCGATCATGGTGGCCACCGGGCGCGCCGCGGAGCTCGGTCTGCTCATCAAGGGCGGTGAGGCGCTGGAGCGCGCCGGGAAAATCGACACCGTGGTGCTCGACAAAACCGGCACCGTCACTGAAGGGAGGCCGGTCCTCACCGATGTGGTGCCGTATGGCGACGACACCGATCCCTCCTGGCTGGGCCAGGTCGCGTCGCTCGAAGCAGCCTCCGAGCACCCGGTGGCCGCCGCGATCGTGGCGGGAGCCGCGGGCCGGGGCGCGACGCGGGAGCAGGTGACCGGCTTCAGCGCCGTGGCGGGACACGGCGCCGTGGGCCTGGTGGGAGGCGCCCGGGTTGTCGTGGGGAACGAGGCAATGCTCGCGAAAGAAGGCATCGACAGCGGGCCGCTCCGCGAGTCGGCCGGGCGGCTGGCCGCCCAGGGCAAGACCACCGTGTACGCGGCCGTGAACGGTCGACCGACCGGAGTGCTCGCGGTGGCGGATCCGATCCGGGCTTCGTCCGCCGCCGCCGTCACCACGCTTCTTGGACTCGGCCTCGAGCTCGTTATGGTGAGCGGGGACAACCGGAGCACCGCCCTGGCGGTGGCGCGCCAGGCGGGGATCGACCGGGTGCTGGCGGAGGTGCTGCCGGAGGGCAAGGTGGCGGAGGTCCGCCGGCTGCAGGCGCTGGGCCGCACGGTCGCGATGGTAGGCGACGGAATCAACGATGCGCCGGCGCTGGCGGCCGCCGACCTGGGCATTGCGATGGGAAGCGGCACAGACATCGCTGCCGAAGCCGCCGACGTCGTCTTGATGCGGGCCGACCTGGGTACCGTGGCGCAGGTCGTGAGGCTCTCGCGAAAGACGGTCCGCGTCATGCGTCAGAATCTGTTCTGGGCCTTTGTCTACAACGTCATCGGGATCCCCGTGGCCGCCGGGGTGCTCTACCCCTTCTTCGGCATTCTGCTGAGCCCGATCCTGGCGAGCGCGGCCATGGCCCTGAGCTCGGTCTGCGTGGTTGGGAACAGTCTGAGGCTAAGAGGCTAGGAGGCTAGGACGCTGAGACGCCAGGACGCTCTGACGCTAAGGGGGATCACGTGGGTGAACGAACCAAGGAACCCGACACCACCGCCCGGTGCGGCTGCGAGGTGTCGGATGCCAGCGACGGCCGGAAGGCGGCCGGAGTGGACCCCGACATCAAGGAGCGCAATCAGAAGCGGCTCAGACGCATCGAGGGCCAGGTGCGCGGGCTGCAGAAGATGGTCGCCGAGGACCGCTACTGCCCCGAGATCATGGTGCAGATCGCCTCGGTGCACGAGGCGCTTCGCGCGGTGGGCCGTGAGCTGATGCGGAACCACCTGCGCCACTGCGTTGCCCGGGGGGTCCGGGCCGGGGGCAGCGAGGCCGAGGCCACGTACGACGAGCTGCTGGATCTCATCTACACGACGTCGCGATGAGCACCGCCCAGGGAGTCCTCGAGATTGCGGGGAACGCCGGCGGGCATTTGCGGCGCAAGCAAGCGGGCTATCTCCCCTCCGGCGGCGACATCCGCGTCGGGGAGCGGCTCATCCGGCAGCACGGACTTCGAACCGGAGACGACATCTCCGGCGAGACCCAGAATGGCCGGGGCGCCGCCGCGCTGGAGCGAGTGACCGCCGTCAACGGCGCCGCGGCCGGCGCCGCCAGGGATCGTCCCGAGTTCAACCGGCTGACCGCGATTCATCCCAACGAGCAGCTCCGGCTCGAATCAGTATTCGCGCGCGGCGGGCAGCCCGATCTGACTAATCGGGTCATCGACCTCCTGTCACCCTTCGGCAAGGGACAGCGCGCCCTGATTGTGGCGCCCGCAAAGGCCGGCAAGACGATGGTGCTGCAATCGATTGCCTCCGGAGTGAGCGTCAACTATCCCCAGGCGGCGCTGTTCATCCTCCTGGTGGACGAGCGCCCCGAGGAAGTGTTCGAAATGGAAACGGCGGGGGTGGGCGAGGTGATCGCCTCGAGCTTCGACAATCCGCCGGCACAGCATGTGGCTGTCGCGGAGCTGCTGCTGGAGCGGGCGCGCCGCCGGGTAGAGCTGGGCCTGGATGTCGTGCTGATCGTGGATTCGCTCACCCGCCTGGCGCGGGCCTACAATGCCTCGGCCAGGGGCTCGGGACGGACCCTGTCCGGAGGGCTCGACTCGCAGGCTATGGAGCGTCCCAAGCGTTTCTTCGGGAGCGCACGGAAGGTGGATCCGGCCCAGGGCGGCGGGTCGCTCACCATCATCGCCACCGCGCTCATCGACACCGGAAGCAAGATGGATCAGCTGATCTTCGAGGAATTCAAGGGCACCGGCAACAGCGAGCTGGTGCTGTCTCGCGAGCTCTCGGAGCGGCGCATCTTCCCGGCGGTGGACTTGCTGGCCAGTGGCACCCGCAAGGAGGAGCTGCTGCTTTCCGAAGCGGGGCTGGCTGCATCCAGGACGCTCCGCCAGCGTATTGCCCGTATGACGCCGCTCACGGCGATGAACGACCTGATCACCGACTTGCGCCGGCATCCCACCAACGCTGCGCTGATTGATTCGCTCAAGGATTCCTGAGAGGAGTTTGGTGTGAAACGAGACGCGTCGCTCGCGTACCTGCTTCTGGTTGCTCCCCCGGCCGCACCCCCCCCCGATTCGCCCGTCCTGCCCCGTCCCGTGGCTCACGCGGTACGGGTCGAGGCGGGCCCGCGATTCGATGGGCGGCTCGACGATCCGCTCTGGGCCAAGGCCCGGGTCATTACGGGGTTCGCCCAGCACGAGCCGTTCGATGGGCGCCCCGCCACCGAGCGAACCGAGGTCCGTATCCTGTTCGACAGGGAAGCGCTGTATATCGGGGCCCGGCTCTACGACTCCGACCCCTCGGGCATCGTGCATGGGGAGGTGCGCCGGGATGCCAACCTGAAGGAGCAGGATGCGTTCATCGTCGTGCTGGATACCTACCTCGACCGGCAGAACGCCTTCGTCTTCGGTACCACCCCCGCGGGCATCGAGCACGACGGCCAGGTCACCAAGGAGGGGGAGGGCGGCTTCGGCGGGCCCAGCGGCACTGGTGCCGGATCCAGCGGGACCACCGGGGCTGCCAACCTGAACTGGGACGGGACGTGGAGAGTCCTTACTTCGGTGGATTCCGCGGGCTGGACCGCGGTGTTTCGGATTCCGTTTGAAACCCTGCGATACGCGGGTGGAAAAAATCAGCAGTGGGGCCTCAACCTGGCCCGCTTCATCCGACGGAAGAACGAGGAGGACTTTTGGGCGCCGGTGCCGCGGCAGTTTTCCCTCTACCGGATGTCCCGGGCGGGAACCCTCGAGGGCGTGGAGGCCCCGTCGCGGCGTGTGGCGCTGCTCACGCCGTATGCGCTGGGCACGGTTCGGCGCAACTTCGGCACCGGCACCCCGGCCGATTTCACCGCCGAGTTCGGCGGGGACGCGAAGCTCGGCGTGACGCCGAGCCTCACGGCGGACGTGACCTACAATACCGACTTTGCCCAGGTCGAAGTGGACGAGCAGCAGATCAACCTCACCCGCTACAACCTCTTTTTTCCGGAGAAGCGTCCCTTCTTCCTTGAAAATGGGGGGACGTTCGCCGTCGGAACGCCAGCGTCGGTGGAGCTGTTTTTCAGCCGCCGTGTCGGGATCGGTGAGGGTGGACGGCAGGTACCCATTCTCGGCGGGGGCCGGCTCACCGGGAAAGTGGGCGGCCTTACAGTGGGCCTCCTGGATATTCTGACCGAGCGGGTCAAAGCGGGCACGGCGGCGGTTATCCCGCCCGACAACTACGCCGTCGGTCGGGTACTCCGTGAGCTGGGATCCCGCTCCCGCGTAGGGGCCATCGCGGTGAGCCGGATCAACACCGACAGCGCCGGCGACCACAATCTGACCGTGGGTGCCGACGGCCGGCTGGCCCTGGGAGACAAGGTGTCCCTCGACGGCTACCTGGCCCACTCGGAAACGCCGTCCCGCACCGGTCCCTCCAATGCCTGGAGCCTGAGCGGGAGCTACACCACCAGACAGTGGGAGGCGGGCGTTGCGGTGCGGCGGGTAGAGGCCGATTTCAACCCCGAGGTCGGGTTCCTCGAGCGGCCGGCGTTCCAGTACTACAACTTCCGTATTCTGAGGCATCTTCGGACCCCTCACATCTCATGGTTTCGGGAGGCCCGGCCGCACATCACGTTCCGGCAGTACGACGAGCTGGATGGCCGGCCCCAGAGCCGGTTGGTCCACATCGACACGCACTTCCTGTTCGCCAACGGGGCGTTCTTCGAGGCCCCCGGGCTCAATTTCGTGCGGGAGGCGCTTCCGGCGCCGTTCGCGATCGCAGATACGGTGGTGGTTCCGACCGGCGTCTACGACTGGTTCGACTGGAGCATGAATTACAACACCAATCTGAGCGCGCCGATCTCGGTGGGTGGAAACGTGACCGTGGGGGGCTTCTACAGCGGACATCGTGCGAGCCTGCAGGCCAACCTCACCGTGCGTCCCGGCGAACAATTCAATACGACGCTCCGGGTGAACGTCGATCGCGTTCGTCTCAAGGAGGGGGAGTTCAACCGGGTGCTGCTCGGCCTCCGACTGACGTACTCCTTTACGCCTCGTGTCTACCTGCAGTCGCTCACCCAGTACAACAACCAGGCGAAGAGCCTCTCGGCCAACGTGCGCTTCGGCTGGCTCGGCCCGGCGGGGACGGGGCTGTTCCTGGTGTTCAACGAGGGCAGGGAGACCGGCGAAAACGCCCGGCCATTGGACCGGGCGTTCCTGGTGAAGTTCACGAGACAGCTCGATCTGGGGAAGTAGACCTGCCGGCTACCGGTGCACCTTGAGGGCCGCGCCCAGTGAATCCGCCAGAAGTTTGATCAGGTTGCGCCCCCGACGATCCCGCACGTTGAGATTCACCCCGCCCTGATCGGCCCGGAAGTCCACCAGCGTCCGGCCCGCATCATCCTTCACGGAAATCACCGTGCCCTGGGAATCGGCCTGGAGGGTGAAGCTGCCCTTTTCCGGACCGTCGTGACTCCGGATGTCGAAATTGCCCCGGGCCCGGACTCCTCCGTTGGCGCTGGTGTCCAGCGAGGCGTCGAGGCGCCGGCTGTCGGAGCGCTGCCAACGGTCCACGTCCCGCTGGAGCAGGTACAGCGGTCGGGTGACGGCGCCCGGCTCGAAGATGATCGTGCCGGTCTCCACCAGGTCTCCTGCACCGAGCTCCGCCTGGGCGGCGCACCGGAACCCGGTCCGCTCGTTGAGATGCGCCAGATCATCGGAGGTGAGGGAGCAGTCCCGAAGCGCTTCAAGGTCGTTGACGTCGGCGAGGGTCACCCGGACCGTCACCCGACCGGGATCGCCGGGGGCGCTGCGCTGGATGTCGATCCCCGTCACGTTGCCGACGTTCCGCCCCTCGAACCGGAACTTCAAATTGGCC
>JANNGX010000186.1:0-14227 GCA_031404115.1 Gemmatimonadales bacterium | reverse complement strand
GATATGGCTTCTTCGCCACGAACCCCTTGGGAAATTTCTTCTTCGCCTCCTCGTCGGACACGGCGGGAACGATGATCACGTCCTCCCCGTCCTTCCAGTCCACCGGTGTAGCCACCGAGTAGCTGGCGGTGAGCTGGAGGGAATCGATCACGCGGAGCAGTTCGTCAAAGTTTCGGCCAGTGCTGGCGGGGTAGGTGATGGTGAGCTTGATCTTGTTGTCGGGGCCGATCACGAAGACCGAGCGCACGGTGAAGTTTTCGCTGGCGTTGGGATGGATCATGTCGTAGAGCATGGCCACCACACGATCAGGATCGCCGATCATGGGGAAATTCACCGCGTGACCAGTTACGTCCTTGATGTCGCTCTCCCATTTCTGGTGGGACGTCACCGGATCCACCGAGAGTCCGATGATCTTGCAGTTTCGTTTCTCGAACTCCGGCTTGAGCTGCGCCGCGCGGCCGAGCTCGGTGGTGCAGACCGGAGTGAAGTCCTTGGGGTGGCTGAAGAGCACCGCCCAGGAGTTGCCTTTCCAGGCGTGGAAGGACACGGGACCCTGCGTGGTATCGGCGGTGAAGTCCGGGGCGGTGTCGCCAAGGCGAATGGCCATTGGGCGTGTCTCCTGTCAGCGGTTCTCGGGCGAAGGGGTGGGTGCTGCGTACCCCTGAGTAACGCGGAGAACATGCCGTTTGTCTCACGGACCGTCACCCCTGATTCTCGCCTGCCGATGGCTTAGTTTCTCCGAATGGACCACTTCGACGTTCTGGTGATCGGGGGAGGGCACGCCGGCACCGAGGCCTGTGCCATGGCGGCACGGTCGGGCGCGCGGACGCTTTTGCTGACCCAGCACCTGGAAACCATCGGCCAGATGTCCTGCAACCCGGCGATCGGGGGCATTGCCAAGGGCACGGTGGTGCGCGAAGTCGATGCGCTGGGAGGAATTATGGGCCGAGCGACCGACATGGCCCGGATCCAGTTCCGGATGCTGAATCGATCGAAGGGGCCGGCGGTCTGGTCTCCGCGCGCGCAGTGCGACCGGGGACTCTACCGACGCGCGGTGCGTACGCTCCTTGAGCGGCTGCCGACCTTGCGCTTCGCGCAGGGGACGGCGGCGCGCTTCTTCTTCGAAGGGGCCCGTGTCGCCGGTGTGGAGACCACCGACGGCCGTCGCTACTCGGCGCGCGCCGTTGTGATTACTGCCGGCACGTTCTTGAGGGGCCAGATTCACATGGGTCTGGCCACGCCAGTTCCGGCGGGTCGTGCCGGCGAAGCACCTTCGGTTGAAATAGCACAAGCTATTGTGGATATTGGAGTTACAGCTCAACGCTTCAAGACTGGTACGCCGCCCAGGATTGATGGGCGCACGGCCGATCTGGGGTCGCTGATTCGCCAAGATGGAGAGGAGCGGCCCTACTGGTTCTCCTATTACGAACGGGCCGCGCATCCGGTCCAGTTGCCTTGCTTCCTGACTCACACCACCGAGCGCCTCCGCGATATCATCGCCGCCCATCTGTCGGAATCCGCGATGTATGGAGGGGCGATCAGTGGGCGGGGTCCCCGCTATTGTCCGTCGATCGAAGACAAGATCGTGCGGTTTCCCAACGCGGTTCGGCATCAGGTCTTCCTCGAACCGGAGGGGCTCGACACGACGGAGATGTATGTCAACGGACTCTCGACATCCCTCCCTCCGGCTGTACAGCTCGAGTATCTGCGCTCGGTTCCTGGACTCAAGCAGGTGGAGATGACTCGGCCCGGGTATGCGATAGAATACGACTACTTCCCCCCGACCCAGCTCGAGCCGACCCTCAAGGTGCGGGGGGTGGATGGGTTATTCTTCGCAGGCCAGATCAACGGCACGACCGGCTATGAAGAGGCGGCAGGGCAAGGAGTTGTGGCCGGGCTGAACGCTGCTGCATCCGCGCTGGGCCAACCTCCGATCTCCTTCCGTCGCGACGAGGCATTCCTCGGCGTTCTGGTCGACGACCTGGTCACGAGAGGGGTAGACGAGCCCTATCGCTTATTCACTTCGCGGGCTGAGTTTCGTTTGATGCTCCGCCAAGACAACGCACTTCGGCGCCTCCTCCCGGCAGCGATTCGCTTGGGCCTCCTCTCGGACGCGGAGCGGCGGACTGCGGAGTCGAAGCTGGACGCTGAGGAGGAGGTCATGACCTTTTCGGTGGAAACACCCATTACGCCCGTGGTCGCCAACCCGGTCCTTCGGTCAGCCGGATCGGCGCCTATCACAGCGCCGGTTCGTGTGGCGGAACTCGCGCGTCGACCTAGCGTAGAGCTCGAGCACCTTCTGGCCGCAACGGGCTACCGGACCATGGACGGAGACGGGGAATGGGCTGCGATCGAATTGCGCTATTGCGGCTACATGGAGCGGGAGCGAGAGATGGCTGCCAAGATGTTGGAAATGGAGGAGTTTAGCTTGCCCGAAGAACTGGAGTTCAGCACCTTGGAGAGTCTTTCCTACGAGGCGCGGGAAAAGCTGAGCCGACTTCGACCGTCGAGTCTAGGCCAGGCCGCGAGGATCCCGGGAGTCTCACCGAGCGACCTGCAGAACTTGGTCATGGAGGTCCTCAAGCGCAGAGGCTCCTAAGAGACCCCCGGTGAAGTTTCACGTGAAATCCGCCCCTCGTCTCCTTGTGACCCGCCCCGCACGACTCTCTGAACGCTGGTGAGCCGCCGTCTCTAGAGCCGCCAATGCACGGGCTGCCCGCCGTCCGGGGCTGCGGAGCCCAGTGAATTTTCGATGCGGGGTGCGCCGCCGTCTCCCGTTTTACCTGCGCTATCTGGGTCCGTTTCACGTGAAACCGGCCTAGCTGTATGCACACGCACGGAGTTATCTTCTTACATTGATAGTAGAAAAAAACGAACTGTTCGTCGTTAACTCCATTAATAGCATATAGTTACGAGAAACACAATGGCCCGTATCATTGCGATCGCCAATCAAAAAGGCGGGGTAGGGAAGACTACGACGGCCGTGAACCTGGCCGCCTCCCTCGCTATTTCTGAACGGCGTACCTTGTTGGTCGATGCGGACCCTCAGGGCAATGCGACCAGTGGCGTGGGCGTGGCTAAGGACCCCGCGCGGCCATCCCTCTACGATCTCCTGGTAGAGCGCCGGCCGATTCACGAGATCATTCAACGGGACGCGGAGCTTCCCTTTCTCTCGATTCTCCCCGCGACACAGGATCTCGTCGGCGCGGAGTTGGAGCTGGTGAACGTCGAGAAGCGTGAGGCGAGAATGCGGGAGGCGCTGCGCCCCGCGCTCGCCGTTTACGACTACATCATCATCGATTGTCCGCCGTCGCTCGGTCTGATCACGCTCAATGTCCTGTCGGCCGCGCACGGGGTGATCGTCCCGATTCAATGCGAGTACTACGCGCTCGAGGGAATCTCACAGTTGCTCAACACCATTCGGCTGGTGCAACAGAACTTCAACCCCGAGTTGGCGCTCGACGGGGTCCTGCTCACCATGTACGACTCGCGTCTCAATCTCTGCCGCCAGGTGGCCAAGGACGCGAAGGAATACTTCGGCGCCAAGGTCTTCAAAACGGTGATACCGAGAAACATCCGGCTCGCCGAAGCACCGAGTTTTGGCAAGCCGATCCTGATGTACGACGTGCAGTCGGTCGGCGCCAAGAGCTATCTCTCGGTTGCCCAGGAGCTGCTCCGGCGCGCCGAATCTCCTGACGCAGCCGCCGACATCGAATTGCCTCACGGAGCCACCCGGGCGACAGGGGAGGTGCACACATGACCGAGACCAGGCGTATGGGGCGCGGCCTCGAGGCATTGCTGGGTCCGATCACCCGCGACGACGCCCAGACCGGTGGCGGGCTCCAGGAGCTTGCCGTCTCCGCCATCGGGCCCAATCCCTACCAGCCGAGACGGGAGTTCGACGAAACCCAGCTGAAGGAGCTGGCGGACTCGATCGCGGCGTCCGGTTTGCTGCAACCCGTCGTGGTGCGCCCCCGGCCGGACGGCCGCTACGAGCTGATCGCGGGCGAGCGGCGCTACCGCGCGATTCAGCGACTCGGCTGGCAGAGAGTGGCCGCGGTGGTGAAGGACGTCGACGACCGCTCCCTGCTGACTCTGGCCCTGATCGAGAACCTTCAGCGGGACGATCTTTCCCCGATCGACGCGGCGATGGGGTATCAGCGCCTGATGCAGGAGTTCTCGATGCCGCAACAGGAGGTAGCGAGGCTGGTGGGGAAGGATCGCTCCACCGTGAGCAACACCTTGCGACTGCTCCGGCTGCCCGAAGCGGTCCAGCAACTGCTGCAGCACCGGAAGCTGTCCGAAGGCCACGCCCGTGCACTGCTCGCCCTTCCCGATGGGAAGGAGATGATCCGCCTCGGAAAGGAGTGCGCCCTCGCCGAGTGGTCGGTGCGCGACCTGGAGGCGCGGGTCCGAGGCGAGCAGCTTACGGAGACGTCATCAGTCCGCAGGACAATCCGGCGGCCGAAGGCCGAAGCTCGAAATCCCAGCGCCGACGTGCGCCGGGTCGAAGACACGCTTCGCAAAAGGCTGCAGACCGACGTCCGGGTCACGGCCCGGCGTCGGGGGCGGGGCGCGGTCACCATCCACTACTACTCGAACGAGGATCTGGCGCGCGTGCTTGAGCTGATCCTTGGCGAGCCCTTCGGAGGATGATCGGCTGGCGCCGCAGCGTCTCCATCATCGTCCAGCGAGACGGAGCGCTCCAGTCCACCACCTACCGGATTCCGGTCTGGGCACTGCGAGGAGCGCTGGTCGTCGGCGTGGCGATCCTGGTCCTGCTGGTGCTTGGAGTCGCCTTTTACGGACCCATCGCCCGGCAGGCCGTGCGGGTCCCGCAGTTGGAGGGCGAAGTGGACCGGCTGCGAATCGAGAACCTCCGGGTCCGCGCGCTGGCCGCTGCACTGGACAGCCTGGAGATGAATTACGACCGGCTTCGCAAGATGGTGGGCGCTGACATTGTTCCCGACCCGGTCATGCTCGGCAGCTCGCTTCCGGTGGCCCCGGCCCTCTTTGCGGCAGGCCCGGATTCCGGCGCAGTTTACGAGATCGGTTCGTCCCCCCCCCGCCACTGGCCCCTCGATGAGCGCGGCTATGTGACGCAGGGCCAGGCGGTTGCAGACACCACCCAGAACGAGCACCCTGGCATCGATATCGCAGTGCCGGTAGGGAGCGTCGTCCGCGCCTCGGGTGGGGGCATCGTCCTCCAGACCGGCGAGCACGAGCAGTACGGCCGCTTTGTTCTTCTCGAGCACCCGGACGGCTACCAGTCGACGTATGGGCACCTCTCCCGGATCATTGCAGTCCAGGGAGCGCAGGTGAACGCCGGCGAAGTTATCGCGCGAAGCGGTAACACCGGCCGGTCGTCCGCTCCGCATCTCCACTTCGAGATCCGGCTCAACGGTGTCTCGATCGATCCCGGCACGATGGTGAAGGAGGAACACTGATGGGCATCTTCTCGGCACCGTCCACCACCGCCGCTCCCCCGGTCGAGCGCCGCCGAATGAATGGTGCCCAGGGAGGGCTGTCGATCGTCGCGAAGGACTTGACCATCGCCGGCGATCTGCAAGCCGAGGGCGTCGTACGGATCGAAGGCCGAGTCGTCGGCAACGTCCACGCTGGCGATCAGGTGCTGATCTCCGAGGGCGGCATCGTCGAGGGAGACGTGGTGACGCGCGAAGCGGTGATTGCCGGCAGAGTCCACGGCTGCATTCACGGGAACGAGCGCGTGGAACTTCAGGCCTCGGCCGTGGTGCATGGCGATATCACGACGCGCCGGCTGCTGATCCAGGAGGGGGGGCAGGTGAACGGCGGGGTGAAAATGGAGAGCCTGACGGCAGTGAACGGTGACCAGTGAGCGGTGACCAGTGACCAGTGACCAGCGCGCGGTAAGTGGTATTATGATCCTGCCATGAATTGCTTCCTTCCAATCTTCCTTGTTGCCCTCGTTGCCTGCGGCCAGAAGCCCGGGGCAACGGGGGTCTTTCGCGTCGGCCTGATCACGCCCGGCTCCATCGCGGACGCCGCGTGGAATTCGGGGGCCTACGCAGGGCTGAACGCCATCCGGGACTCGCTCCAGGTCGAAGTCAGCCATGTCGAGGCCCGCACCCCAGGGGAGCAGCAGGAGGCGCTCAGGGCATACGCCGAGCAGGGATTCAACCTGGTGTTTGGACATGGGTTCGAGTTCCAGGGACCGGCGGAACGGATTGGAGCGGAGTATCCGAAGACAATCTTCGTGGTGACCTCGGGAGAGCGGGTGTCCGCGGAGGGGAACGTCGTCCCCATGGTGTTCGGCATTGAAGAGGGGACTTACCTGGCCGGCATGGTGGCGGGAGGGCTGACCAAAACCAACAAGATCGGCTTCATCGGCGGCATCGAGCTCCCTCCCATCAAGCGGGGCTACGAGGGCTGGCTCAACGGGGCCAAAGCGGTCAACCCGAGGGTGGACAGCCGCATCGCGTATCTCAATACGTTCGACGACGCCGCGGCCGGGCGTGAGGCGGCCCTGGCCATGATCCGGGTCGGCGTCGACATGCTTCACCACAACGCGGACCAAGCAGCGCTCGGGCTGTTTCAGGCGGTGAAGGAGAGCCCGGGCGTCTACGCCTTCGGCGCCAATGCCGACCAGAGCGCACTCGCGCCGGAGCGGGTGGTCGGGTCAGTGGTGATCGATCTGCCCCGGGCTTTCCTGGCGATTGCCCGGCAGGTCAAGGAAGGAAGCTTTGCGCCGAAGGTGGAATCGTTCGGGCTGGCCGGCGGCGTGCTGCGCTACGAGCCGAATCCCGGCCTGACCGACGGCATTCCCGCAGCGCTGGCGTCGTGGGTCAAGGCGGCTTCCGATTCAATCGTGGCCGGGACCCTGAAGGCGCTGAAATAGAATGCCTGAGACCGTTCGGCTCACTGCGGTGGCTTCCTATCTCGACGGGTACCTCCGAATCAGCGAGGTGCCCGACGAGCCGAACGCCGTCAACGGCCTTCAAGTGCTCAACCGATCCGGGCAGGTCGGCCGGATCGTCGCCGCGGTGGATGCTTCGCTGGCAACAATAGTGGGGGCGGGAGCGGCTTCTCTGCCGACCCTCCTTGTGGTACATCACGGGCTGTTCTGGGACGGCAACGTGGCGCTGACCGGGCGCCGGTACCGGCGGGTCCTGGCCCTTTTCGACGGCGACATCGCCCTCTATTCCGCCCACATTCCGCTGGACGTCCACATCGAGGTGGGCAACAATCACGAGCTGGCCCGCCGGATCGGGCTCAGTGAGGTGCAGCCGTTCGATCTGCATCGGGGCATTCCGATCGGCGTACAAGGCGTACTCGAGTCGGCAATGTCCCGGGAGGCGCTTGTGGCGCGGGTTGAAGAGGTGCTCGGATCGAGAGCCAAACTGATTCCCGGCGGTCCCGCGGTTATCCGGCGGGTCGGGATTATCACCGGCGGGGCGGGCGACCGGATCTGCGCGGCGGCCCAGGCCGGTCTCGACGCCTACCTGACCGGCGAAGGGCCCCACCACACCTACTTCGACGCCATGGAGCTCAGCGTCAACGCCATTTTCGCGGGACACTACGCCACCGAGACAATCGGAGTCAAGGCGCTCGCCGCGCACCTGTCGACCCGATTTGAAATTCCGTGGGCGTTTCACGACCACCCCACAGGCCTGTAGCAGTGACCAGTGACCAGTGACCGGTGACCAGTTGAAGCCGGTCCTGGAGCTGTCCGGGATCTCGAAGGCGTTCGGCCCCGTGCATGCCTTGCGCGGGGCCGATTTCACATTGGCCGCGGGCGAGGTGCATGCCCTGCTGGGCGAGAATGGCGCCGGCAAGTCCACGCTGCTTCGCATTGCCTACGGCATGCTCGCCCCCGACTCGGGGGTGATTCGAGTACGGGACAGAGAACGGATCCTCGGCTCTCCGCGCGCGGCGCGGGCACTGGGCATCGGTATGGTCCACCAGCATTTCACCTCGATCGGTGCATTGACGGTTTCGGAGAACATCGCGCTCTCGATGGGCCGGACGGGCCGACCGGCGGACCGGCCGGCAGGAAGCGACGTGAGTGTGAAGTTGATGACGGGTTTGCTGGGGACGACGCGAGTGGAGTTGCTGTCCGTGGCGCTCCGGCAACGGCTCGAGATCGTGAAGGCACTCGCGACCGGCGCCGGGATTCTCCTGCTCGATGAGCCCAGCGCCGTCCTGGCACCGAGCGAAGTCGCGGAGCTGTTGGCCCTGATTCGGGAATTCGTGGACGCGGGCGGAGCCGCGGCGCTGGTCACCCACAAACTCCGCGAGGTGTTCGTTGCCGCCGATCGGGTGACCGTGCTCCGCCACGGGGTGGTGACGTATTCGGGAGCGGTGGGTGGACAGACCGAGGAAACGCTCGCCCGGGCGATGATCGGGCAGATGGTGGAACGACGCGCGAACGGGTCGACGCGGGCTCCGCCAACCTCATCCGAATCGGCGCCCGTGGTCACCCACTTCGGCGGCGTCCCGCTTCGGGCCGGCGAACTGGTCGGCATTGCCGCCGTGGAGGGGAACGGTCAGCGAGAGCTGCTGCGTGGCATCGCGCTGGGCGAGGGCGCTCGCGGCTCGGTGGCCCTCGTGCCCGAGGATCGCACCACGGAAGGATTGATTCCCGAGCTCTCGATCACCGAGAACATGGTCCTGGGCCTCGACCGGGATCCACGGTGGGCACGGGGACACCGGATCGACTGGGCCCGAGCCCGTTCCCGTACCACGGAGCTCATCGACACATTCGGGATTCGCGCTGATGGCCCCGACGCGGCGGTTGAAACTCTGTCGGGTGGCAACCAACAGAAGGTGGTGCTGGCTCGAGCGCTGGAGTGCCGCCCCACAATCTTGATCGCCGAAAATCCCACCCGGGGCCTGGACATCCGTGCCTCGGCATTTGTGCACGAGCAGCTTCGCGCCGCGGCCAACACCGGGGTTCTGGTGCTGATCTACAGCCCCGATCTCGACGAAGTGCTCGCGCTCGCACACCGCGTGCTGGTGGTGCATGCGGGACGCGTGCTGGAAGCGCCGCACGGGACCGACCGGCGGGTGGTGGGGGAAATGATGCTGGGGGTAAACCGTGACCGGTGACCGGTGACGGGTAGAAGCCTTTCGCCCGTGTTCACGGCGCTGGTTGCGCTCGGCGCGGGGGTTGGCGTGCTCGCGATCGGCCTGGCCGCCTCGGGGTATGACCCGGTGCTTGCCCTGGGCGCACTCGGGAGGGGCGCGTTCGGATCGTGGTACGCGTTCAGTTCCGCCACTCTGGTCCGCGCCGTACCGCTCATCCTGCTGGGCCTGGGCGTCGCGGTCGCGTTTCGTACGGGCGCGTTCAACATCGGTGCGGAAGGGCAGTTCTACGCCGGCGCGATCGCCGCCACGTGGGTCGGGGTTCACGTCACGGCCTGGCCCTCCGGCCTGGCCGTGGGAGCGGTCTGGGTTGCCGCGACGATCGCAGGTCTACTCTGGATCGCCCTGCCGGTATTGCTCAAGGTGCGCTTCGGCGTGCTGGAGGTGATTTCGACGCTGCTGCTCAACTTCGTCGCCGAAGCGATGGTGAGTTACGCGGTGACCGGACCGTTGCAGGAGTCGGCGCGGGTATACCCGCAAAGTGATCCGGTCGCCGACGCGGCTCGACTGCCCCTGCTGCCGGGATCCCGGCTGCACGTGGGAATTCTGCTGGCGGTGTTCCTGGCGGTCGTTCTCTGGCTCTTGTTCACCCGCACGCGATGGGGGTTTCGCCTCAAGGCAGTCGGGCTGGGCCCAGAGGCGGCACGAGTGAGCGGCGGAATCCCTGTCAAGCGGGTGATGGCGGGGGCGCTGCTTTGGTCGGGTGCGTTCGCGGGCCTCAGCGGGGGCGTCGAAATTACCGGAGTGACTTACACGCTATTTCAGAATCTTTCTCCCGGCTATGGGTTCACCGCGATCGCCGTCGCGCTTCTTGCCCGACTCCACCCCATTGGCATCGTACTCACCGGGATCCTGTTCGGCGCGCTGGAGGCCGGAGCCCAGGGAATGCAGCGCGAAGCGGGGGTGCCAGCGGTAACCGTGCAGGTCGCCGAGGCAACGATCATCCTGGCGGTACTCCTGGCGGAGGTGCTGGCGCGGCGAGCGGCGGCGCGGACCATCTCGGCCGAGGATCCAGCGTGACCGACGAAGTCGTAGTGCTCACCGGCTTCCTTGCCGCTGCAATCCGGATCTCGACCCCGCTGCTCCTTGCGGCCACTGGGGAAATGTTGAACGAGCGCGCCGGCGTGATCAATCTCGGTATCGAGGGGGCCATGCTGGCCGGCGCACTGGCCTCGGCGGTGGGAGCGGCAGCGGGCGGGCCGTGGGCCGGGACCTTCCTGGCGATGGCTGCCGGGGTGGTGGTGGCCGGAATCTTCGCCGCGGTGGCCATCGGCGCCCGGGCTGATCAGATCATCAGCGGCACCGCGATAACGCTTGGTTCGGTGGGTCTCACCGGGGCCATATATAGGACGGCGTTCGGGCCGGGTGGGCCGGGACTGTCCCTGCCTACTTTTGCCGCCGTGCCGATCCCAGGTCTCTCGGCGATCCCCGTTCTCGGCCCCTCGTTGTTCAGCCAGCCCGCCCTCACGTACGTGGCGTGGGCTCTCGTGCCGGTGGCGTGGTGGTTCCTCTTCCGGAGCTGGTGGGGCCTGGCGCTCCGCGCGACGGGAGAATCGGCAGTGGCGGCGGGCGCATCGGGCATCCCGGTAACGCGGGTACAGGTGCTGGCCACCCTGGTGGGCGGCGCCCTCGCCGGGCTGGCCGGGGCGACGCTGGTGCTCGCCCAGGTCGGTACCTTCGCCGAGAAAATGACGGCGGGGCGGGGATTCATCGCTATTGCCATCGTGGTGCTTGGACGGTGGCACCCCGCCGGCATCGTGCTGGCCGCGCTCCTGTTTGGCGGGGCGAACGCACTCCAGTTCGCGTTCCAGGCCATGGGGCTGTCGGTACCATACCAATGGTTCCTCGTGATGCCGTACGCGCTGGCGCTTCTGGCGCTGGCGGGCGCGGTGGGAAAGGCCAGGGCTCCGGCCGGGCTGGGGAAACAGGCCGGAGCCTGACTTGCACGGCTACCAGAAGGGGGGGCGGACCGGACCAGATCGGAAGCGTCTGGCGGAACGGGTCATGGCGCGAAACTCCGCTTGAGCTCGTCGATCACCACCCGGCGTACGTCGCGCAGTGCGCGCAACATCCTGAGGCCGGGATTCTTCTCGCTCAGATAACCGAGGTTCTGTTCTCCCCCCGACACCAGAAAATCGGTGGTGACCACACGATATCGCTTCTCGGCGTCGAGCGGCGTTCCCCCGATGGTCCAGCCGCCGGCTTCCCGCGCGGCGCCGGCCCGGAGCAGGAATCCGCCGATGCCGCGGTTCTTGTCTCCCTGTTCCAGGACCATCTGCAGCAGCGCGCCGGTCATCTCCACCTCAACTACCTTCCCCCCGAAAGGAAGAAGCCGGATCACGTCGTACTCGGTGATCGATCCGGGCGGCAGCAGGTCGTCCAGCCGGATCGAGCCGCTGTTGAAGAGCGCTACGTCCGCGTCGGGCGCTTCCGCGCGGAGCGCCGCGGTGAGCCGCCGCGTGAGGTCGTTCTCCCCGTTGCGGATGATGGCCTCGCGGGCATCCAGCGACACCGGCAATGTGGCGATGACCCGCTCCGGCGCGAGCCCGTCCTTCCGGAACGCATCGTAGGCGATCGTGGTCCACCGACTCGCCTCAGCGGCCACCGCCGGCGCCTCGGCGATCGAATCGGTGATGGTGACGATGCGCCAGTTGACGAAGGGGCGGCCGCCCGGGCGCACCATCAAATCGACGATGGCCACCGAACGCGCGTTAGCGTCGGCCTTGATGATCGGAGTGAACCGGTCGCCCCGCCGGATCGACCAGTTCTCGTGCTCATGCCCGCCCAGGACCAGGTCGAGCTCGGGAAGCGAGTCGGCCAGCGTCACGTCATCCGCCAGTCGCAGATGGGTCAGCGCCACGATCGCGTCGACGCTGTCCCTGATCAGGGCGATCTCCCGGCGGATCGCGTCGACCGCCGGCAGATACCGCAGGTTGGGACGGTGCACCTGGTCTACCGTCGCTCCTACAAGGCCGAGCCGGGCCTGGCGGCCCCTCGCGTCCACGACCCGCATGATCAGGTGGCGCGGAAGGCCGAGCAGCGGCCGGCCGATCGAATCGGTCACATTGGTAGAGACGTAAGCAAAACGCGACTCGGCCAGCCGCTGTGCGAGCGCCGCTTCGGAGATGTCGAACTCGTGATTACCCAGCGTGGCGGCGTCGAGCCCGGCGGCGTTGAGGACCGCGATCATCTGCCGCCCGCCCAGCCGCTCGCCGTTCACCCGTGCCGTGCCGATGGCGGACGGGGATACGAAGTCGCCGCCCAGCAGCATGCGGGTAGCGGGGTTCACTTGTTTGAGCTGCTGATACAGCGTAGCGACCCGGGCAAGCCCTCCTGACTTCCCGCCCTCCACCGGCGAGATCTCGTAGACGTCGTTGAGGTGAAGCAGAGTAAGGTGGACCGTGCCATCGTCCCGCGTCGGGGGAGCGGTGGGTGGCTGCGGGTTAGGAGCGCACGCCGCGATGGCCAGCAGTCCCATCAGCCACCCTCTCACGTCTGACCGCTCACCTTTCACCGTCACTTGAGCCTCCCGTACTTCCGCAACGCCGTCAGCAGCCGGTCATGCGGCAGGGCGAAAACGCGGTAACCGTCGGCGCCGGTCATCGTCTCGGCCGCGAGCATCGCATTGAGAATGGCCTCCGAGGTCGCGTCCACGGTGGCCTCGAAGATTGGATTGATTTGATCATTGGGAACAAACGCAGCCCGCGCGAGCCCGCTGTCCTGGGCTGCGCCGGCATTGGCGGTGGAGAAGGCAATGAAGATGTCGCCCGAGCTGTTGCCGCCGAGTCCTCCCATGCGCGCGATACCGAGGGAGGCACGCCGGGCTACCCGAGTGAGCTGGTGGGGCAGGAGCGGCGCATCGGTCGCGATCACGACGATGATGGAGCCGAGATCGTCGCCGGACTTCCCCGCTCCCGCGGCACACGGCGCGGCGGCGCGATCGGGATCGGCATAACTACCGTCGGCCAGGGGCATTTTGCAGGGCATCAGGTCGGAAATCTCCTGGCCTATTGGGGCACCGGCCACCTCCAGGCGGCGGCGTGTGCCGTAATTACACTGCACCAGGATGCCGAGGGTGTAGTCGCCGCCAGCGACCCGGATGCGGCGGCTCGAGGTGCCGGTACCTCCCTTGAACTCGTGGCACACCATCCCGGTCCCGCCGCCGACATTACCCTCCTGCACCGCGCCGCCCCGGGCCGAGTCGATCGCCATCATGGCGTGCTCGGGAGTGACGTGTTGTCCGGAGATGTCGTTGAGCCCGCCGTCCCAGGTTTCGGCTACGACCGGCAAGGACCAGTCCCAGTCCGGGTGGTGCCGCACGGTCCATTGAATGGTCCCGTGGTGTACCGCGCCGATCGAAGAGGTGTTGGTGATCATCACCGGGCCTCCGAGCCAGCCAGACTCGTCGATCCAGGTAGTCCCGGTCATCTCGCCGTTGCCGTTGAGCGTGAACCACCCGGCGAAGACCGGGATGCCCGAGTTCTTTCCCCGCGGCAGAATTGCGGTGACACCGGTGCGGACCGGGCCCTTGCCGACGGTCATCCTTCCGTCGCCCCGGACCAGCGTCACCACCCCGACCTGGACGCCGGCCACGTCGGTGATCGCGTTGAGGGGTCCAGTCACCCCGTTCTGGGGGATGCCGAGCCCCCGGGCCCGGGGCTGGGCGGAGGCGACAGTGGCAAGAGATGAGAGGAGGAAAATGCCATAGATGCGGTTCACGGTCGAGTTTCCTTCCGGCTAGCGGGTACGGGCCAGATCGACGATGACGGGCCGGTGGTCGGAGCCAATGGCCGGGCCGATCTCCACGTGGAGCGGCCGCCAGCCGCCGCAAGTCACGACGTGGTCGATGCGGACCGAGAAGCGACGCAGAACCCGAGTCCACCCGAAACCGGTTCCGATGGTGGAAAAAGCGTTGGTGCAGTCGCCGAAATGCTCGCGATAGATGCGGCTCTCTACCGGCATATTGAAGTCGCCCGCGATGATCGCGTCCCTGGCTTCACCGGAGATCCAGCGGCTCACTCGGCGCGCGCCGGCGTCCCGGATCAGGAGGCTGACCGGCATCCGGCTGGGATTGCCGGCGCTGCGGAGCGACGCAAGCCCTTTC
>JANNGX010000185.1:0-14961 GCA_031404115.1 Gemmatimonadales bacterium | reverse complement strand
CTGCTGCTGGCGGCGCGTCACGTCTTCCGGCTTCCGGCCCGCCGGGATTTGCCCCCGGATTCGATTCCCGAGTGGATTGCCGGCGTGGAGCGGGAAATGAAGGAAACCGAGGTGGACTGGAGTCTGCTGGCCCGCGAAGGCCCCGCCTGGATGGCGTACTGGGATCAACGGGTGAGAAACACCGGTAAACAGTGACCAGTTACCGGTTACCGGACACCGGCCACCGGTCACCGGCGAGCGACAGCGACCCCTACCTTCGGCTCGAGGGCCTGACCAAACGATTCGGCCCGCAGTTCGCGCTGGATTCGCTCTCCCTCCAGGTACCCCGCGGCGACATGCTCGCGTTGCTGGGGCCCAGCGGCAGCGGGAAGACCACCACGCTCAGACTGCTGGCCGGTTTCGAAACGCCGGATGCGGGCCGGATCATGGTGGACGGGGAGGATGTGACGGCAACTCCGCCGGCGGCGCGGCGATTCGGCATGGTCTTTCAGCACTACGCCCTCTTTCCCCATCTTGATGTGGGCCGCAACGTGGCGTTCGGGCTCGAAAGCCTGGGTGTGCCACCGGAGGAGCGGACCCGCCGGGTGCGAGAGGCGCTGGAGATGGTGGAGCTCGCCGGTCTCGAGCGACGCCCGGTGAGCGCGCTGTCGGGGGGACAGCAGCAGCGGGTGGCGCTGGCGCGCGCGATGGCGCCTGAGCCTCGCGTGCTCCTGCTCGACGAGCCGCTCTCCAACCTCGATCCGACCCTCCGCGAGCGAACCCGGCGAGAGCTCCGCGCCCTGATCCGGCACATCGGCATTACCACGGTTCTGGTGACCCACGAGCAGGAGGAAGCGTTCGATCTCGCCGACCGGGTGGCGGTGCTCCGGGCGGGGAAGCTGGAACAGGTCGGCACGCCTGAAGAGCTCTACCAGGCGCCCCATTCGGCGTTCGTGGCCGGGTTCATCGGCCGGGCGAGCGTGGTGCCGGTCGACCTGGTCTCGCACGCGGACGGAGTGGCCCGGGTCCGGCTTCCCGGCGCGCCCACGCCGTGGGCGGTGTGGCATGCCGGGGGGCTCGGCGGAACCTGCCGTCTCCTGGTGCGCCCCGAGGCGGTGCGGCTGGTTCCTGCGAGCGACGAGCTGCTGCCCGGTGAGGTGGTGGAGCGCCGCTTTCTCGGCGCGACCGCGCTCTTCACGATCCGTATCGCCCCGGACGCGACGATCGAAGTGCTGGCCTCGGCCGGTGCGGCGCAAACCGGAACCAGGGTGGGCCTCGCGCCCACCGGCACCGGGCTGCACCTCTTCTGCGGAGACCTGCCATGAGTCGCGGCGTCCGGCGAGAATTGCTCGGGGTGCTCGCGCTGCTCTTCCTGGGGTGGCTGGTGGTTTACCCGCTGGTGCTGGTGCTCGCCGAGGCGTTCGGTGGACCGGGCCACTGGACCCTGGAGGCCGTGGGACGATTTGCCGGGGAGCGCAACGAATGGCGCGCGCTCGCGGGAAGTCTCCTGCTCTCGGTGGCCAGCGCCATCGGCGCCGGCCTGGTGGGCATTCCGCTCGGTTTCCTCACCAGCCGCATCGCCTTTCCCGGCCGCCGCATCGTGGCCACGCTGCTCGGATTGCCTGCCGTCCTGCCTCCGTTGGTCGGCGTGCTCGCGTTCATGTTCCTCTTCGGGGAAACCGGCTTTCTCGCACGGATGGTCCAGAGCCTTACCGGAATGGACCATGCGCCCTGGCGGCTGGAGGGCGCCGGCGCGGTGCTGCTGGTGCACGTGGCCACCATGTACGTCTACTTCTACCTCTTCACCCGGGCCGGACTGTCCGGCCTCGACCCATCCCTCACCGAAGCCGCCAGCTCGCTGGGTGCGGGCCGGTGGAGCACTTTTCGCCGGGTCACGCTCCCGCTGCTCCGCCCGGCGCTCTCCGGCGCCGGGATCCTGGTGTTCATGACCTCGCTCGCCTCGTTCAGCGCGCCCTACCTCTTCGGGGGGGGCTTCCGGGTCATGACCACGCAGATCACCTCCACCAAGCTGAACGGAGACGACCGTCTGGCCATGGTGGAAACTGCGGCGTTGCTCATCGTGGCGATCTCCGGGCTGCTGCTGCTGCTCCGGAAGACCGAAGGCGTCGCCGACGCGACCGGTGCCCGAAAGGGCGTGGGGCCGGCTCCCGCCATCCGGGTGGGCCCGCTGGCCCGTTCGGGGGCTACTCTGCTGGGCTGGACGCTCGGCCTCGCACTCACGCTTCCCCTCGCCACCCTGCTGCTGGTGTCGTTCGTCCCGCGGGGCACCTGGACGGTAGAGGCGCTGCCGCCGGTATACTCCCTGGTGAACTACCGCGCGATGGTGGCGGATCCGGCCCGGCTGGCGCCGATGGTCACCAGCCTCTGGATGGCCTCGGTTGCCACGGCGGGGGCGCTGGTGCTGGCGTTGGTCGTGGCGGTCCTCAGCCGACGCGCGCGGGTGCGTTCCGGGCCGCTGCTCGAAGGGCTCCTCGCGCTGCCGTGGGGCGTGCCGGGTACCGTCTTCGCCATCGCGCTGGCCACTACCTTCAGCGTCCACACCCCGTGGGCCGGGCGGGTCATTCTGGTGGGCACCGCGTGGATCCTTCCACTGGCGTATCTCGTACGCAACCTGCCGATCGCGGGACGCTCGGTCCTGGCAGGGTTTCGGCAGCTCGACCCATCGCTGGAAGACGCGGCCGCCTCACTGGGCGCGGGACGGCTGCGGGTGCTCCGCCGCGTCATTCTCCCGCTCCTGTCGCCTGCGCTCGCGGCCGGCGCATGCCTCGCCTTCGTCACCGCCTTCGGGGATTTCGTGACGTCGATCATGCTGTATACCTACGACACCCGGCCCATCTCGATCGAGATCTTGTCGAGCCTCCGGCAGGCCGACGTCGGCCAGGCCGCCGCGTTCGGCGTGGTGCTGATGCTGCTCTCGGCCGGCGTGTTCTTCCTCGCGGGAGAGAATCGCGGTTCCGCCGGATGACGACTGTGGCCTCCGACAGCAAACGCGATCAGTTGCGCCGCCTGTCCGTCCTCATCGTCTCGGCTGGCATCGACATGCTCGGCTTTGCGATGGTGCTCCCGCTCCTGCCGTACTACGCCCTCAAGCTGGCGGCCACCCCGGAGATGATCGGCGCGATCACCGCTTCCTACTCCGTCGCCCAGCTTCTCGCCGCCCCGCTCTGGGGACGCGTGTCGGACCGATACGGCCGGCGTCCTGCGCTCCTCGCGGGGCTGCTCGCGTCGGCGTTCGCCTTCGCCATCTTCGGCTTCGCGAATTCCATCCTGCTCCTCTTCGTGATGCGGATTATTCAGGGGGCAGGCGGAGGCACCACCGGCGTGGCGCAGGCGTACGTGGCGGACACGGTGGCCCCGGAGCACCGCGCGCAGGCACTGGGCTGGCTGTCGTCCGCCACCGCGGTGGGCTTCATGCTGGGGCCGGTGCTGGGCTCCTCGGCCACCCATTGGGGTCCGGCGGCGCCGGGCCTGATCGCCGCGGGCCTCTGCCTGCTGAACGTGTTTTTTGCCTGGAAGTGGCTGCCCGAGTCGAAGCCGCCCCGTCAGGAAGGCGATCCGATCCGCACGCCGCGCCCGATCTGGCACGCGACCTGGCAGGTGCTCAGGCACCCGCACGGCCCGGTACCGAAACTCATCTGGATCTACGCCGCGGGCATGCTCGGTTTCAGTGCCATCACCTCGGTGCTGGCGCTATTCATGGATCAGGAGTTCGGCATCACCGAAAAAACCATCGGCTACGTGTTCCTCTACATCGCCACGCTCTCGCTGGTGATGCGCTCGCTGCTGCTCGGCCCGATCGTGCGCCGCCTGGGTGAGCCGGGCACCATTCGCCTCGGCACCGTGCTGCTCGCCCTTGGGCTTTTCCTCTATCCGTTCGCCAGCACGCTGTGGCTGCTGGCCCCCGTAATGGCGCTGGTCCCGATCGGGACGGCGCTCCTGTTCCCGGCCACCACCGCGATGATGTCGCACGCCTCTCCGAAAGGCGAAGTCGGGGAGACGATGGGGTCGGCCCAGACCTTTGCCGGGGTCGCGCGGGTCGTGGCACCGCTGATCGCGACCTCGGCGTTCCAGCGCTTCGGGAGTGGCGCGCCGTTCTTCCTGGCCGGCGGGATTGTCATGCTGGTTGGGGTCCTGGCCTTTCGCCTCGACGTGGCTCCGCACGCCCTCCGGCAGAAGAGTCCCGGGTGAAGCTCCCCGATTCTGCCGAAGGGTTCTCCGGGGCATCCTGGACCGAGGTCCTGCCGTTCTACGAAGCGCTGGCATCGGCACCGCTCGACGCGGAATGCCTGGACGGGTGGCTGCACCAATGGTCCCGGCTGGAGGAGCTCCTGGGCGAGGCGGCCTCGCGCGCCATGATCGCCTACACGTGCGATACCTCAGATCCCGCCAAGGAAGCCGACCATCTGCGGTTCTCCACCGAGGTGATCCCCAAGGCGGAAGAGCAGGGCGTTGGTTTGGCGCGGCGCCTGGTCGGCCTTCAGATCGTGCCGGAGGGTCTCGAGACCACCATCGCGCGGTTCAGGGCTTCGATCGACATCTTCCGGGAAGCGAACGTCCCGCTCTTCGCTGAGCTCGAAGAGCTGGGGTCCCGCTACCACCGAATTACCGGCGGCATGATGGCGGTGTGGGAGAGCGAGCTTCGTCCGCTTCCCCAGCTTGCGCCCTTCCTCCAGAGCGTCGATCGGCCGGTGCGCGAGCGCGCCTTCCGCGCCATCGTTGCGCCGTACGTCGCCCAGCGGGCCGAGCTGGCCGAGCTGTTCAGCCTCATGGTGGAGCGGCGCCAGGCGGTGGCGCGGAACGCCAATTTCAGCGATTACCTCACCTTCTCGTTTGCCGCCAAGCACCGATTCGACTACACCCCGGGAGACTGCACCCGCTTCCACGACGCGGTCGAATCCGTGGTGGTGCCGGCCCATACCCGCGCACTCGCCGCGCGCCGGGACCGGCTCCATGTCGAGGCGCTGCGCCCGTGGGATATTGCGGTAAACCTCTACCGCTCCGAGCCGCTCCGGCCGTTCACGGACGGGGCCGATCTGGCCCGGGCCGTCAGCCGCATGTTCGACCGGGTGGATCCGGCGCTGGGCGCCCAGTTCCACACCATGATCGACGAGCATCTGCTCGATCTGGACAGCCGCAAGGGCAAGGCGCCTGGAGGGTACTGCGACACGCTCCACGTCATCGGGCGTCCCTTCATCTTCATGAACGCGTCGGGGGTGCTCGAAGACGTCACCACCATGCTCCACGAGGCGGGTCACGCGTTCCACGCCTTCGCGGCGCATGAGCAGCGGCTGGTCTGGCAGCGCCATCCCGGCGCCGAGGCGGCCGAGCTGGCCTCGATGAGCATGGAGCTGCTGGCGGCGCCCGAGCTGGGCCCGCCGGCCGGCATGCTGGATGAGCGCGACGCCGCGGTCGCCCGGCTCGAGCATCTCGAGGACGTCCTGGCGAGCCTGGTCCATATCGCGTCGGTCGATGCGTTCCAAAACTGGGTCTACACCAGCGGTAAGGGCCTCGATCCCGACCAGCGGGATGCGGCATGGCTCCGGATCCGGGCGAGGTTCGAGCAGGGGGTGGACTGGAGCGGGCTCACCGCCGAGCGAACCGCGCGCTGGTACCGGCAGCTCCACATCTTCCTGTATCCGTTCTATTACATCGAATACGGAATCGCGCAGCTCGGCGCGCTGCAGGTGTTCCGCAATCAGCGTCGCGACGGAGAGGCCGCGCTCGCCGCCTACCGTCGCTTCCTGGCGCTCGGCGCGACGGCGCCGTTGCCCGAGTTATACCGTGCGGCGGGGGCGTCCCTGATCTTCGATCCGGTGGCAATGCGGCCGCTGATCGACATGGTGGAGGAGGAGATGGACCGGCTCCGTGCGGTGGCCGGCTGAGCGCGGAGAGCGCGAACTGCCGTCCGCCGATTTCGCCGATTGTTCACGGCATGCGCGGGGTCCGGCGAACCACGTGCCTTCAACTCAACCAGTACCTCCCTGAAGCAAATGAAACCCGCTCGAAGCCGATACTTCGGGATTGCTGTTGTAATAGACCGGGATTTCAGGCGCTCGTGAGGGATGCCCCTGGAACACAGTTCCAACCCAAGCACCGCATGATATGCCGGCTCCAGAAAGCCGGGCCCAGGTATGTATGCACTTCCATTGCTCCGCCAATAATTGCGTAGGTTCCTGGCGGGTGGACGCCCACCGTTGCGTCTCGCCCCCGCCGGGACGAGATTTCACCGGTTCTGAGGGATTGTTCCGTGACTTGCAACCAGGAGACCGGATGGCGAAGGAAGAGGGAATCGAAATGGAGGGGGTCGTTCAGGAGGTGCTGCCGGACCGGAACTACCGGGTTCTGCTGGAGAACGGCCACACGATTCTGGCCTACGCCGCCGGAAAGATGAGCAAATTCAAGATCCGGGTGCTCGAGGGCGACCGCGTCAGCGTGGTGCTCTCTCCGTACGACCTGACCCGCGGTCGGGTGATTTACCGGCACAAGTAACCCGGAGGCAGTTCCGGAAACGCAACGGGCCGCCTACCAGGGCGGCCCGCGCTGTTTGCCGGAACCGGGAGCCTACGTCGTGGCCTTGGTCACGTTCTCGGCGGCAGGGCCCTTCGCGCCCGCCACGATGTCGAACTCAACCCGCTCGCCTTCCGAAAGGCTGCGGAACCCATCCATGCGGATCGCCGAGTGATGAACGAAGCAGTCCTTTTCGCCGTTTTCCGGGGTGATGAAGCCGAACCCCTTCGCGTCGTTGAACCACTTCACGGTACCGGTGACACGTGCCATTGAGCCTGACTCCTGGTTGTGAATCCCCACCGGCGCCCGCGAACGGGCGTTCCGGCCCCCTTGTAGACGCGAGGGTATCTCGCGGCACAAAAGAATAAAAGACCCACGGCGACTGGCCGGGGTCTATCGGTTCAATCTCTCTCGGTATCGAGATGGAATGCCACGAGCCCTGCAATGCTTCGCCGCACCCAACCTGAGGAATTTTCAGGGAAAAGTCAAGATTTTGGCCGTTTGAGCAGGCGGCCCACGGTCTGGAGCCAGGCCGGCTCGGCCGGCTTCAGGTCCCGCTTGGCAGCACGGTTGAGCGCCGAAAGAAACTCGCCTGCAGTGGGGTAGCGGGCGTTGACGTCTGCGCGGAGCGCGCGTTGGAGCACCCGCTCGAAATCCTCACCCACATCAGGCCGCTCGGCGCGCAGGTCAGGGAGTGCGTTGGTCGTCTGTTTGGCCAGGACCTGGACCGGAGTCGAGCCCTCGAAGGGCGGGTGGCCGAGGAGCGCGAAATAGCCGACCGCGGCCAGGCTGTACAGATCCGACCGGCCGTCCACCTGCTCGCCCAGGAGCTGTTCGGGGCTGGCGAACCGCGGCGTGCCGCTCTGGCTCGTGGCGCCGCCGAACATGCCCTGTCCGCGGAGCGCGATGGCGAGGCCGAAATCCGTGATCCGGAGGCTTCCACTCCGCTCGAAGAGCAGGTTTTCCGGCTTGACGTCGCGGTGCACCAGGCCGGTGCCATGGGCGTGCGCCAGCGCGGAAAGCCCCTCGCGCAGCAGGCGCAGCGTCCGTTCGAACGGCATCGGGCCCTCTTGCTCGACGCGCTGAGCGAGGTTGGGCCCCTCCACGAATTCCATGGTGTACCAGAGCAACCCCGAGCGCCCCCCGATTTCGTAGATGTTGACCAGGTTGGGGTGGCTGAGCCGCGCGGCCAGTTGGGCCTCCCGGCGAAACCGCTCGACCACCGCGGGATCCTGAATGAGCATCGGGTGCAGCACCTTGAGGGCGACGATGCGCTCGAGGTGCAGGTCGCGCACCCGGTACACTCGGCCGAATCCGCCGGCACCGAGCTCGTTGAGCAGCTCGTAGTCGTCCCCCAGGGCGCGTCGCAGGCGCTTTTCCCACTGGCGGACCGAGTCGTCCACCGAAACCGCCGGCATCGAGCCCGACGGCATCGAGGCGTCCTGCAGCAGGATGGCGGTGGAATACTCCCCCGCCTCCGAGGCAAAATCTTCCAGCATCTCCGCGGAGGTCAGATAGCGCTTGCCCGGGGTCTCCCGCAGCGCGCGCAACAGGACCCGCTCCAGCGCGATGGGGCAGGCGGCGCGGAGCTGGGTCGGCGGGACCAGGTCGGCCGGGGTTTCGGGCGGCTCCACTCCGGTGATGGCGTAGTAGAGGACCGCGCCCGCGCCGTAGACGTCGCTCGCGGTGTCGCCGGGAGCGCCGTTCCGGATTTCCGGGGCCATGAAGTTGAGCCCGCTGGGGCGCTCTGGCCCGGGGATGGCCGGAAGGGTGTGGCTGCAGAAGCGGAGATCGGTGAGGCTGCCCCTGCCCCCGGGGCTGATCAGCAGACCGGCGGGCACCAGCCGCCGGACGATGATGCCGCGGTTGTGCGCATGCTCCAAACCGTTGAGCAGTGATCGGGCCAGCGTATGCACGTCGGGCACGGGGCGGGGTCCGCGCCCCACGGCCTCGTGCAGTCCCTCGCCCTCGATCCAGTTGCCGATGCGGTAGGCGAGATCGCCCACTACGCCGACATCGTAGACGTGCCGAATCGAGGGATGGTCCAATCGGGCCAGGGCTTCGGCTTCGCGGAGGAACCAGGCGCGGAGCGGTTCGCTGGTGTAGAAGTTGACCCGGATGCTGACCTGACGGTTCAAGATCAGGTCGCGCCCGGCGAAGAGGACCCGCTCGGTGTTTGCCGCCACGATCCGCTCGAGGCGGAAGCGGCTGCCCAACGCCGCTTCGGTGGCCTTGAACAGGGCGCTGGCATCGGACCCGATCACGTGTCCCGCGCGATCTCCACGAGGTTGCGGCCGGCGCGCTTGGCCGCATAGAGTGCCGAGTCGGCGGCGGCCATCACCGCGGTCGGCGTCTTGCCGTGCCGGGGCGCCTCGGCGACACCGAAACTAAGCGACGCCATGGCGAATTGGGGGTGCTCCGAGGCCAGCTCCGCGAGCCCGCTCTGCAGGCGGTTGATGAACACCAGCGCCTCGGTGGCGCTGGTCATGGGCAGGATCACCAGGAATTCGTCGCCGCCCAGCCGGCCCACGACGTCCAGCGTGCGGACCTTTTGGGTGAGCACCTGGCCAATGAGGGCGAGGTACCGGTCGCCCGCGGCATGGCCTAACGTGTCATTGATCAGCTTGAAACGATCTACATCTATCAGCACCACTGAGGTCTTGATCTGGTGCCGGTGGCTGCGGGAAATCTCCGCCTCGATCCGCTCTTCGAGGGCGCGGCGGTTCAGCAGTCCGGTGAGCTCGTCGGTGGTGGCCGCACTGTGAAGCCGCTCCACCAGCTCGGCGTTTTTCAGGGCAATGGCGGCGGCAAAAGACAGGGTGCCCGCCAAGTCGCACTCGGCCCGCCCGTACACCAGCCGATTGAGGCGGGGGCCCAGCAGCAGGAGGGCCAGGCGCTCGTTGCCGGCATCCAGCGGGATCACCAGCTCGGTGCCCGCGGGGAGCATGCTGCCGAGGGCCACCTCGCTGGCGTCGGTGACCGCGCTCCCGCTGGGCAGGGCGGCATCCAGCCGGGCCAGGGGAATGGGTTCCGGCACGGCGGTCTGGTCGAGGGCGCGATAACGTTTGGGTTTGTACTGGTCACCCTCGGGGCGGTAGAGGCAGGCCCACCAGGCGAAGAACACTTCCGCCATGAAGTCGAGCACCAGGTGCTCGGTTTCTTCGGTGGAGTGCACCGAAGAGAGCAGCCGGGCCACCTGCCGGAGCGCGCGGAGCTGGAACACCGCGTCGTCGAGCGCGCCCTGCCGTTCCATGAGCACGCTGCGCAGCTCCAGCACGACGGAGAGCCCGGTGGCCATCTGCATGGCCATCGGCCGCATCGTGCCGGCAATCTCGGGAGCAACCAGGATCACCAGCTGGGTTTCCCCGGTGGAGCAGATGCCGACCTGGACCGCGTCCCCGAACCCGTCCGATCCGCCGACCCGCCGCGACCCCGCCGTGTTGTTGATGGCGAACCAGATCTGGTCGCTCTCGAAGCGCTGTACCAGCACGTCCCGGCAGCGCTCGAAGAGCTCCGAGTCAGTCCGGGCCTGCCGGCAGGCATCGGCGAAGGCGCTGGGGATATTCCCCAGGGCGGGGGTGAGTTGCGAGGACATGTCCATGAATAGTAAGTGGAGTACCGCAAGCTAGGGACCGCGACGTTACAATAACGGCAACCGATTTGATTTCATAGGGTTAGATCAGGGCATCCGGGGGGTACACAGGGGGGCTGATTCCGAAAGTTGCACGACTCGCAGGAAGTGACACGAAGCCCGTGACGAGTCAGCTCCGCCCGTCCGAGAGGAAGCCCGCCACTTCGCGGCTCAGCTGGCGGAATTCAGTCTGGAGGCTGGGCCGGCACTCGCTGCCCCGTCCCCCCAGCACCTCGAGAATCGACGCGTGCCACCAGAGCAGGTCCTCCGGCGGGGCCGGCGTGGCGGTCCGGGCGTACTCGACCCCCAACCTGCGGATGTCGGTGAGGGCCATCCCGCAGGTGTGGATTTCCGCCGCGATCCAGATGTCGGCCACCCTGGCCGATGCACCCGCCAGCCGCGCCAGTGCCTCGAACCGGGAAGCCTTCCAGGCTCGTTCGCGACCCAGCGGATCGAACCTCGGCTCGGCCGCCGCCTCCACGGCGGCGGCCACCATGCCGCCGAAACGTCGGGCGATGTTCTGATGCAGCGGAGCCAGCCGGGCCTGGGGACACGCGTCGATCAGGAGCTTCAAAATCGCGGCGACGATGGTCGTGTCGTCGGCCTGGTGCCGGGCCAGGATGACCGCGACATTCGCGGTAGACAGCAGCGGATTGTGGCCGTCATACCGGGAGACCGGGCCCGGATGGTGCTTGGCGCAGAACGCCAGGGCGTGGTGAATGGTGTCGCTGTAGCCGTGAGAGGTCATCTGATCCTCAGGGAATGCCGAGCATCTTATGGGTCTGCAGCGACAGGCGCCAGCCGGGATGCGCCAGGCAGTACTCGAGGGCCAGCCGGGTGTTGCGGTCGCGATCGGGCCCGTCCATCGGCTGCAGGAAGAAATGCCGGAAGTCGAGGTGGCGATAGCGCTCCGGCTCGCCGCCCTCCTGCGGAAACACCAGCTTGAGCTCCTGGCCCGACGTCACCACCAGCTCGGCGTCGGCCTTGGGCGAAAGGCAGAGCCAGTCGATCCCGGCCGGCGGGGCGACGGTGCCGTTGGTTTCCACCGCGATCTCGAACTGGTGGGCGTGCAGGGCAAGGATCACGGCCTCATCGAGCTGGAGCAACGGTTCACCGCCGGTACAGACCACGAACCGATGGGCATCCCCGGTCCACGCGGCCTCGACGGCCCTTGCCAGCGCGTCAGCGTCCGCGAACTTGCCGCCGCCTTTCCCATCGGTACCCACGAAATCAGTGTCGCAGAATTGGCAAACCGCGCGGTGCCGGTCCTGCTCGCGGCCGGTCCAGAGGTTGCAGCCGGCAAAGCGGCAGAACACCGCGGGTCTCCCGGTGTTGGCGCCCTCGCCCTGGAGGGTGTAGAAGATTTCCTTGACGGCGTAGGGCATTCCCCAAGATAGGGCGGGCCGGGGGGAGACCGCTAACCGCGTCCACAGACGGTCCCGCTGCGCTCGCTTCCTCTTCTCTGGGCGTCAGTACGACGATGTGAAACCCGCTCCCCGCGATGCAACGTTGAAACGTCCCGGGTTCGACACTCCCATTGTGAAACTCCGCGCGCGACACTAGCGTCATATGGGCATCCCATAGGACGGCCCTATCGACCGCCGTGGTGACAATGCCGCGCCTCGGCTATCGCCTCGTGTTCCTGTTGGTCCTGCCGGCGGCGCTGTGCAACGTAGCGCTCATCCTGTGGCTGATTGTCAGGGGCTTGGCGCCGAGCGCGTCGACCCCGCCGCGGCGGAGGGACGAAGCAGAGGACGGACCCATGGCAGAGAAACTGGACGTACAGCAGGGTACCCTCGCCCTGATGATTCTCAAGACCCTCGAGGTCCTGGGACCGCTCCACGGCTACGGCGTCGCGCGCCGCATCGAGGAGACGAGCAAGAACCGCCTCACGCTCAACTACGGCACGCTGTACCCGGCGCTCCTCAAGCTCGAACAGGAGGGGCTGGTCACCGCGGAATGGGGGGCCGTCCGAGAACAATCGTCGCGCCAAGTTCTATGCGCTCACGACCGCGGGGCGCAAGCAACTGGCGCGAGAAACCCGCGACTGGCATCGGACCGCCGATCTGATCGCCGCCTTTCTCGCACCGCGCCGGGAGGAATCATGAAACGCATTCGCGCCGCGCTCGCGCGCATCGCCGGCTTCTTCATCGGACACCGCGCGGATGCCGACCTCCGCGCCGAGCTGCAATCCCATCTGGACATGGAGACCGCCGAGAACATCCGGCGCGGCATGCAGCCGGACGAGGCGCGCCGGCAGGCCATGCTGGCATCGGGAGGTCTCACCGTAGCAGCCGAGGCCGTCCGGGATCGGCGCGGATTGCCCTGGCTCGAAAGCGTTGCGGCCGATTTCCGGTACGCCCTGCGCGCGCTCCGCCACAGCCCCGCCTTCACCGCCGTGGTCGTGATGACCCTCGCGCTTGGTATCGGGGCCACCACCGCCATCTTCAGCGTCGTCAGCGGCGTGCTGCTCAAGCCGCTGCCCCACCGGGACGGCGATCGGCTGATCTACCTGCGACAGTCGACCGACGGACCCGGGGGAGCGAACATCACCTTCTCCGTGCCGGAGGTCAACGATTTCCGCAATGGTGCCAAGTCGCTGGGCGCGATCGCGGAATACTCACCGTTCACCTTCACCCTTCAGGGTGACGACGACGCCGTTCGCCTGAACGCGGGCCTCGTCACCGGCAATTTCTTTCAGGTCATGGGGCTCTCACCCGTGCTGGGGAGGCTCACGCAGCCCGGCGACGACGGGACCGGAGTTCCGCCCGTAATGGTGCTCACCCACGAGTACTGGAAGCGGCGCTTTGGCGGGGACTCCGGCATCGTCGGCAAGCAGGTGCGACTGGACGGCGGCTCGGTGATGGTGATCGGGGTGGTCCAGCCCGCACCGTTTTTTCCCGGACGTGTCGATGCGCTGCTCAACATGGTGATCAGCTCGCACCACACCAGCGCCATGATGGTGCAGGGGCGCACCCATCGCATGACCGAGATGATCGCCCGCGTTGCCCCCGGCGCCACTGTGGAACAGGCTCGGAACGAGGTCGCCACGGTCTACGCGCGCATGCAGGGCGAATTCAAGGAGGCCTACGACCCGGGATCCCACTATCGCGTCGCGGTCATCCCCTTCAAGGAAGTGCTGGGGGAACGCGCGCGGCTGACGCTGTGGCTGCTCATGGGCGCGGCGGCGTTCGTCATGATCATTTCCGCCGCCAACGTCGCCAACCTGACGCTCATGCGCGGCGTCCGCCGGGAGCACGAGCTCGTGGTGCGCGCGGCGCTCGGCGCCGGGCGGTCGCGGCTGCGGCGGCTGCTGCTGATCGAAAACCTCGTGCTGACGTTGATGGGGGCCACCGTCGGGTTGATCATCGCGATCGGCGGGGTCAGGCTGCTCGTGTCGCTGGCGGCGCGCTACTCGCCCCGCGCGAGCGAGATCCGCCTCGATGCCACGGTCCTGGGATTCACGTTCGCGCTGTCGGTCACGGTTGCGCTGCTGCTCTCGTTCCTGGCGTCCCTCCCGAAGGAAGGCACCTTCGCCTCCTGGATCTCCGCCGGCGTCCGGCGCATCAGCGGAAGCCCGAGGAAGCAGCGCCTTCAGCGCGGACTCGTCGTCGCGCAGATTGCGGTCTCCGTCGTGCTGCTCGCGGGCGCCGGGCTGCTCACCCGCACCATGATTCGGCTCTCCGAAGTGAGCACCGGTCTCAGGACCGAGGAAGTGCTCACGATCCAGGTGCCGCTCCTCGAGCTGCGCACCGCATTCGACCCTGCGGTGCACGCCGCGAACAAGGAGCGCTACGATCGCATGCGGCGCGAGGTCAGCGCCCTCCCTGGTGTCGTCGAGGTGGGACTCGGCTCCACCATGCCGCTCCGCAGTTCGCAGATGGCGCTCGAGGTCAAGGCAGAAGGGAAATCGCTCGCCGTGGGCGAGGCGATCCCCCGCGCCGAACTGCGAACGGCGGACCCCGGGTACTTCCGCGCGGCGGGGATTCCGCTGCTCAAGGGACGGGAGTTCTCGGTGACCGATCGGGAGGGTTCCGGCAGAGTGGCGATCGTCAACCAGACGCTGGTCGACAAGTTCTTCCCCGAGGAAGACCCCATCGGAAAACGGATCGCGTGGACCGGTGACGTGCTGCGATTCACCCCCTTCAGCGGCGACTGGCGCACCATCGTGGGCGTCGTCGCGAACACCCAGGATGGGGGCCTGGAGGCGGAGTCCCAGCCCGTGGCGTTCATGCCGTTTGCGCAGGAGGTGGCGTTCGCGGGAGGACTGGTGATTCGCGCCGACAGCAACGTCGCGAACCTGGCGGCCGCGGCGAGCGGTATCGTCCGGCGCATCGCGCCGGCGGCTCCCATCGAGAACGTGCTGACCGTGGCGGAGATCAAGGACCAGAGCGTGTCGCCCCGGCGACTGAATGCCCTGCTCGTGTCGTCTTTCGGCATCCTGGCGGTGATCATCGCGGCCGTGGGGATCGCCGGTGTCCTGGCGTTCTCGGTGAGCGCGCGGACCAACGAGATCGGCATCCGTATGAGCCTTGGAGCCGACAGCGATCGGGTGCAGCGGATGATTCTCCGGGAAGGGGGCGTGCTGCTGGCGATCGGCCTCGTGTTCGGGGTTGCCGGCGCCTTCTTCGCGACCCGCGTCATTCGCGGGCTGCTCTTCGGTGTCGCGCCGCACGACCCGGTCACGTTGATCGGCGTGGCGGTGCTGATGGGGGCGATCGGGATCGTCGCGTGCTGGGTTCCGGCGCTTCGTGCGGCCCGGATCGACCCGGCGATCGCCATGCGGGCGCAGTAACACCATGACAACCACTGCCGCGAGTGGT
>JANNGX010000184.1:0-1640 GCA_031404115.1 Gemmatimonadales bacterium | reverse complement strand
TGGCGCGCGGCGCGGATCGATCCGGTCATCACCCTCCGGGCGGAATAGCCGTCTATGGCTTAGATATCTGGGCCGCTCACCGCGTCTCCCGGAGATCTGAATGCCCGTGCGTCTTCCCGACTTCTCCGATGTGCTCCACGCCAGGGAAACCATCGCACCGTATCTGCAACCCACTCCCCTGTACAACTACAAGAGCCTGGGCAGGCTGGTCGGCGGGACGGTGTGGATCAAGCATGAGAACCACAACCCGACCTGCGCCTTCAAGGTCCGCGGCGGGGTCAATTTCATGGCCCACCTGGCACCCGAACCCCGGAAACTGGGTGTCATCACTGCGTCCACCGGGAATCATGGGCAAAGCGTGGCATTCGCCGGCGGGCTGTTCGGCGTCCGTGTGGTGGTCGCGATGCCGAAGGGCGCCAACGCCGTCAAGGTCGACGCCATTCGTGATCTGGGCGGCGAAGTCCGGTTCGTAGGAAGCTGTTTCGACGACTGCCGGGCCTACGTGGAGGAAATTGGCGCTCGGGGAGAGATGTACTATCTCTCTTCGGGAGATGAGCCGCTGCTTATCTCGGGGGTCGCAACCCATACGGTGGAAATCGTCACGGCCCTCCCGGACGTCGACGTCATCGTCGTACCCGTCGGGGGAGGCAGCGGCGCCGCCGGAGCCTGCATCGCGGCCAAGGCCATGAATCCGAAAATCCGGGTAATCGGGGTGCAGTCCGACGCGGCGCCGGCGGCGTACCTCTCCTGGAAGGAGGCCCGCCGTGTCGAGGCGCCGGCCCGCACCTTCGCCGAGGGCCTGGCAACCGCCGCTCCCTTCGAGCTGCCTCAGACCATCCTCCGGCGCGATCTCGATGACTTCATCCTGGTGAGCGAGACCGAGATCCGTTCCGCCATGCGCCTGGTCATCGAGAAGACCCGCAACCTGGTCGAGGCCGCCGGTGCCGCCCCGCTGGCAGCAGCCCTCAAGATCCGGGCAAGCCTCGAGGGCAAACGCACCGCGCTCATCGTGAGCGGTGGCAACACGACGATGGCCACTCTGGCCGAGGTGCTGGCGTGACGCCAACTGCCGCTTTTGCCGCATTCGATCCGACCGGCCCACTCGGCCCCTTCGCCGTGCACCGCCGCGACCCGGGCCCCACCGACGTCGAGATCGACATTCTATTCTGCGGTGTGTGCCACTCCGATCTCCACACCGTCCGGAGCGAGTGGGCCGGCACGGTCTACCCCTGTGTTCCGGGGCATGAAATCGTGGGCCGGGTTACCCGAGTCGGCGGCGAGGTGACGGGATTCAACCACGGTGACCTGGCCGGAGTGGGCTGCATGGTGGGCTCCTGCCGTACCTGCCCCGCGTGCCGCTCCGGCCTGGAGCAGTATTGCGATAACGACGCCGTCACCTGGACCTACAACAGTAAAGACGAACACCAGTCCGGTCCGGTGACGTACGGCGGCTACTCCAGCCGGATCGTCGTGGACCAGGCATTCTGTCTGCACGTGCCGGCGGGTCTCGACCCCGCGGCCGCGGCGCCGCTCCTCTGCGCCGGCATCACGACCTGGTCTCCGCTCCGGCACTGGGACGCCGCGAAAGGGAAGAAGGTCGGAGTCGTCGGCCTCGGCGGACTCGGGCACATGGGCGTCAA
>JANNGX010000183.1:0-5392 GCA_031404115.1 Gemmatimonadales bacterium | reverse complement strand
GCGCCAAGCTCGGCCAGCGTCTCGATCAGGACCGCCGTTTGCACCGTCATGTGCAGCGAACCCATGATCTTTGCGCCGGCCAGCGGCTGCTTCCCCCGGTACTCGGCGCGCAGTGCCATGAGCCCGGGCATCTCGAACTCGGCCAGGCGGATCTCGTTCCGGCCATACTCGGCCAGCGAGAGATCCTTCACCTTGTGCGGCTCGCGGCCGGCAGCACGGGTGGCGTCAAAGGGATGGGCTGCGGCGACGGTCGTCATACGCGAAACTCCGGTTCGGTGAGCGGTGAGCGGCGGGGGGGAAGCGGCAAACGCCTGGCGATCCCCGTCGCCGCAAAGAGTGCGGGTCCCTTGGCCTCCGGATCGGGGGACAGCCTGACGAACCGCGTCCCCCCGAATCCTGTCTCGTCCAGCCAGCCGCGAATCTGTTCCTCGGCAAAACCGAGCCACTGATGCCCCATCTGATCACGGTACTCCGCATTGTCGTGCGGGAGCATGTCCACCACCAGGAGCTTGCCGCCGGAACGAAGGGTGCGCCGGGCATCGGCCAGAACGCGGGCCGGGTCAGGGGTGTGGTGGAGCACCAGAACCAGGAGCGCGGCATCGAGCTCCCCGGCGGCCACGGGAAGGTCCTCGAGTGTGCCGGTGCGCAGCTGGACATTGGGAAGCTCCCGGGCCCGGTGCGCGGCGCTCTTGAGCATGGCCGCAGATTCATCCACCGCAACCACCCGGCGGACAAAAGGCGCCAGGGCCACGGCCAGATGACCGGTGCCGCAGCCCAGATCTCCCACCGTCCAGCCCTCATCGAGGAGCCCCAGCAACGCGTGGAGCTCGGGGCGCTCGCCGAACAATTCCTTGCGAAGCTTGTCCCACTGGCCGGCAGTCGAGGCAAAGAAACGCTGCGACGTCAGGTGCCGCTCGGCCAGGATCCGGTTGAGGCGCTCGGCGTCCCGCTGGGCAGCCGGGGAGATTGCCACTTCGTCCCGGACCGCCTGCCAGAGACGCCGCGCGGCCGCCGCAAAGTCGCGAGACGGCATCCGATACCAGTTGCTGGTGCCCTCACTCCGTTGGACCACTAATTCCAAGTCTGCCAACACTTTAAGGTGACGGCTAACCGTAGATTGTGGCAGCCGCAACGCGGCCTGCACCTCCCTGACCGTCAACTCCTGGCGCTCGAGTACAAGGAGGAGCCGGCCCCGAATTGGGTCGGCCAGGGCGGAGAGCCGTTCGAAGACGGCGGGAGCGGTCATTCGTTAAATCCGTGCATCCGGATTGAAGGTTATATGGTCGACGCGCCGTCGTCAAGCACCGGTCAATCCCCACGCGTGCTATGCTTGTGCGACCAGCGGCGTGAAGAAGCGTCCCAAGTATGCCACGCCCCACTCCGCCCCTCCCCGAGGAGTAGACTTTCATCCTATGCGAGCTTCCCGATTGGCGCTCCTCGCCGTTGGCGTCGTTTCCTCCGCCTGTTCCGCGGCCGCTCAGAACCCTCCCGCGCCGGCCCCCAGCGTAGCCGATACGAGCAGGGCAGCGCCGTCCCGCCCCAAGGTGGACATCTCCAAGCTCAAGTTCATGACGGGGTGCTGGGGCGGGTCGCTGGGCAGCGACAAGGACAAGATCGTTGTCGAGGAGACCTGGTCGACGCTGTCCGACAATCTGCTGCTCTCGACCACCCGGTATCTCAAGAAGGGGCAAGCCACCGGATTCGAGTTCAGCCGCATCGAGGTGACCGACTCCGGGGCGGTGGTGTTTGCGGCCCGAAGCTCGGGGGAGCAGGTCGACGATGTGTATACAATGAAAACGCTGGTAGAGGACTACGTCCTCTTCGAAAACCCGCTGAAGAAGAGATTCCCCCAGCGGATCATGTACCGGATGGCGTCGGACGGCGCGCTGATTCCCAGAAACGAGGGGGATGGTCCGAGCGTCGAGATCCGGTTCCACCGGATCAAGTGCCCGGGAGCCGACATCAAGCTCAGGCCCGACGGCTACTAGCGCGGCGGAGGGATTGGAGTTGGCGGCGGCGCGGCGGCGACGCAACCCTTTGGCCCCGGCATCCGTCTAGAGGGTATTCCCGGACCAGGAGCTCTCGTGTCCCATCCCGCCCGCGCGATCCGCGCGCTCTCCCTCGGGGCCTTGCTGGCTCTGATCGCCTCCCCCGCCGCCGCCCAGCGCAGCCCCCGGGACCGGAGCTCGGACCGGTGCTCCTCCTGGGGGGGCAACCGGGACAGCGAGCGGGTGTGCAACCTGACCGAAACGACCATCGCCGCACCGGGCGGAACCCTGTTCATCGACGGCCGGGTCAACGGGGGCATCACCGTGTTCGGCTCCAACCGCCGGGACATCCTGGTGCGCGCCAAAATCTCGGCGAACGCCCGGAGCCGAGAGCGCGCCGACGCACTGGCCGGGGAGATCAAGATTTACACCGACGGCGGCCGTATCTATGCCAAAGGGCCCGACACGCGCAACAAGGAATGGTGGTCGGTTGAATTCGAGGTCGAGGTCCCCTCCAGACTGGACCTCGACCTGCGGGCCCACAACGGGGGGATCGCGGTGGCAGATGTTACGGGCACCCTGCGCATGGAAACCCTGAACGGCGGCATTCACCTCGAGTCAGTCAATGGCGACGTGGTGGCCGAAACCACCAACGGCGGCCTGCATGTCGATCTCGACGGCGCCGGGTGGGTGGGCAAGGGCCTGGACGCCCTCACCACCAACGGCGGCGTGCACCTCCGGGTGTCCACCGGCTACTCGGCGCACCTCGAAACCGGCACGGTGAACGGCGGCGTCGACATTGATTTTCCGGTGACGGTGCAGGGAAAGATCGGCCGGCGCATTACGACCGACCTGGGGAAGGGCGGGCCCACGATTCGGGTGATCACGACGAATGGCGGGGTGGACGTGCGACGCAACTAGCTACTTCCTGATCAAGTACTGCACCTTGGCAAAGTACTGCGTCTCCGTCCTGGTCCAGCCCCGTGGACCCTCGAATTCCTGGTAGCCGCGGGATGAGCCGACGTAGACCAGCGTGAAGGGGTTGGCCCGGTAGGTCAGGAGCGGCTCCACCGAGAGGGCGCGGTCGAAATTGTCGTACTCGACCACGAGGCGGAGGAAGAGCTCGCGAGTGAACTGCAGGTTGGCCCGGTTGCGGAAGATGGATCCGCTGAAGATCTCCTGACCGCCCGACGACAGCTTCGAGTGCACATACGACGGGTGAAGCGAAATCCAGCTCGCCGGCCGAATAGTGGCGGACACCTCGATGTCCGTGCCGGTGCCCCGCACCGGAGCGCCGACGTTCCTGGCGATGCTCTCCCCGTGCTCCACGCCGACGTCGAGGCTCAGATAGCGGGTAAATGCCGTCTCCACCTGAGCGGCCCAGACGTCCAGCCCCTCGAACAGAATCCCGCGGAATCGCTCATCCTTGGTGTTGTATTCGAAGGAAAAATCGGTCTGGCCCTTGAGCGTTGCATCGAGACCGAATTCGAACCCCTGGCCCTTCCGTAGCCCCTCGAAATTCCAGTTCCGGTTGAGGCGGATCCTGGGGCTGAGCCGCTCGACGAAGTTGTCGGGGTAGAAGTTCAGCCGCTGCGACATCGTGACCCGCCGCGAATTGTTCCGGGTCTCGAATCCGTTGTCGGCGCGGAAGGCCGGACTCGAGGCGGAGTAGTCGAAATCGAAGCTCCAGGTGCGGCCATCGCGTTCCACGCTGGTGTTCTGCGCGTAGCCTCCGAACGACTCGCCGTCGAACCGCGCCGTGTGCCGGCCCCGGTCGAAGGTCAGCGTGTCGACGCCGGACGTGAGCGACGGATCGTCCGGCTCGCGGGTCCGGCTTCCGACCAGCTGGAACTCCACCTGGTACACGCCGCCGAATGCGATGGTCCCGTCGATTCCCGCCACGGACCCCCCGCCACCCCCTTCGAGGCGGCGATCGGTGGCCACGAAGCCGAGGTACGAACGGCGTCCGAACGTGCGCCGCCCGCGCGCGATATTCGAGACGCTCTTCCCGCCCCGCGCCGTGAAGCTCCGCTCCTCGAACGGCAGCAGGATCGGCGAGTGGTCGTCCCGGGCCCCGAGGTAGGCAATCGAGCTCCTCCCGGTTCGCTGAATCAGCTTCACCGCCGCGATGGGATCGTTGATGTTGCGGGTGTAGACCACGCTCAAATTGGTGCCCAGCAGCTCGCCGCCCTCCTGGAAGAAGGGACGACGCTCCGGAAAGGACAGCGCAAACGTGGTATTCACGTCCACGCGAGACGCGTCGGATTCCACCTGGCTGAAGTCGGGGTTGAGGGTGGCCTCGGCGGTGAGACCGGACTTGAAGGAATACTTCGCCGTGATGCCGAGGTCGCCGTCGATTCTGCCATTCCGGAAGCCGGAGGCGGGATCGTCGGAATCCCGCAGCGAGCCGGCCTGGGTGGCCACCGCGGACGGGAGGAGCTCCAGCGCGCCGCCCGGCTTGATTCCTTCGATGCCGGTCAGGGTTCCGAATTGGCAGAGCCGGCACGGATCGCCCCGCCGGGAGGTGGCCCAGGTGAACTGTTGCTGGCTTCCCCGCGGGCGGTTGCGCCAGAACGTCGCGCGCCAGGTCTGTATCGGGCGGTCGGGAAAGCGAAGGCTGGCAAAGGGAATCGCCATTTCGACGATATACCCGTCCGGGGTCACCCGCCCCGCCGACCTATAGATGATGTCGAATCGGGCGTCGTCGCCGCGAGCGCTGCTGAAGCGAAGGTCGCCCTGGATACCCTTGGGGTTGGCGAAAAAGTAATACGCCCAGGACGCGTCACCGTAGGTGTCGAGCATGATCCCGGCAAAATCGTCCTCGAAAATCGCATCCCGGTCGGTGAGCGAGGCGCGGATGGCGCCCGGGTCGTCGCGGGCAATGATTGCCACGTAGAGGTGGTCGGTGTCGTAGGCGATCCACGCCTCGGTGCCCTTCTCGGGTCGGGAAAGCTCGCGCGGCTGGATTTCGGTGAAGTTGCCGGCCTTCGATGCGCCAAACCACCCGGCGTCGCCCAGGTGTCCGTCGATGACGATCGTGCCGGCCGCGCGACCGACAGCCAGCGACGGCCGCTCATTGGGGCGAAACCCTTCCTGAGCGCCGAGCGGGGAGGTCGCGGCCAGAACAGTCACCAGGATCGCTCGCATCGCGGGCGGCCTCGGAGGGGTCAGGGTAGGGTTACAACTTCGCCTCACTCCGCCGTCAGGATACTTCGGAACGGCTCGCGATCAACCGCTCGGTGAAATCGAGACGGGACTCCATCTCGCTCAGACGCTGCTGGAGATCCTCGATCACCACGTCCCGTTGGGTCATCGCCGCCTCCAGGCGCTCCACCTCCTGGCGGCCGAACTGCTCCCACTTCTTGGGCGCGCGGACCCGACCTCCGCCAAAGATCAGCCGCATC
>JANNGX010000182.1:0-3498 GCA_031404115.1 Gemmatimonadales bacterium | reverse complement strand
CCACCCGGCGTCGCCCAGGTGTCCGTCGATGACAATCGTGCCGGCCGCGCGACCGACCGCCAGCGACGGCCGCTCATTGGGGCGGAACCCCTCCTGAGCGCCGAGCGGGGAGGTCGTGGCCAGAACAGTCACCAGGATCGCTCGCATCGCGGGCGGCCTCGGAGGGGTCAGGGTAGGGTTATAACTTCGCCTCACTCCGCCGTCAGGATACTTCGGAACGGCTCGCGATCAACCGCTCGGTGAAATCGAGACGGGACTCCATCTCGCTCAGACGCTGCTGGAGATCCTCGATCACCACGTCCCGCTGGGTCATCGCCGCCTCCAGGCGCTCCACCTCCTGGCGGCCGAACTGCTCCCACTTCTTGGGCGCGCGGACCCGGCCTCCGCCAAAGATCAGCCGCATCGTGGGGCCGATGAACATGAACGCGAAGATCAGCACCATCCAGCTGGGAAACGCGGCGAGGGACGTCATGGCTTTTCCCACTCCTTCTCGATCTCGTCGGCGGTCTGTTTGAGAATCTCGACGATGCGCGGCACGGCGGGGTGACCGGAGCCCCAGCGCCAGGCGCGCTTGTAAGTGACGTTGGCGACCCGGGCGAACGCATGGTGCAGATCGCCCATCGGTCCGCCGGCGAAGTCACGCACCGTGTCGCGCACCCGATCGAAGATGTCCTCGATGGCGTCCTTGTTCTCGTCGAGGAAGGCAATGCCCTCGGGGGTGATGTGGTAGACCTTCTTGCCGCCCTCCTCCACTACCCGCACATAGCCCTGGTCTTCCAGGAGCTGGAGCGTCGGATATACCGTGCCGGCCGACGGCGTGTAGCAGCCCGCCAGGCGTTCCTCCAGGGCCTTGATCAGCTCGTAGCCGTGGCTGGGCTTCTCCTTGAGCAGGCGCAAGATGACGAACTTGACCTCTCCCGATTCGAACATCGGGCCCCGCCTCCGGTGCTTCTGGCGGGTTCCGCCGGCCTTGAAACCGAACATGCCCGGGCCGAACCCAGCGGTAAAGAAGTCGGCCAGATCGCCTAACCCCCAGTCATCACGTGGTTTATGCATTTGTCGTCCCTTGAAGATAGATCCTGCGACATACCATACGACATACTGTACGATATATCGTACGCAATGTTTCGGACCTCGACCAGATGCCGAGTATCTTCCCGGCCATGACACTGCTCGCCTGGCTCATGCTGGCGCTTCTGGTCGGCCTCGTGCTGAGCGGCGTGGACCTGGTCTTGGGCATCCGGCGGATCCAGCAGCTCGCCGACCTCCCGCCCCATGAAGGCCCAGCCCCGCTCGTGTCATTGGTCGTGGCGGCGAGGAACGAGGAGCGCAACGTCGAAGCCGCGGCGCATTCCCTGCTGGCGCAGGCGTATCCCGCGCTCGAAATCATTGCCGTCGAAGACCGCTCCACCGATCGCACCGGCGCCATCCTCGACGCCTTGGCCGCCGGGGAACCGCGACTGCGGGTGCAGCACATCCGGGAGCTGCCACCCGGATGGCTGGGAAAGAATCACGCGCTGTCGGTCGGCGCGGCGGCCGCACAGGGAGAATGGCTGCTCTTTGCGGACGCCGACGTGATTATGGCGCCCGATGCGGTCTCCCGCGCGGTGGCCTACGCCGAGCGTCGCGGCTTCGACCACGTCACCGTCCTGCCCGACACCCTGATGCCCGGCCTGATGCTCAAGGGATTCGTGTGCGTGGGCATCGTCATCTTCGGGATGGCGCTCCGCCCCTGGACAGCGCGCAATCCGAAGAGCCGGTCTTTCGTCGGCGTCGGCGCGTTCAATCTGGTCCGGGCGCGCGCCTATGCGCGGGCGGGAGGACACGAGCCGATCAGGCTTCGTCCCGATGACGACATCAAGCTCGGGAAGATCCTGAAGCGAAGCGGCGCAAGGCAGGACGCGGTGTCGGGACGCGGCATGGTGTCGGTGGAGTGGTACCGAACCATTGGTGAGACGATCGACGGCCTCATGAAGAACGCGTTCTCGGTGGTGCAGTACAATCCCCTGCTCATGATTGCCGGCGGCATTTTCTATCTCATTGTAGGTCTCGGTCCCGTGGCCGCACTGAGTCTGGGCACCGGTTCCTTGCAGTTCTTCGGCGGGTTGGCGGTCGCGATGCAACTACTCGTGCATCTGGCCGTGGCGCGGCAGGCGGGCCTGCCGAAGCGGGCCGTGATGCTCTACCCCGCCATCTATGTGCTGTTCGCCTGGATTTTGTTTCGGGCGCTGGTGCTGAATCTGTCGCAAGGAGGGATCGTGTGGCGAGGGACGTTCTATCCGCTCGCCGAGCTGCGCAAGAACCGGGTCTAGGGGGCTGCCGGCAGGGTTAGGCCGCGCGCTTCCGCCGCCGAATCAGGGCCGCGCCGGCAATGCCGGCCAAGCCGGTGGCCAGAAGGATGATCGATCCCGGTTCCGGCACTGCCGTAGGGCTGCCCAGCTCGAAGTTATCTTCGACCGCAAATCCGGGCTGGCCGCTGAAGCCGAGCTGGACGTTGTCGAGGTTCGCGTGGTAGGTGCCGGGCCAGGAGCTGCCCAATCCGATCATGATGCCGTACACCTCGGCGGTGGATGAGTAGCAGGCATTCGCCCACCCGCCCAGATCGAAGGTCTGGAGGTTGTTCGAGCCGTTGAAGCCGCCGTTGGCGCACCCCGCGTTGGTATAAATGTTCCCGCCGTCGAAGTGCCGCCAGAAGAGCTGATCGGTCAGGGCCTCGAAGTTCCATTGATCGTTCGGGGTAGGCGAGACGACCCCTCTCGTGTTGTACCACCGCTCCCAGACCAGCTGGCTGTTGAGCACCTGGCCGCCGACGAGGTCCCGCACCATGAGACGCAGCACCGGAGTCTGTTCCTGCCAGGTCTCGGCGGTGAGGGAAGACGGCGGGTTAGCGGGAAGCGTGTAGCCGGCGCGATACCAGTCGAACGTCACGCAGTTGACCGATGACAGGAGCCCCCACGCGCTCCCGGCCGCGAGTCGCTGGAAGAAGGCCCAATCGAACAGGCTTCCGCTGGTGGTAAGCTCGAGGGAACCGTTCCCGCTGCGGGGATTGTTTCCCGTGATGCCCACTGTACCGAAGTTGGTCTGGTTGGGATAGACATTCAGATCCGCGGCCCAGCGGGGATCGCCGGGAAGGATCGTGTTGGGGGTGTCGCGTGGACCGCAGCTCTCTCCGGTCCCCTGCGCGGCGAGCGGCGCGGTGCCGCCCAGCACGAGGGCGAAGAGAAGGGCAAACTGCCGGCCCGATCTGATACGAGACATCACGTGCTCCCTGGACGAGACCCTGCCAAAGGTTCCGATGCGCAAGCCACATGCCCCGACATCCCGCTCCAATCAAAGGACTTAGGACCGGAGCAACTTGGCTTCCACGCCACGCTGTGGCGCCGGTGTTACAGGATCAGGCTGCAACAGGTCACGCCCCCCTCCGCCTTGGCCAGCTCGGAGGCCTCGACCGGGCGCACCAGGAACCCCGCCTTCCGGAGAAGTTCCCCGGTCCCGGGA
>JANNGX010000181.1:0-4865 GCA_031404115.1 Gemmatimonadales bacterium | reverse complement strand
GATCCCGACGGACCCCGACGATCCGGTCACGACCGCTTCGCACTACCTCAACTCGTCGCTGGTCATTCGCAAGCGTAGCGCAGGACCGGGTCATCAACCTCCAGCTCGACCGCCTGCGCCAGCTCCGAGACCGCCGTCGCGGGATCGCTGCGCTGAGTGGCGAGCCTCGCGAGCGAGCGATGGGCCGGCGCGAAGGCCAGGTTCTCCGCCAGCGCCTGCCGGTAGGCGTCGCGAGCCTGCGCGGTTCTCCCCCGGCCGGCGTAGAGCAGCCCGATCGCGTACAGCACGAGGTCTTTGGATTCGTAGGACCGCACCAGCACCGTGTCTTCTTCCTGCCGCAGCTGCCGCAGCAGCGCTTGCATCTCCGCGAGAGCGCCGTCGATCTGGCCGAGGGCCACCAGTGTCCCAGCCCGCATCTGGCGGACCCAGCGGTTCCTGACGGAATCGCTGGCGATGGCCTCGCCCAGCCTGGCGGCCGCGGTCATCAGGTCGCCCTCGGCATAGGCAATCCAGCCTTGGGTGGCGGGATCGGTGCGGAATCTGCCAGGCAGCTGTTCGAAGAGCAGCACGGTCAGGCCTTGATGAACGAACGGGTTCCGCAGGTAGGCGCGATATCGCAGCGAATCGGCCTGAATCACCTCGGGGAGCCGGAGCACCTCTTTCTCATCGCGCAGGTAGCCGATCCAGCGCCGCTGGTCCCGCATCCAGAAGGCAACCCACCGCGCATACAGCGGCTCGGCGCGGTCCGGGGCCAGCCGAGAGGCCCAGTAGAAGCTGGCTGCCGCGTCGAGCGGATTGCGCCGAAGCTTCTCGACGCCGAGGTCGAAATAGAGATTCCAATCGTTGGTGTCGGCGATGGACTTGAGCGCGGGGCGGCGCGGCTCCACTTGCGACCAGACTGTGCCGGGAGCCAGGCACGACACGATCAGGGCGGCGGCGAGCGCACGGCTCCGCCGAGGCGGCGTCGAGAGAGCGTCAGTCGCAGGCATAGCCGGGCAGGCGGGACACCCGGATCCGCTGCGTGACCACGCTCCGGATGCCGCGTTTGATCGGGCCCTTCGCGACAATCCTGCCGGTAACGGTGATGGTGCGCTCCCACCGGAGTGGTCCGAGCCGGCGATCCCAGGTCAAGGTTCCCTCCTCCGCGCTCTCCCGGCGCATCGGCACTTCCAGCGTGTCGTTCACGGCGCCGGTGGTGTCGGCGCGGTTCTTGGTACTCCAGTCGTAGCGCTGATCCCTCACCGACGCCCCCCGGAGAACCCCGGGAGCCAGCGACGGGAAAAAGTCACCCAGCACTCCACGCAGGTCGGCAATCTCGGCCACCTCGTCAGGCACGAAGGGAACCTGGAGTCCGTCATAGCGTCCCTCCGCGCTCAGGGTTCCCCGCCAGCGTCCCCCCAGCAGTCCTTCGGCATCCGGCGCGAAGCGCCCCTCCGGTCCCTGGCGCCAGATGGCGAGCGAATCATACCAGGCCGTGAGCACGACGCCGGAATCACCGGGAACCGCCCGCACCACAAGCAAACCATCCCGGCCGGCGGTTTCCTGCCGGAGCACCGCGCCGGACTCACTCCGGATGTCGGTGCGCACTTCTTCCCGGAAGGCGGCGCACTCGAACATCGTGGCCGCGTACCGCGGCGGCGCGGTCTGCGGATTGGGGGCCAGCAGCAGCGCCAGGAGCATCGGCATCTGGCGTCCCGGAGCGGCGGCGGATAGCATGAAGCGGCTCATCACCCTGAAAAATGGGCCCCTTCCCCCGGAGAGTCCATGCGCCGTTTCACCATCCTCGCGCTGCTGGCCGTGATCACCGTCGGCCGCGAAACCGGTCATGCTCAATTCTCGCCCCAGCGGATCCTGATCCGCGCCGGCCGGTTGATCGACGGCCTCAGCAACGCAGTGCGTACCGACCAGGCGATCGAGGTGATCGGCGGCCGGATCACGGCGGTCGGGGCCTGGGCGGAGCTCTCGGCCATACCAGGCACGCGGGAGGAGATCGACCTGTCCACGATGACCGTCCTGCCGGGACTGATTGATGCGCACACCCACGTGCTTCTCCAGGGGGATATCACCGCCGCCGAATACGACGAGCAGCTGCTGAAGGAATCGATTCCTTATCGGACCATCCGCGCCACGATGGCGGCGCGAACCGCCCTGATGAACGGCTTCACCACGCTACGCGATCTCGAGACCGAAGGCGCGATGTTCGCCGATGTCGATGTGAAGCAGGCCATCGCGCGCGGCGTCATTCCCGGACCCCGGATGTTCGTGTCGACCCGCGCCCTGGCACCGACCGGGATGTATCCGCTCTCCGGCTACTCGTGGGAGCTCCGCGTGCCGGAGGGAGTCCAGATCGTCGACGGGGCCGACGCCATCCGCAAGGCGGTACGCGAGCAGGTCAAATACGGCGCCGACTGGATCAAGTTCTACGTCGATCGCGCCTACTTTGTGGGTGATGACGGGCGGCTGCGAAGCCGGGTGAACTTCACCGACGAGGAGATGAAGGCGCTGGTGGACGAGACGCACCGGCTGGGCCGAAAGGTGGCTGCGCACGCCATGGCGTGGGACGGCATCGACGCGGCGCTGCGCGCCGGGGTCAACAGCATCGAGCACGGCTACGGGATGACGCCCGACCTGGTCGACCGGCTGGTGAAGCAGCGGGTGTACTGGTGCCCGACCATCTACGTGGGGATTTGGGTCGCGCCGGGCCGCGGCGGCGTATGGCCCCGCATGGTGGAGCTGATGCGGGCGGCGTTTGGAGACGCGGTCCGGCGCGGCGCGGGCGATCTGATCGCGTACGGCACCGACGCGGGCGGATACCCCTGGACTGAGCACCAGGCGAAGGAGCTGTCCATCATGGTGAACTACGGCATGACGCCGATGCAGGCCATTCGCACCGCGACCGTCAACGCCGCGCGGCTGCTGGACCTGGGCGCCGAGCTCGGAGCCGTGGCGCCGGGCCGCTATGCCGACCTGATTGCCGTGGCGAACGACCCGCTCAAGGACATCGGGGAGCTCGAGCGGGTCCGGTTCGTCATGAAGGACGGAGTGGTCTACTCCCCTCGCATGAACGGATACCGGTAGTCATGCGGCGGATCGAAAGTCTCCTTGATCGAGCGGGGTGACACCCAGCGCATCAGATTGAGCACCGAGCCGGCCTTGTCGTTGGTGCCGCTGGCTCGGGCGCCACCAAAAGGCTGCTGGCCCACCACGGCCCCAGTCGGTTTGTCGTTGAGATAGAAGTTCCCCGCCGCAAAGCGGAGCGCCGCCGTCGCCTCGACCAGCGCCCCACGCTCCTGCGCGAAAACGGCGCCGGTGAGCGCATAGGGGCTGGTTGAATTGACCAAACCCAGCGTGGCCTTCCAGGCGTTCTCCGGATACACGTATACGGTGAGCACCGGTCCGAACAACTCCTCGCACATCGTGCGGTACTGCGGATTCTTCACCTGGATCAGGGTTGGCTCGATGAACCAGCCCTTGCTGTCGTCCGCGCCGCCGCCCGCCAGGATGGTGACCCCGCGGTCCTTCCGGGCCCCCTCCAGGTACCCCGAAATCTTGGCGAAGGATTTCGCGTCGATGACGGCCCCCATGAAGTTCCGAAAGTCGGAGACATCGCCCATACGGATGTCCGCCATCATCTCGAGCACCCGCTGCTTCACCCGGGGCCAGATATTCTGCGGGATATAGGCCCGGCTCGCCGCGCTGCACTTCTGGCCCTGGTATTCGAAGGCGCCCCGCACCATGGCCACCGCGATGGCGTCCGGGTCACCGCTGGGGTGGGCCAGAATGAAGTCCTTGCCGCCGGTTTCTCCCACCAGTCTGGGATACGAGGCATAGGTTTCGAGTCGGGAGGCCACGCCCTTCCACAGCGTCTGGAAGACCGCGGTCGAGCCGGTGAAATGGATGCCGGCCAGGCCCCGGTCCGACAGCACCCGCTCGCTGATCTGCTGGGAATCTCCGGGCACGAAGTTGATGACGCCGGGCGGCAACCCCGCTTCCTCGAGCAGACGCATCACCATGAAATTGCTGAGCGCCGCCGTGGCCGCCGGCTTCCACACGACGGTGTTGCCCATGAGCGCCGGCGCGGTGGGGAGGTTGGCGCCGATGGCGGTGAAGTTGAACGGGGTTACCGCGTAAACGAATCCCTCCAGCGGCCGGTGCTCCATCCGGTTCCACATGCCGGGCGAGGAGATCGGCTGCTCGGCGTAGATCCGCTCGGCGAAGTGGACGTTGAAGCGGAAAAAATCGATCACCTCGCAGGCAGAGTCGATTTCGGCCTGGAACACGGTCTTGCTCTGGCCCAGCATCGTGGCCGCGTTCAGCGTCTGGCGCCAGGGCCCCGCCAGGAGGTCCGCCGCCTTGAGGAACACCGCAGCGCGGTCTTCGAAACTCCAGCTCGCCCACTCCCGCTGCGCCCGCTTGGCGGCGGCGATCGCCGCGGCGATGGTACGGCCGTCGGCCTGGTGGGTGTCGGCCAGGTGATGCGAGCGGCGGTGCGGCGATACCACCTTCACCGTTTTCCCGGTCCGGATTTCCTTGCCGTTCACGACCACCGGGATCTCGGTCACCGAGCCTCCCAATCGTTTGAGCTCGGCCTTGAGGACGGCGCGCTCGGGGCTTCCCGGCGCATAGCTCAGGATCGGCTCGTTGCGGGGGACCGGAATGTTGGAACTCCCGTTCATGGTGTTCTCCTCGGGTTGAACCAATCTATCATCATCGAATGCGATCGGTCCCCACAAACGTCGGCTCCGGGAGCAGCCGGAATCCCGCGCGGGCCAGGATGGCGCGGCCCTCCGCCGAGAGGACGAAGCGCGCGAATGAGCGGGCGAGCTCGGGGTGCGGCGCGCGGGTGGGGATGGTGAGCGCGTACA
>JANNGX010000180.1:0-2139 GCA_031404115.1 Gemmatimonadales bacterium | reverse complement strand
GCGATCGAGGTCATGGATTGGCCGGACGGATGTCGATCTCGCTCACCAGCGCGCGGGACGGCATCCGCAGGGCATCCAGAATCGCCTGCGCCACGTCCTCGGGCTTCAAAATGGAATCGATGTTGGGGGTGAGCACGGCCTGGTCCCGCATGAGCGGCGTATCCACGGAGCCGGGACAGATGGCCAGCACGCGGACGCCGTCCTTCCGGACTTCCAGCATCAGGGTCCGGCTGAACCCCAGCACGGCATGCTTGGAGGCCACGTATGCGGTGCCTCCGGCAAAGGCATTCTTGCCGGCCAGGCTGGCCACGTTCACGATGAAGCCGCGCTTCCGGGAGCGCATTCCCGGCAGCACCTCTCGGGTGACCAGGAAGAGGCTCCGGAGATTGGTGGCCATCGTGGTGTCCCAGTCGTCGAGGGTCAGCTCGGCGAAGGGACGGAGACGGGCGATGCCGGCATTGTTGATCAAGACGTCGACCGGGCCAAGCGATCGGGTGACCAGGGCGACCATTGCCTGCACCTCGGCCGGGTGCGAGACGTCCGCCGCGCAGCCGGCGGCCTCGATCCCTTCGGCCCGGAGCTCCCGGAGCAGGCCCTCGACGTTGGCTGCCGTTCGGGCACACACCCCGACCTTGTACCCGGCCCGCCCCAGCGCGACGGCGGTGGCCCGTCCAATACCGAGTGTGGCCCCGGTGACCAGGGCGATGGGGGGCGGCATGTACCTGAAATCTACAACGCCCGACGGGTCAGACGGTGACGGGGGGCAGCTCCTGCCAGTCGGACGCGCCGACCGAACCCATGAAGGCCTGGAAGACGTCGGACCGCCACCAATGCCGGCAGCGCTGCAGCTCGGCCAGCGCCGCTTTGCGCGGCAGCGGAGGCCGGTAACTGCGGGTGGTAGTCAGGGCGTCGAACACGTCGACGATACAGATGATCTGCGCGCCCACCGGGATCTCGTCGCCACGGAGGCGGTCGGGATAGCCGGTTCCGTCCAGCTTCTCATGGTGCCAGCGGATCAACGGCTTGATGTCCCAGGGAAACCCCACGCCTGCCAGCAGCTCCACGCCGTAGACGGTATGGAGCTTCATGAGGTCGAACTCGTCGTCGGTCAGCCGGCCCGGCTTGTTCAGGATTTCGTGGGGCACCCGGACCTTGCCGACGTCATGGAGATAGGCGCCCAGCCGGAGGGTGGTCTGCTGCATCGCGTCGAGCCCCAGCGCCACGGCCACGGCCACGGCGTAGGATGCCACTCGTTCGCAATGCCCGAAGGTGTACTCGTCCGACGATTCGATCGAGAGGCCCCATTCCCGCACCACGGCGAGAAAGGTCTCCTCGAGCGACCCCATCTTGCGCGACACGTCCACCAGCTCCACCCGGGCCTCGAGCCCGCTGAAGAGCTGGTGCGCCGCGTTGAGCAGGACCAGGGCGTCCTGGTTCCGGCCGGCCATCTGGTGCAGACGGGCCAGCTCGCGCGTGGCTTCCGCCTGGCCGAGGACCCAGCCAGTTTCGACCGCCAGGTCGACCGCGGCCCGAAGCCTTTGCTCCCCCAGCGCGTGCCGCCCGGTGTCCCGAAACACCATCCCGATGACCTTGTACGCCCCGGACTTGTCCATCCGGGCGCCGAGCTGCTCGAAGATGCTGAGCGCCGCTTCGGCGCGTCGCCGCGCGTCGCCGTACTGCTGCCGGGCGTGGGAGACCTCGGCGTGGTTGAGCTGGCAAAGCCCCTGCAGATGAATGTCGCCAAACCGGATGGCGATGGCGGCGCTTCGGGTGAAGTGGCCCTCGGCCGCTTCGAGCTCCCCCCGATGGGTCGCGATCAGGCCGAGATTGTGATAGGCGATGGCGCAGCCCCGCTCGTCCATGGCCTCGCTGAACGAGTCGAGAGCGCGCTGGTAGTGGTTGAGGGCGGCCTCGTAGTCGCCGTGAATCGTGGCGAGGATGCCGAGGTTCTGCTCGATGCGCCCCCGGAGCTCCTCGCTCGCGAAGGCGAGCTCGAGCGCCTTCCGGTAGGTGGTGCGTGCCGCAGCCATGTGCCCCGCCTCGGCCTCGAAGCCGCCGAGCGAGTTGAGCGCCTCTCCGGCCAGGACGAGGTCGCCCAGGCCGAGTGCGCCGTAATAGCTCCGGCGGCAGAGCTCCCGG
>JANNGX010000179.1:0-17310 GCA_031404115.1 Gemmatimonadales bacterium | reverse complement strand
CGGGCGGGTCCTCACCGAGGGCGCTGGCCAGATCGATCAGGTGCTCCTGCTCCTGCTTGAGGATCTCACGGATGTGCTCGGCCATCGCATATTCGCCCAGCGACTCGCACTGCGTCACCCGCTCGCGGTAGTTCCGGATCGTGTCGCTCTCGTTCTTGAGGTCGAATCGCAGCAGGTCGGTGGCCTTCTTCGACATTTTCACCGGAACCGGGGTGACGACCGGCGTGCCGCCGAGGTAGTCGATCTGCTGGGCGATGGTGATGGCGTGCGCGAGCTCCTCCCCGGCGTGCTTTTCGAGCTCTTTCGCGATGGACATGTACGCGGCGCCCTTGATCACCTGCGAATAGACGATGTAGGCGATGATAGCCTGGTATTCGCGCGCGAGATCCTCGTTCAGCAGCTCGATCAGGCGCGCGCGGGTCACCGGCTCGTCGGGGGAGGGTGTCTTGGCCACGGGATCTCCAGTAGAGGATTCAGGGATCAGGAATCGGTATCAAGGGCTCACGGCGCGGCCGGGTCGGCGAGCGTGGCGAGATCGTTGTCGTCTGTGAACGCCAGCGATTCTGAATTGATGCAGAAGCGGAGGCGGGTGGGCCCGGGACCATCGTCGAATACGTGACCGAGGTGGGCATCGCACCGTGCACAGAGGATTTCGGTGCGGACCATGCCGTAGCTGCGGTCCTGGTGCATCGCCACGTTTTCCTCCGCCACCGGCTGGAAGAAGCTGGGCCACCCGGTTCCGGAGTTGAACTTAGCGTCAGACGCGAAGAGCGGCAGGCGGCAGCAGACGCAGCTGTAAATCCCCTCGCGCTTGTTGTCGAGGAGATTTCCGCAGAAGGCTCGCTCCGTGCCTTTGCCCCGGGCGATCAGGAACTGTTCCGGCGTCAGCTGTTCACGCCATTCTGCGTCGGTCTTCACCACCCGGGTGGATTCCACCGGGCCCACCAGTCGGCCGTCACGGCCGATGACTCTTGCCTTCATTGCCTCTCCTCGAGCCGCCCATCCATGTCACAATGACGAGCGCGTGAACCCGATACCGAAGTCGGCCGTATGTCCGTTCCAGGGATCCACCGAACGAAGCCTCACCTCTCCCCGGACGCCCCACCGCCCCGATAGAAGCACACGGACGCCGCCTAGACCCAGCAGCGTGAACTTCCAGCGCGCCGGGCCCGACAGCCCGATGGTTCCCGCGCCCAGACCCGCCCCGAGATAGGGACGGAGGATGCCGAGCCGGTGCTGGGCTTGCACGGTCAGTTCCGGAAACATCCATGAGCTGCGATTGCCGAACTGGGTCGTATACCGGAGAAACCCGATGCTCGGCTCCAGAAACACCACCCAGCGGACCAGGGGGATCGTGAGGCCGGCGTTGAGTGAAGGGCCGGTTCCGGCTCCTGAGAAATTGTACCGCGAGACCCCGATCATGATGCCGGCTTCGCTGGACGGGCCCTCTCCCTGAGCCCCGGCGCTCCCGTCCAAGGCGGCGAGAACCAGGAGGATGGCTGCGGAGGCCGAGTGGCGTGTCATCAAATACCTTACCCGAGAAGTCCGAAGGCCAGGCCGATCAGGCCGAATTGTACCGCATGATAGCCGGCGTTGATCACGAAGTGCCGGAGGCGCTTGCCCTCGAAGAGATAGCTGGTGGCGAACGAGGTCCCCACCCAGAATACTCCGGCCGCGAGTCCGGCACCCACCGCGTACAGGAGGTCGGGGTTCGGCCCCACGGCGAGCCCGAACACGTACGAGGCCATCAGCCCCAGCACGAACGTCGTGCCGTACAGCTTGAGCGGGTTAAAGTCCTTCTTGAGAGATTCGGCGGTGAACCCGTTCTCCGCCATCCATGCTTTGGAGAACAAGGGTCCGTACCAGATCGCGCCCAGCACAAAGCCTAGGAGCGTGCCGACCAGCGTGGCGAGCAGCGAGACCTGCGGCAGCATCAAGTCCAAGGGGCGCTCCTGGTGGGCGGAGGGATGAAGAGCGGGCGATCCTGGTGATAACCTAGCCCCCGCCTCCCCGGGCGCCAGTTCGGCGATCCGCACGTGTCGGAGCGACGCTTTTGGCCGCCCGCAGGTATTCGGACTCGCACCGGCCGGCCGCAGCTTCCTCGCCGCAGCAGGAGAATCCCCATGCTACCCGCGGCTCCACGGCTTCATGCGCGAGAAGGGGTGACCGTTGCAGCCGGTGCGCCGGGTCTCCCGCCGAGCCACGTGGCTGGACTCGGCCGCCGCGGTCGGCGCCTCGTAGGCGCTCAGACAGAATCCCCAGGCAAAAGCGGGCATGCCGGACAGTCGCATCCAGTCGATCCGGGTCCGCAGATTCCCACGGCCCGGGTTGTTCCCATCGTTTCGAGCGATCAGGTACTGCGAGTCGGGCTCCCAGCGTACGAGGCGATAGCGGGAGCGCGGGTGCTGGAGCCATTCCGTTGCCGTGATCGTGAACCGGCTCCCGTAGTCGTCCGCGAACTCACCGAGGACGAGCGGGTCGGGTGTGCCGGCCGGGGCGGGCCTCTCGGGGGCGGCGTGGGAGCATGCCCAGAGAATCACCAACGCCCAAACCCCGTAACGCGTACCAGAGAATGGCACCAGATTCTCCCTTGAATCAGCACAGCCCAATTATCTTGTCACAACTCATCTCGTCCCGGAGGCCTTTTTGAGCTGGATCGTTCGCGTACGCTCGAAGCAGTCGAACACGAAGGGCTGGCAGGCGCGCATCCCTTACGGTCAGGTAAACCCCGCCACTAAGAGCCGTCGCTACCGGAGCCGCCTCTTCTCAGATGCCGCGTACGGGGGGTCGATCAAGGCCAAGCGGGCCGCGGAGCGGTGGCTCAAGACCAAGGGTCGGAAATAGACTGAAAACGCGCCACCACTCCCACCAGCGTCTGCGGCCGGACCGAGGAATCAGCAGGCAGACATACCAGGTTGAGCCCCGGCCCACGCGGTGCCCTGCTCCGGAGTCTAGCTGCCGTCCGGCGCCCAGACGATAGCGCTGGCACGGTCGGCGCGAATGGGCGCCGCGCCATCGCGCACGCCCCCACATCCCAGTGCCGTCGCGACCCGTAGGGCGCCCAGATGCCCGACTCCCCTGGTGATGGTTAAACTCTCTGGCATGACGCCTCTCTATTTTGCGTCGCCGGCAAAATGGCGCACGTGGCTCTTGGAGCACCACGCCGACACTCCGGAGCTCCTGGTGGGATTCTATAAGGTCGGGTCGGGCCGGCCCAGTATCACCTGGCCGGAGTCGGTGGACCACGCGCTCTGTTTCGGCTGGATCGACGGGGTGCGCCGAAGCATAGACGAGGAACGGTATGTCATCCGATTTACCCCTCGACGGCCCCGCAGCGTGTGGAGCGCAGTCAACACGAGACGCGTGGAGGAGCTGACCAGGACCGGACTCATGCATCCGGCCGGGCTCAAGGCGTTCGAAGCCCGAAAGGACGGCAAGTCCGGAATCTACGCCTACGAACAGCAGCGCAAGAGCGCAACGCTTGGCCCGCGGTATACTGCGATGCTCAAGGCCAATGCCAAGGCCTGGAAGTTTTTCCAGAGCCGGCCACCGTGGTATCGTCGAACCGCAAGCTGGTGGATTGTCAGCGCGAAGAAAGAGGAAACCCGGCAGCGAAGACTGACCGCGCTCATTGCCGATTCGGCGAGCGGCCGGATTATCCAGCCACTCGGTGGCAGGTGAGCCCCCGCGTCAGGCGGTGCTGATAACCACGCTGTCGTACTCGCGCCCGGCAATGTAGAGAATCTGACTTGGTCTCCCGCCTGCCACCGGTGGGCGATGACCGGAAGCATCTGATCCCAGTCCCGAAACAGCCGCCCGTCGGCTTCGAACTCATAGGACACCCTCGCCAGATTCTCGCCGAAGGCAATTGTCTCCAGGACTGGGCAAGGACTGCACCGAAGCGTTGGTCCGGTACCCATTGAATTACCGTGCCGCCGGGTTCCGCGCTACATGGAGGAGACGGTGAGCGAGATGGTCGGCGCGCTCCGGAATCAGATGGAAGAACAGTTCCGGTTCGACCAGCTCCAGCTCCATCAGCACGGGGCCCCGCTCGGCGACGACGACGTCAACCCTCGCGTAGACCCAGGAATACGGAACAGTTGCGAGAACCCGCTCGCCGAAGGCCCGGAGCTGGGGTGACGCGTCGATGAGGCGGGAGCCGCCTCCCAGGTGCGGTTGAACCCTGAATTCGCCTGCGGCGACCTCCTTGCATACCGCATGGCTGTACTCCCCGCCAAAAAACATCAGTGACACCTCGCCGCGGGTCCGGATCTCGGCGATGAATTCCTGCATCAGGGCACCGGTGGCGAGGAGATGCGCGGCATCCTCCGCGGAGAGACTGCTCTCCGGCGTCACCAGGATGGTGCCGTGAGCACTGGCCGACACCCTTGGCTTGAGCACGGCATGTCGCCAACCCGTTGCCCGAAACAGGGCCGGCAGATCCGGAGGCTCGCCGGGGTGGAGCCAGAGGGTTTTGGGAAGAGCAACCCCCAGTCGCTCGAGACTGCGGAGGTAGTCCTTGTCAAGATTCCAGAGAACGGTCTCCGGCGGATTCCAGAGCCGCCCCGGCCGGCCCCCAAACGCCGACACCCAGGCCCGGAATGCTTCGGCCCGGAGATGATAGTCCCAGGTGGAGCGGATGCAGACCGTGCTGACGGAAGGGTCGGCGGGATCGATGGAATCCCAGGGGCGTGACGCCACCCGCGCGCCGCGCGCTTCCAGCGCGACAGCGAGCAGACGGTCGGAGGGCGTAAGCCCCGGCGACCCTCGATGCGTCGCGAGCAGGACATTCACGGGGACAAGGGAAGCGCGGACGGGGCCCCGGGCGTCAGGGCGCCTGCGGCATGGAATCGGCGCCCCACGCGGAGCGGTAACAATAGAAACGCCAGCCGATACTGTACACGACGCCAGGACACGCCACCAACACCGTCTCGCGGACCAGAAAGAGGCTGAGTCCGAGAATTCCCCCGACCAGGACGGCGGCGGCGTGCAGCACGACCCGTCGGTCCGGCCAGACAATCGTGGCCAGTAGCAGCGTGGCAACAGCAATCGGGACGACACTTTTCCACCAGGGATGCTCTGATGCGCCGAAGGAGCTCCTGAAACCGCCGCCGGCTGCCAGCAGGAATGCCCAACCGATGGCGCACGCGCCTGTGCTGAAGGCAAGAATCCATCGGAGAACCGTCCCCGATCATTCCCCCCCCGCGGGGCGGCCGGGAATATTCTTCTCGTCACGGCTACCGACCCGGCTCAGTCCCCACGCCCACCAGATGAACACGAGCTGCAGCGGCAGTCGAAGCCAGAGGATCCCCTCCGCCCACCAGGTGGCTCCCCGGGTCCGCCAATTCGACAGCATCTGAATATTGGCGGGAAAAACGGCCACGAGCAGGAGAATCAACCAGATGCCAGCGGCCCGCCGCGTGGCCGGCACCATGAGGCCAAGTCCGCCGAGTATTTCGGCCAACCCGCTCAGAAATACAAGCGCCCTGGGGTGGGGGAGTGCTGGAGGCATGATGCCCAGGTAGATTGTCGGGGCGGCCAGATGCAGCGCTCCGGCCACGACAAAGAAGATTCCGAATGCGGTCCGGCGTCGTTCCAGCGTCACGTTGCGCTCATCGGTCCTGCAGACCCCGAAGTTGCCTGCGTCCGTACTCCGCAGATGCCTGGTACATGGAACCCATGCCGTTTTTCAAGCGAGACCTGGCCCAACCCGCCGTGGCGGCTGCTCACCTGGGTCAGCGCCAGTCTGATGGTGGTGTTGCCGCTCGTGTTTGACCCATTCTGCAAGACCCTGTTCCTCGGTTTGCATCTGCTGTTCTCTCCTGTCGAGCTCGGCCCCAAGCCGCCGTCAGCGTAGTCGCTCCGGGACGAACAGCTCCTCAGCCGCACCGTTCGACGTATGCTGCGGCCGGAAGAACTCCGGCGTGGAATCGAAGTACCCGGCCCCTGGTTTCGAACACCACCCGGAATTGCGACTCGCCCGGTCCTTTGGGCGCAAAGGTGATGTATTGAGCCCGTGGATCGTACTTGTGCGGCGTAAACACTACGCTGTCTCCGTAGAGTTCCCGGATGACAAGCCCGCGCATTCCCACCATGGCTCCGTGGTCTGTCGCGACGGTCTCCGAATCGACGTCTGCACGCACCACGCGCCCGTTCTCGATCATCAGTGTGAGGCCGGCGGGCGCCCCGGCCGGTTCGATGAGGACGCAACCCCCGTCCGCCGGCACGGAGGAAAGCACATCACCCAGGGCGCGCCGGGCGTCGGCCACTGACATGCCAAATTGCACCGGCCCCACCCCCCTCGGCGAGACGATCCACTCCTTCGACGCCTTGCCCGGAAAGGAAGGATGAGGGGCGGGTGACGGCGCTTTCGGCGGAGCCGGGGCGAGACTCGGAACCGCCGACGCGGGGGGCTGGGCGTCGGGCTGTCCGGACGAACACATGGTCAGAAGCAATCCGCACCCGAGCGCGCTACCAAAGGCTCTAAGCATGATGGATCCCGCCGGAGGAGTGATCAGGATGCCGCGGGTGAACCGCCAGGGCCGCTCCGTCGAAACGCTACCAGCGTGGTACCCTGCACCTGCATCACCGACATTCGCGTCGCGAGCTGGTTCAGGGCACGGAACGCGCCGGGACAGACCTTCCCGATGGTCGCGTGTACCGGCTCGCCCGGCACCAGCTTGTAGGCGAGGAAGTAGTGTTGCAGCCGCTCGACCGGGACGGGGGGCACATCGCCGAGGTTGCGTGCGGTTTTCCACATGGAGTCGTTCTCCAGCACGGCGATGATCTTGTCATCCGCCTCCCCGCCATCGACCATCTGCAGGCCTCCGATGACCCGGGCGCGAACCAGAATCTCGTTCCGTGCGATAGCGCGCTCACTGAGCTGCGCTGCGGCCGGTCGATCCGGAGGTAACCCGAGACCTTGTCCACCTCGTACTTCATCAGGTCGCATGGCGTGATCTCCATGAAGGCGTTGAGGACATCGGGGGACTCGGGTCCAACTGCAAGCCCATGCCAGGGGTGCGGCCGGAACGGGTGACCTGGGAAGTTGGGGTTACGGAATCCTCAGGGTTGCGGCGCCGGTGCCGAGGAGGACGGGAGCGGCACCCGGTAGTAGCGCTGAATCAGCCAGGTGCCATCACCCTGACGCAGCCATTCCGTAACGAACCTGCCGTGCTGCTCACTCACCGGCTGTCCTGGAAACGCCAGCCGCTCGAAGTATGATCCCCAGAGCAGCGCCGTGTCATCCCACACTTCGATCGTATCGGGCGTGGCGGTCGCGGAATCTACCCGCGCGCCGGGAAACGAGGCGAGAAAGGCTCGAATCGAATCCCGGGTCTCGATCGGGAAGATCCCGGGCTCGAACAGAACACCGGTGGCCGTGAAGAAAGCGGCCATTCGGTCCGCGTCCACGACCCGGGCGGCAGCCATGTAGCGCTCCATCGCCGCCGCCACCTCCACCCGCGCGCGCGCCACATCCGCTGCACGGGGAGGGGCGGCGCACCCCAGAAGCAGGACGAGCGACAGCACGCGGGGGGTCATCGCGAAGGTGCGAGCCGGCGGCCCGGCACCAGCAGCGCCAGGGTGAGCGCGCCCGCCAGCAGCGTGAGCTCGAATTCGAAGCCCGCGGGAGCAAAGAATCCTCCCTTGAGCCTCACGGCCACAATCGCCACCGCCATGTCCCCGACGAGGAGGAGGGCTGCCCACCGGGTGTAGAAGCCCGCGAGGATCGCCAGCCCGCCGAAAAGCTCAACCGCCGTGACGATGATGGCGGCCACCTCCGGGAGGGGAATGCCCATGCCGCGCATTGCTTCACTGGTGCCCGGGATCCCGTAGACGAACAGCTTCTGACCCCCGTGCATGATGAACACCAGCGCAATCACGAGACGGAGCGGCAGGAGACCAACGGATTGGCTGGGCGTGTCGGAGAAGCGCATCGTGACGTTCCTCACGGGGGTAGGGTCCTCGGCGCGGAAGTGGGGAGACCTCCTGAATCAAGAATGTGCCGGATCGGCGGGCGGAACAAGGCGGCGGAATGAGGGAAGCCAAACCGCGACACGGCACCGGGCATCTAATCCCAGCGCCGGATCGGGTTGGGGCGAGCGACTAGCGACCGGCTGGAGCGGCGGCCGGCTTCGGCATGAGCACGCCTTCGATGACGTGGATCACGCCGTTGGACGCAACCAGGTCCGCGGTGATGACCTGCGCGCCGTTCACATACACCTTACCCCCCCGCACCACGATGTCCAGCGCCTGTCCATTGATCGTGGCCGGCTTGATCTCACCCGCCTTGATAACCTGGTCTGCCAGCACCGTGCCGGAGAGCACGTGATAGGTGAGCACCGCCGTGAGTCGTTCCTTGTCGGCCAGGAGGTCCTTGATGGCCCCCGGCGGGAGCTTGGCGAATGCGGCATCGGTCGGAGCAAATACGGTGAACGGCCCCGGGCCCGAGAGTGTCTCGACCAGACCGGCCGCTTTCACCGCGGCCATGAGGGTGTTGAAATTTCCGGACGCGACTGCGATTTCGACGATGTTCTTCACCTGGCTGGTTCCCATTCTTGAGGGTTTCTGCGCCGACCCGATGGTCGGCAGCGTTAACGCGGCGGCGAGGAGTGCAGCAACAGTCCACATGGTTCGATGCGTCATCGTGCGGTGCTCCGATGCTGAGGATGTTGAAGGCCTGGGTGATTGTTCATCGATTGTCCAGAGAATATAGCACAGACTGACTGTTTGTCAAGATGTTGTCTAGATTGAATCTTGACAATACATGGACGGAACGGGATCTTCGCCAAATGAATCAGGACAACGCCTCAACCGGGCCACGCCATCCGATCGCGGTGGCCGCGGACCGAACCCAACTCTCCCAGGACGTGCTGCGTGTGTGGGAACGGCGTTATCGGGCGGTTCAGCCTTCGCGCGGTCCTGGGGGACAGCGGCTCTACTCCGACGCCGACATCGCCAGGCTCCGGCTCCTCCATTCCGCCACCCAAGCCGGGCGGAGCATCGGCCAGGTCGCGGGGCTCTCGAACGAGGTGTTGCTCCGACTGGCCGAAGAGGATGCGAGTGCGCGCGGGGTGAACATCGGGGGAGGTGAAGGATCGGGTGCCCTCGAGAGCGACCTGGTCGGACCTGCGCTGGCGCTCACCCGCGCGCTGGATGCCGCAGGGCTCGAGTGGGAGCTCCGCCGGCTCGCCACGATGCTCGGCGCATCGGTGTTCGTCGACGCGGTGGTGACTCCGCTGCTTGGAATAATCGGCGAGGAGTGGCACGCAGGCCGGCTCAGCCCGGCCCAGGAGCACCTTGCCTCGGCCACGCTGCACGGTGTCATCTCCGAGGTGGTACGCTCGGTGGGCGCGGGCGCGGTCGGTCCCAGGATACTGGTGGCAACTCCGGCCGGCGAGCGGCATGCAATCGGCGCCGTTCTGGCTGCGGTCACCGCCGCGGTGCTGGGATGGCGGGTGACTTCACTCGGGTCCGATCTGCCCGCGAAGGAGATTGCCCGCGCCGCGGTCGCGACCCAGGCGCTCGCGGTGGGCGTAAGCGTGATTTATCTGGAGGACAAGGCGGCCACTCTGTCGGAGCTCACCGAGATTCGCGTCCGACTCCCGGCCGATGTGCCGTTGCTCGCAGGAGGAACCGGATCGCTCGTGCTCGCGGAGGAGCTGGCGCTGGCCGGCGTGCGGGTGCTCGCCGATCTCTCCGACCTTCGCTCGGTACTGCAAGGCCTCACACCCGTCCCGGCGTCCTGACTACACCCTCCGGCTGTCATAGGCCCAATGCATGAGTGCCTGGCGCTGCCGGCGACGACACCGGAGGTCGCCGGCTACGCACCCCAGATGGATCTGCGCGATGTGCCGCTGCATCGCCTTCCAGCGTTTGATCTGCCTGGCGTCATCGGGACCGCGCCGTCCCCTGTAGTACCGGCAGTACCACTGGAACCAGCCACGCGGATCCTCGTGATGGATCCAGCCCTTCGCGCGCCATACCGACAGTGGTTGCGAAGCATTCACTCCGAAGCAGTTGAGTTTCGGGTTGCGTCGCCCCGGGCTCAGCTTGGCCCCGCGGAACCAGCTCGCTGGGAATTCCTTTCGGCAATCGGTCATGTACCTGCCGCCGAACACGCCCAGCCGGAGCATGTCAGCGGGAGTGAGGTCGGGAGTGAATTCAGGGTCAAAGCGGCGTCCCGCCGGTTCCGAAACGGTATACCGGTAACGGCGTTGCATCAGGTCCGACACGATGATGGTCCGGGGCTTCAATCGGTCACGGATCGCTGCCGAGCGAGTCGAAATAGGAGACGACGCGATCGTGGGCGCCTTTACGGGTGTAGACATCCGGCCTGGGCGAGTCGATCACACCTGCGATCACCTCGGCTACCTCCTCCGCGCTCTGGGAATCGGGCAGCTGGTGGGAATCGGGCCCCCCATGAAGGGCGTTCCGCCCGAAGTCGGTCCGCACCACGCCGGGTGAAATCAGGGAGAAGTGTATGCCCGGGTGGGTCTGGTGCACTTCGGTCCGAAAGTTTGCGATCAGCGCATTGAGAAAGTGCTTCGAGCCGTTGTACGCCGATCGAAACGCCGCAGCGGGAATCCGCCCAAGCATCGAAGAGATGGTCACCACCTGTCCGGTACCGCGCTCCTTGAAGTGCGGCAGGACTTCCTGAGTGCCGTAGAGCGCGGTCTTGACGTTGATCAGCATGAGGCGGTCAATGTCCTCATCGGTGAGCTCCGATGGCGGACGGGTAATCCCCTGCCCTACGTTGTTCACCCAGACGTCAACGCGGCCGTATCGTCCCAGCGACTCGTCAACCACCCGCCGGACTTCGGCTCGCCGGGTGACGTCCGCGACGACAGCATGGGCCCGTTCATCACATCGCGCGGCTACGGCGCGGAGCACACTTTCGCGTCGCGCCACCAGCACGACCGATGCCCCGCGACGTACCACCAGCTCCGCCAGTGCGGCGCCGATTCCCCCGCTCGCACCGGTGATCACTACGATCTTGTTCATCGCGTCCACCGCCCACGCAGCCTTTCTACTGATAGGAGACGCCGGGATAGAGCAGGCTCACGGCGCGCAGAAAGAGCGGGTTGAATACATTGTCGAACACTTGCCAGGCCAGGAACAGCCCGATCAACCCGACGCCCCGAAGATTCCACAGCGCCTGCATGTACTTCCGGCCGGTCGCTTCGCGGAGGAACAGCGGCACCACCGCGCTTCCGTCGAGTGGCGGGACCGGCAGAAGATTGAACGCGGCCAACAGGAGGTTCATCGAGAACACCGCTCCCACCACGAACGCCACGCTCTCCAGCCATCCACCGCCGACTGCGGCCGTGACATGGCCGAAACTGATATGGTCGGGGGCGAGCAGGAGGCCGGTCGTCTGGCCCACGCGAATCAGCACCGCGGCCACCAGCACCAGCAGGAAATTCGCGGCGGGCCCCGCCAGAGACATCAGCGCCGAGCGCTTGGGATACCGGAGCGCCCATGCCGGGTCATAGGGCGCGCTGGCAAACCCGATGGGCCATCCCGACGCGATCGCGGAGATCAAGGGGAGGATCACCATCCCGATCGGCTCGCGCCTGATATGAGGCAGCGGGTTGAGGGAGACCTGTCCTCCGTGGAACGCGGTGGAGTCTCCCTGCCGATGCCCCGCCCAGGCGTGCGCCGCTTCGTGGAGCGTGGTCGAGAAGAGAAAGACTAGGTAGTAGACCAGCGCGTCGGCCATATCCGGCATTCGGGCAGCACAGGAGAGGGGATTGTCCCAACAGTAGCCCGCTGCCGTCCGGGGTGCCAGCGTCGGCGCATTCGAGTTGACCCCGCATTCGCGGCCACCTGTCCGCTGAATCCAAGGGTGCGCCGGTTGTGCTCGACCAGGATGACGCCCGGAGCCACATCGAGGCTGATCGCCTCGCTCAGCCAGTAGCGAAGTCGGGGGTCATCGACCACGCGACGATGTCGTTCCACGGTCACCGTGGGATCCAGAGACGCAAGGAGATCCAGTGCACCCCAATGGGTCGTGGCATGGCGACCGGTCAGCAACCCCGCCCGAGCGAGCAGGAGAGCGCCGGTGCACACCGAGGTAACGCGCCGGGCTTCGGCCGCCGTGCGGCGAATCCAATCGAGGGCAAGCGCGTCGTGGAGCAATGGGCGCGTGCCGAATCCGCCCGGTGCGACAAGCACGTCCGCGATCGGTGCAGTCAGGAAATCGAGCTCAGGCACGACCACGGGCCCGCCCGTCGCAGTGACTGGTCCTGCGTGCGCGGCAACCGTGAAGACCCGGAAGGGTCTCCTCCGAGCGTCGGGATTCCAGGCCCGGAGTCAGGCGGGTGCGGGAGAAGACCTCGAAGGGGCCAGCGAAGTCGAGGACTTCGACCTCGGGGAAGATGAAGATGGCGACCCGCCGCCGGTTCACCGGGCGGACTCGCGGATGCCCGGGGGGTTGGTGAGCGCGAGTTCGAACAGCGTTGCCCAACGCTTGCCGGTGACCAGCAGGTGCCCGGTACGAGGATCGAACGCGATGCCGTTGAGCACCTCCTCCTCGGGCGACCGGGTTTTGGCGCCTTCGGGCAACGCCGCGAGATCCAGCACCTCCCGGATCAGTCCGTTGCGCGGGTCGATGCGGACGATCCAGTCGCTCTGATAAACGTTGGCGAAAAGCTCGCCCTCGATGTATTCCAGCTCGTTGAGCCGCGTGGCGGGCGCACCGGTGGAGAAGGTGACGGGAAGACGCCGCACGACTTCGAAGGTGCCGGGGTCCAGGAAACGGAGGGTGTCGCTGCCGTCGCTCATGATAAGAAAATGCCCGTCGGTGGTGAGCCCCCAGCCTTCACCGCGGTACCGAAAGGAGTCCACCGGAGCCAGCGTTGAGGCGTCGTACACGTAGCCCAGCTCGGACTGCCACGTGAGCTGGTAGAGCCGGCCTGCCAGGAGCGTCAGCCCTTCGCCGAAACGCTTTTCCGACAAGGAGACCGTCTGCCGCACCCGGCCTGTGGCCAGGTCCACCGAGCGAATGTCGGAATGGCCGTACAGGCCGGTACTCTCGTAGAGAATCGTGTCGGCGAGCACGAGGCCTTGAGTGTAGGCAGACGGATCGTGCGGGTACGTGCGGACGATCGCGTACCCCACCGACGGTCGAGAGGAATCCGGCTCTTTGCATCCCCACCCAACCAGGAGCAAGCAGCCGAGGAGGACCCGGGGCATTCGTGGGTTCGGCCACCTCACCCAGGCCGCTGATCCGGACAACGTACACCCCTGAAGGTCTCTCACGCCGGATTAGGGCGCGGACGCGTACCGGCAGCCGACGCCGCCGCAGGTGAGCGCCACGAAGACCTCGGCCCGGATCAGCCAACGGCCGGCGCGCTTGACCCATTGGGCCGAATAGCGCCCCCCGATCATCACCGGCCCACTCAGCGCTCCCATGTGGGCGGTCCAGGTGCCGGTTTCAAACGCCAGCGGCCAGTGCGGGCTGACTTCGATCGCGACGGCATCCCGCTGGTAGACCAGGCTCGAGTCCCGATTTCCCGCCGGAACGAGAAGCCTCCGGTATTCGGCTTTCCCGCTAACCAGCTGGCCCAGCCCACGGCGGAGGCTCACGTCGTCGGTCCAGAACGAAGCCGCGCGCTCCACGTCTCCAGTCGCCATCGCACGGTTCTGCGCGCTCCGTGCCTCCCGGATCAGCCCGGCATCCGCGGAGGCTGCGGGCCGCGGCGCGGCGCTGCCGCCGGCTCCCGCGCCGGTGCATGCGGCGAGGAGTAAAAGCATAGGCGTTGGGCGGTTCACGTTCTCAGTCCTCCACGTTGGCACCGTGCGCCTCGGTGCTATCCCAGTAACCGTACGATCTCGGGCTCGATCTCGGCGGGTCGGCGCCTCGGACCGTAGCGGGCCTGCACCGCTCCATTCTTGTCCACCAGAAACTTCGTGAAGTTCCACTTGATAGCGCGAGTGCCCAGGAAACCCCGCCGCGCTGTCGTCAAGTACTCGAACAACGGATGCGCATCCTGTCCTTTCACCGCGATCTTCGCGAAGAGAGGAAAGGTGACTCCAAAGTTGACGCTGCAGAATGTCTGGATGACCGTGTCGTCTCCTGGCTCTTGGCCGCCGAACTGGTCGCAGGGGAATCCCAGCACGCTGAACCCCGTGGCCTGGTACCGGCGGTACAGCTCCTCGAGGCCCTTGTACTGGGGAGTGTATCCGCATTCGCTGGCGACATTGACGATCAGGCACACCCGATCCCGATACGTCGACAGGGGCACCGTCTCCCCGGAAATGGCACGGGCTGAGTACGCGTACATCACCAGGTTGCCGGGGCGCGAGCCGCGAGGTGTTACCGAAGCCGTGGGTCAGTGGCGGCGGACGTCGAGCGCCAGGCGGAAAGCTGTCCCAGGTGGTAGCCCAGGTGGCCGGTCAGCAGGTAGGCCACAAAGCTGCCGCCGGTAGGGAACGCGGGACGGGCCGCCTCGAATGGATTGGGTGTGCCGAGCACATCCGGCGAAGCACCCGGTGCCCGGGCTGCCAGGTCTCGATACACGGCGCGGAAGGTCTCGATGAGTGCCGCCATCGGCGGGTAAGTTGCCGGGTCCCGGCTCGGCGTCGTTCCGGGCCCGAAAATCGCTCGCCATTCTCTGGGCGCCATCGGAGGCAACCCTGCGAGGCGCCGGGCGAAGTCGCCCGTGATGACAAGATGCCCCAGCAGCCAGCCGGCCGTCTTGACACCCGGTGCGGGTTCGTGGCCCAGGTGCTCGTCGGTGAGGCCGGTCAGCAATTGCGCATACTGCGAAACGAGAAAGAGGCCCTGCGTTGCGGCTGCCTTCATAAAAACCTCGATGGCGTCAAACCAGGGCGCTCAGTGGAATTGAGCGACAGGACGAACAAGGTATCACGGGTTCAGATCAAGCACCTCGTCGATCCGGTCGAAGGGGAGCTTGGCCGCCTCGTTGACCTTTCGCACCTCTTCCGCGTTACCGGCCTCGAATAGACAGGTACAACGGAAGTCGCCGGGATAGAAATTGCTTCGGATGTAGCGAACGGACGTGCCTTTATCTGTGAATTCCGCGCTGGTACGGATAGCGGCCTTCTGCGCGCCTGCCAGCTGATCCATTGTGATTCCCGTCAGGGTGCGCTGCACGGCAAACGTCTTCATGGCTGCCTCCCTTGGGTTCTGATGCGCCGGTCCGGCTCACCGCCGACGATTGAGTTTACGCGTATCCGCCCGGTCCGCCAGACCCCCACCCTCGTGAGCCGAGCCGGCCGACCGCCGTCACCAGCACCCGGTCGGTTTGCCGGTCCGGCCCCACGAAGAAGTCGGTCGACCCGGCATCGAGAAATCCACTCTTGGCATAGAAGGCGATCGCACGCGGATTCTGTTCCCATACTCCCAGCCAGAGAGTCTGGCCGCCAAGCTGGATTGCCGCGTCCACCACAGCAGCCATCAGCCGCTGGGCCAGACCCCGACCGTGCCACGGGCGATCCACGTAGAACCGCGCCAGTTCGACCGGCGCCGGACCCGTCACGCAGGGGGGCGGCCGCTGGCGGCGAACCTGGGCATACCCCGCCAGCTCACCACCCGCATCGATGAGCAGCGTGAGGCAGTTCGGGTCGGAAAGCTCCCGCTCCTGTTGCGGTACGCCATAGGAAGTGGCCAGGTGCTCCGCAATATGCCCGGGCTCGTTGGCAGGGCCGAAAGCTTCCTGGAAGGTCCGCGCCGCGAATCGAGCGAGCGCCGTGGCGTCGGCCGGAGTGCCGCCGCGAATCTCTAGCAGATTGCGCCCTCGGGGAAACCGCTGGTCCAGAGGAAGAGGGTATCACCCGGGAAGCCGAGGATAGCCACCTTGCGAGGCGGATGGTGACAGAATCCGCGATGGTCCGGATTGGCGCCGCCGGCCTGAAAGCCGATGCCATAGAGCCAGCCTGATTCCACCCGGATACCGGTGACCGCGCGGGCCAGCTCCACACCCTGCGACGTGCGGAGAATGGCCGCGGCCGTCAGGCTATCACCCCCCTGAAGGCCCACTGGCGCAAAATCCTGGGGGCGGGTCTCGGTGGCCGTGGGCCCGCCGATCCAGAGATAGGAGCGATGCTCGGATTGAACTTGCAGCTCGACGACGGCCGGTTGCAGCGTCGGAATCGCCCCGTGAAACGATACGTTCAGGCTCGCGTCCGCCGACGAGCCCGTGATGTACCCGCATGCGGCCGTGAGGAGCAGGAACGGCCAGCAGCGCCTGAGAGTCCCGGAGCGATCGATCATGCTGAGAATCCTTTCCGCAGCACCCAGGTCGTCATGCTTCGACGACCGTGGACCAGCGTCGTCTTCAGCGGATCGGCCAGCTCCGCTCCGAGTGATGCGGCGGCCTCCGCCAGCAGGGACTCATCCACCAGATAACGGGTAGAACCGTCAGGAAGAATAAACCGGCGCCCCCCCACCCCCTCGAGCCGTCCCTCGAGACCGGTCGTCGAGGCCAGACGCGAGAAGAACAGTCCTCCCGGGCGGAGCACCCGCCAGCAGTTGTTCACCATTGCCTGGAATTGGGCATCATCTCGCGCGAAGTGGAGTACGGCGCTGCAGATCACCACGTCGGCGTGGCGCTCGGGAAACGTCATAGCCTCCACGGGTTCGATCCGGAAGCTGTCATGGGGCAATCGGGGGGCGACCCGCGCGGCCAGACCTCGAATCGCTTCGATCGCAGCAGCGTCTTCATCGACACCGCATACGTCGTATCCCGCCTGCAGCAGGTACACCAGATTGCGACCGTTCCCGCAGCCCGCGTCGAGCACCCGCATGCCCGGGGAGATGCGACCTCGCAGGAGCTGATCAAACAGGTAAATATCGATGCCGCCGAACTCCGTAACGAGATCGGTCATCGTCCGCCTCGATTCGCCCGGCGCCGCTAGTCGGCCAGGGTGGCCTGGAGCCGCATGGGAACACCGGAAAGGACCTTGGAGATGATGCAGTTCGTCTTGGCATCCTCCGCCAGGCGCTGGAACTCCGCCTGGGTGTGACCGGGGACCCTGCCTTGTGTCACCAGGTCGATGCCAGTGATAGCGAAGCCATCCCCCACCTTGTCAAGGTGCACGGTCGCCGTCGTGTCGAGACTGGCGGGCGGGTGACCGGCCTTGGTGAGCATGAGCGAGAGAGCCATCGTGAAACAGCCGGCATGGGCCGCGCCAAGGAGCTCCTCGGGGTTGGTGCCGGCCGCGCCTTCGAACCGCGTTCCGAAGGAGTAGGGACCTTCAAAGGCTCCACTGCCCAGCCGGATAGTGCCTCGGCCCTCGCGCAGGGTGCCTTCCCAGCGTGCGTCGGCCTTGCTGTCGATCATT
>JANNGX010000178.1:0-29410 GCA_031404115.1 Gemmatimonadales bacterium | reverse complement strand
TCCTTCACGTAGGTGCGGTACTGGAGCATCGTGGGCAGGGACTTGGGAGCCAGCTCGGCCAGATCCTCCCGCACGATCACCAGCACGATCCCCGAAGGCCCGAGATTCTTCTGGGCTCCGGCGTAGATCAACCCGTATTTGCTCACATCGATGGGCCGGCTGAACATATCGCTCGATGTGTCCGCCACCAGCGGAACACCCGCCGGCACCGGCGGCTCGGATTTCCACTGGGTTCCGTAGATGGTGTTGTTGGTCGTCATGTGGACGTACACCGGACGCTCCGAGTACTGAATGTCCGAGGTCGGAGGGATCGTCGTGAATTTCGAGGCCTGTCCGGAGAGCGCGACGTGGGTGGTGCCAAATTTCAGGGCCTCCTGGAGCGCCTTTTCGGCCCAGACACCCGTCACCAGGTAGTCGGCGGTCCGGCCGCCGGAAAGCAGATTCATCGGGACCATCGCGAACTGCTGGGTGGCCCCCCCCTGAATGAACAGGACCTTGTAGTTATCGGGGATGCCGGCCAGTCGGCGCGCCGAGTCTTCCGCGGCTGTGATAATCTTCTCGAACAGTTTGCCCCGGTGGCTGTGCTCGGCGATCCCGATGCCGCTCCCGTCGATGTTCCAGATGTCCTGCTGGGCCTGACGAAGCACCGGCTCGGGAAGCACGCCGGGGCCGGCGCCGAAATTGTGAATGCGATCAGGCATGAGCACCGGAGTGAGAAGGCTCAGAGGGCAAGGATTCGGACACTACTCGATCGGCGTCAGGTCGACACTGAGGATATTGGGGTTCCCGGTCCGGATCGTGCCGAGCGCCGCCTCGGTGGGCACCGACGAAATATGGATCCGGGCGCACGCAGCCTGGGCTCCGTGGTACGGAATGTTCTCCACCTCTTCAACGTTGACGGCCCCATCCGCGAGCACTCTGAACACATGGGCCAGCACGCCCGGACGATTCTGGTGCCGCACGGACAGCACGTGGGTGGCCGAGCTCCGGGCCAGTCGGTTCACGCAGTGGGGGGCCACGCCCGTCTTCATGTACCCGTCGACGATCCGGATGACTTCGTGCGCGATGGCCACCTGGGCCTGATCGGTGGACGCGCCGACGTGGTGGGTGCCATAGACCCCCGGCGCCGCGACCAGCGAATTCTTGAACTCCGCCTTGCCGCCGGACGGCTCGCCTTGATACACGTCGAGGCCGGCACGAATGCCCCGCTCCCGCACCGCCTTTTCCAGCGCGGCTTCATCCACCACGCTTCCGCGCGCCGCGTTGATGAGATACGCGCCGGGCTTCATCGCGCCCAGGAAACGCTCGTCCACCAGATTCCTGGTTTCCGACCCGCCGGCCACGTGAATCGATATCGCGTCCGACAGCCGGGCCACCTCGAGCGGGGTTTCGCAATAGCCGATGCCGAGCCGCTCGGCGCCTTCGTCGGTGAGGTTGCGGGAGTAGGCGACCACCCGCATGCCGAACGCCTGGGCGCGGCGCGCCACCTCGCGACCGATCTGCCCGAGCCCGACGATGCCGAGGGTGCGACCGTGCAGGCCCCGCGCCTTGCTGTACTCGCCCTTGGACCATTCGCCCTTGCGCAGATCGGCCACCTGATCCGGGATGCGCCGATCCAGGGAGAGCAGCAGGCCCATGACCAGCTCGGCGACGGCAATGGAGTTCTTTCCCGGGCAGTTGGCGACGAAGATGCCGAGCCGGGACGCGGCCGAGAGGTCGATGGTATCGATCCCGGCGCCGGCGCGGATCACCAGGGAGAGGCCGGGGCCGGCGGCAAGCGCCGACTCATTGACCTTCTTGCTCCGGACGACCAGCACCCTGGGGTCCACTTCGCGAATCACCGCCGGCAGGTCGTCGAGGGTGACGTCGGCGCGCAGCACGACGTCACAGCCCAGGTCCTTGAGGCCGTCCACCCCCACGGTTTCGAACTTGTCGGCGACCAGCACTTTCATTGTACGACCCCTCCGTAGACCTCAGGCGAGCGTGTGCACGAACAGCCCGCTCTTGAGCTTGGGTTCGAACCAGGTGGATTTGGGCGGCATGATCTCGCCGGCATCGGAAATGGTCATGAGCTGCTGCACCGAGACGGGGTACATCGCGAAGGCGACGGCCGCTTCTCCGGAGGTGACGCGCCGCTCCAGCTCCGCGGTGCCGCGGATGCCGCCGACGAAATCGATCCGCGGATCGGTACGTACATCGCCGACGCCGAGAATCGGCGCCAGGACCCGCTCGTGCAGGAGCGACACGTCGAGCGAGCGGATCGGGTCGCTCGCGTCAATCGACGCCGGGTCGAGGGTGAGCAGGGACCAACGCCCGCCTGCGAAGACCCCAAACGAGCCGGGACTTGCCGGCTCGGGCCGGGTCGAAGGGGTCAGGATGCCGATACCAGCGAGCCGCTCCAGGAACTGCGCGGGAGACATGCCGGCGAGATCTTTCACCACCCGGTTATAGGGGAGAATGCGAAGCTGATTGGCCGGGAAAAGCACCGCGAGGAACCACTCGTATTCCTCATTGCCGGTCGGAGCAGGAGTATCGGCGCGAAGCTTTTCCGCGGCGCGCCAGGCACTGGCCGAACGATGGTGACCGTCGGCGACGTAGCCCACACCGATCCGCCGAAAGGCGTCTACGTAGGACGCCGCGTCTCGCATCTTCCAGACCCGCTGGCGCACGCCATCCGAAGAGACAAAATTGTAGAGCGGCTCGCCGGCGGTGACCTTGGCGTTGAGCTGGGTCAGAAAAGGGGTTCCCTGGTGCGTGAGGAACACCGGCTCGGCGTGCGCGTTCAGCGCCAGGAGGTGGGTGGTGCGATCGTCCTCTTTGTCCTTGCGGGTTTTCTCGTGCTTCTTGATCACGTCCCTGGCATAGTCGTCCACGCTGACGCATCCCACCACGCCGATCTGGGAGCGGCCATCCATCGTGAGCTCATACAGGTAGAGCGATGGCTCCGCCTCCTGCACGAACACGCCCTCCGTGAGCAGGTGGTCCAGATTCGCGCGCGCCTTCGCGTAGACCGCCGGATCGTGCGGATCCGTTTCGGGCGGCAAGTCGATGTCGGAGCGTCCGACGTGCAGGAAGCTCAGCGGGTTGCCGGCCGCCAGCTCGGCGGCTTCGGACCGGCTGACGACATCGTAGGGCGGCGCCGCGACCCGTGCCACGTACGCGGGCAGCGGCCGCCAGGCGCGAAACGGTCGTAAACGGATACATCCTCCATGAAGAGCGCGGGTCCCCGGTAGCCGGGGGATGCTACCGAAGGCGGCGCGGGTGCGTCAAGTAGGGACTATTCGGTCACGGGGCGCGGACGACCTGGCCGCCCTTCATGACCAGGCGCACGTTCCGAACGTCGGAGATCCGGATGCTCGGGTCTCCCTCGACAGCGATGATGTCCGCCAGGAGGCCGGGCCGGATCTGCCCCAGGCGATCGTCCAGATGGAACAGACGCGCATTGACCGACGTGGCGGATCGGAGGACCTCCGGGGCGGTCATTCCGTATTCCACCATGAGCTCCATCTCGCGGGCATTGTCCCCATGGGCATAGACGCCCACGTCGCCGCCCATACACATGACCACCTTGGCGGCGAGCGCGCGCCGGAAGCTGGCCTTCTTCTCGGTGATCTCGAGCGGGTCGGGCTCGGAGCCCTTCCTCCAGCCGCGATACTGCCGCACCGCGTCGCCCGCCGCGAGTGTGGGGCACAGCGCCACCCCACGCTGCGCCATGAGCTCGAAGACCTCGCTGGTTCCGGCGTCCCCATGCTCGATGGTCTCGACCCCGGCGAGCACGGCCCGCCGCATACCTTCGGCGGTGCCGGCGTGGGCCACCACGGGGCGTCCGCTGCTCCTCGCGGTTTCGACAATGCGGGCCAGCTCCTCGAGGGAAAACGTGGGACGGGCCTCGCCGCTCGCCCCCCAGCGGTAGTCGGCGTACACCTTGATCCAGTCGGCGCCGTTGGCGATCTGGCTCCGGGTGGCGCGGGTGAGCGCCTCCGATCCACTGGCTTCCTCGGCGCCCTGGGGAACCTCCCAGCGGGAGTCGAAGCCACGGGGCCCGTAGGTGCCGGTTGCGACGATGGCCCGGGTGGTCACCAGCATCCGGGGGCCCGGCACGATGCCCTGCTCGATGGCGTCCTTGAGGCCCACGTCGGCGTCGGCCGCGCCTTCGGTGCCCAGATCGCGAATGGTGGTGAATCCGGCCTCGAGGGTCCGCCGGACGTGGTTCACCCCGCGAGCCACCCGGAGTGCCAGCGGCTCGTGGAGGACCTGATCATTCCAGCTGGTCTCATTGTAGGGATGCAGCAGGACGTGCGAATGGCCTTCGATCAGCCCGGGCAGCAGGGTCATGCCCTTGAGCGGAATGCGCCGGGCGTCCCCGGGCGTGATCGCCTCGAGTCCGGGACCCACCGCCAGAATCCGGCTCCCACGAACCAGCACCGACCATCCCGGGCGCATCGCCAGCCCGTCGAAGACGCGATCCGGCGTGAGCAGGACTACGGGGCCGTCCGGGACTTGCGCCGACAGGGCGGGCAAGACGGGCAAGGTGAACGCCCCGACCAGGAACAACGGGACAGCGATCAGCCGCGGACGGGCGCTCGAGCGCATCATCACGGGGCCTTGGGCGCGGGTTCTCCGCCCACCAGTGCCAGCCAGTCACCCGACGGGCTGATGGCCAACCGCGAAATTTGCTGCAGCCCGGGCTCGCGGAACCGGGCGATCTCGGACCAGTCGCTCTCGCCGGCCCGCCAGCGAAGCAGCCGATTGCCGCTCGCCGAGAGCAGCGCGCCATCCGGAGTCCAGGTGAAAAATTCGTTGTCGTCGGGCAGGCGCACCAGCGATTCCCCCTGCCCGGTCACCGGATCAATCACCCGTACCCGGAAGCCGGCCGAGTCCCGCTGGGCAAAGCTCACCGCACGGCGGCCCGGCACCATCAACAGGGCCCGACCGATGTCGCTCGCCAGCACCGTCGCCGTCCCGTGCCCCAGCTCGGCGCGGCGCAGCGTGGCCGGGGTGCCCAGCACGAAGACGAAGACGGTGTCGGCGTTGAGCCAGGTGTGGTACCCGATGGGCCGGATCGAATCGAGCAGCGGCTTCATGGCGGGTGTTCCGTCGAGCGCGAACGACCACAGGAACTGGAGCGAGTCGCGAATCACCGAGAACCGCTTCCCGCCGGGCATGAGGGTGGGAGAGTATTCGTTCTCCGGCGTCCGGGTGACCTGGGTGGTCGCGCCCGGCGACCGATCGTAGCGGTAGATGTCGGTCTGCCCCCTTCGCTGCGACGTGTAGTAGACACGCTGCCCGTCGGGTGAGAAAAACGGCTGGTTGTCGTATCCGGGGCGCGCCGTGATGTTGACGGCGGACCCGACGCCGAGGGCTCCGCCGGTGCGGAGCAGCGGCATCACGAAGATGTCGGTGCCCGGGGCAGCTTGCGCGGGCAGCGAGGCAGCCCGAAGCAGGAGCAGTACGAACGCCACTTTCACGGGAGCGCCTCCTCGTCTCATGGTATCATAACCCAGCGTCGCCAAATCTCCTCCGCGGGGCCGACGGTGAGCTGCTGCTGGTTCCTGACGAGCGGCACCCGAAGCAACAGCGGCTCGTCCACCAGCCGGTCGAGCCAGCGCTCAGGTGAGAGCCGCGTCGAGGCGAGTCCCAAGTGCGCAAAGCGGGCCGAGTTGCGGTCGATCAGTGCCTCGATGCCGAACTTCTGCACGAAGCGGGTGAGCTCGCCCCGGGAGGCCGGTCGTTCGGCCAGATCGACGAAATGAACCTTGATCCGGCGCTCCGCAAAGAACCGGAGGGCCGAACGGGTATCGGCGCTTTTCTTCACGCCGAAGACCTGGACCTCCACGGTTCAACTCCCAGAGGCAGTAGCGCGTAATCTAGCGGTGGCTCGCCTGGGCGCGGAGCCATAGATTCTCCTTTCCATTCATTCCTGCCCGGAGACTGGTCATGCGTCTGACTCCGGCGGTGCGCGCGCTGACGCTCGCGGCCGTCTTGTTGCCACCGACGGCGGCGTCGCTGATCGCGCAATCCGATACATGGGCGCTCACCAATGCCCGGATCCAGACGGTGACGAAGGGCCTCATCGACAATCCTCGTCCGGCACCTCCCCCTGCCCCGCCCGCGGCGTGGCGTGGTCTGATCGGCGAATATGGTTCGGATACGCTCAACCGCACGATGATCTTCGAGCGCCAGGGCCGGCTGATCAAGCGTGGGTACTCGGCCAGCAGAATCGACTCATGGGAGTTCGCGCTCACACCGGCCGGGACCGACGCATTCGTAAGCGCTGGCAATCATCCGGGCGCGCCGACCCGGTTTCGCCGCGACAAGAGCGGCCGAGCCACAGCAATCGTGGAGGGGACCATCACCCTGCCGCGACGAGCCCTGGGCCCGGAGGATGGCTCGGTGTTCCGGGTGGTGCCGGTTCGGCCGGTGGCGGAGCTCCGGCGCGTCGCCCTGGCCGCCACGCCGCCCGAGGAGCCGGGAAGCTTCCTGGCCACCGACCTCGCCGAGCTAGGGAAGCTGGACCCCACCATCCACCTCGATATTCGCTACGCTTCCTCGCGGAATTTTCTCGGAACGCCGCTGTACAGCCAGGCGCGGGCGTTCCTGCAGCGGCCCGCCGCCGAGGCGCTGGTCCGCGCCAGCAAGGCGCTCCGCGTTCAGGGCTATGGCCTGCTGATCCATGATGGCTACCGGCCCTGGTACGTCACCAGGATGTTCTGGGACGCCACGCCGCCTGCCCAGCACGAGTTCGTGGCCAATCCCGCGACCGGCTCCCGGCACAACAGGGGCGCGGCGGTGGACCTCTCGCTCTACGAGATCAACACGGGGCGGGCAGTGGAGATGCCGGGGAGTTACGACGAGTTCTCCCCTCGCTCGTATCCGACCTACGCGGGTGGGACGTCGCTGCAGCGCTGGCACCGCGACCTCCTGCGCTCCGTGATGGAGGCGCAGGGGTTCACGGTCAACTCCTCCGAATGGTGGCACTTCGACTACAAGGACTGGAAGCGGTATCGCATAGGAAACGTCGTATTCGAGAGGTTGGGACGTTAAGCCTCTTAGTTCGGCGCGTGTACCCCCGGCCCGCTGTAGTCCCTTCCGCTTCCGATACGTGGGCCGTGGAACGGGACCGCGCTGTTGTTGGTTCGCGAGATGAACTGCCGAATGCTCCCCGGGAACGCGGCGGTTCGGCCGTGTTTTCCGAACGGGTCGGTATAGATTGCCTCGCTGCCGTCCGAGTTGTCCACCCGGTTGCCATTGATGTCCACGAACCGCGACACGCCGTTGAACGGCGAGCGCGGATCGGTCTGCAGCATTGACTGGATCGTCCCGTTGCCCGTCGCGGCGGTGCAGGCCGTGCTGCGGGCCTTGTCTCCATTGGCCTCGGTCTCAAAGCACGTGTTGATCGTCAGCCCGGTGATGCCCGCAATCCCAGGATCGTGGAACCGGCTCGGCATGTTGACCTGGTAGTAGGGGTCGAACGAGCCGACGGACTTCCCGCTCTCGAGCCGAATCGAGGTGTTGGTCTGCCAGCTCTCGTGAATGCCGTTGCCGAAGCTGGAGTTCTGCCCCTGCGATACGAGCACGTGCCGGTCGACGCAGGTGCGGTCGGGAATGATCCGCTGACCGCCGCCGTTGGGTGAGTTGGCCGGGGTGGGCGCTCCGACCTGGATGCGCGCGCCGTCACAAGTCCTGGTGAATCCGCCCGGCTGACCGATCGGATTCATGGTCGTCACGTGCATCTCGGTCCCGTCGGTGCACTTGATGTGATAGACCAGCTCGTGGAGGTTGTTGGTGAACGCGTCTTTCGAGTGGGTGCCCTGGTGAAGCTTGGTCATGATGTCGCACTTGATGTTGAGCACGTGATCGGCAATGCCGTCGATGCTCATCATGACGTCGTTCTCCCACTCGACCTTGTGCCCGACGTGGTCTTCGTGGCGCCTCCCGTTCGGATCCCACGTATCCAGCTGTTCGTTGGCGTAGCCCAGCGGAATGTCGCCGACGCTTTCGTAGAGATCGGATCCGCGCGGGTCACGGCCGTGCTCGTGCCCGAACGAGCAGCCGCTCGCCGCATCCACCGGGGGATGCCAGGCCGGATACAGTTTCCCGTCGGGTCCGACCGCGGAGTACCGGTTGTGCGCTTCAATCGCGCACGTGTCGCCGGGGCCGGGCTTCCAGGTCAGGAAGGCCACGCTGGGCGTTGCGTTGGCGGGAGGATCGTGAGGCCCGCCGGTGGTCGCGCTGCCGCAGGCAAGAGCCAGCCCGGCAGCGGCGGATGTCAGAATGAGCACGCGCATCGAAGACTCCTTGAGATCAATGACGGGTGATGCCGAGACCTATCTGGAACAACAGCGCGTGGCCGCCGGAGGGCAGCTTGCGCCGCTCGAAGGACACCTCGTCCTTATTCTCGAGCCACAGCGAGCCCTTTGAGGAGCCGAGGGCATTCAGGTAGGGAACGACGGAGAGTTTGGGATTGATTCGCACTTCATAGCCGACGCCGACTACCAGGGCAACCGCTTGCGAGGTGACCGCATCGTTGGCTTCGGAAGCCCGCCACCGCGAAAGTCCGGCGCCCCCATGCAGGTAGTACCCGTGGCGCGGGTTGGGATACCACCACGCGCCGCCGGTCAGCGAGAGCAGCCGGCGCTTCCCCGCCTCGCCGGTGCGCTGCCAGCCGCTGCCCTGAACTCCGAGGAGCAGCCTCCGGTTGACCGTGGTGCCGGCCCGGACGTACGCCGAGGTCCCCTGTTCCCGTTCATGCTCGCAGATGGAGCAGTGCATGCTGCCGGCGCCGGTGCCCAACCCCGCCCCGGCCCAGAAGCCCTTCCGGGAGTCGGAGGGCATGGAGGTGACGCTGGAGTTGCGCGTGGCCGCGCCGGCGCGCAGCGCGCCGCCCTGTGCCTCCGACGAGCCGGCGGCTGCCATCAGGATGCCCAAGCCCACGAGACCAGGAACCGTCCGCATCGAATCACCTGCGCTTCTCGATAGGGGATGTGCTGCAGCGCCGTGCAGCCGAGAATAGCTCGGCGATCCGGGCACGCGCACAGTAGTGGCAGACCGCGTGCCGGTGCGGAACTCGTGTGCTGAGGCGGGAGTGTGTTCGTTGCAGCCGATCCGCCTCTTGCGGATCGCGAGAGGCGGGATGCTTACACGGAGGAGGCGGCGCGCACCGCGTTGCGCGAGCGTCCTCGTTTACGGGCCCGGCTTGGTGCCCCGCACGAAGGCGCCCATGAAGCGACCATCAATCGCGGTCGCCACGACATCCACGTCGAGACCGGCGCCGGTCAGGAAGGCGCGGGCGTCGTCGACCCGGTAGATGCGGGTGGGCTCGATGCTCACGGCGGTGAACCCGGCGGCATGGAGGAGTGATATGAATTCCTGCTCCTCCAGGGCGCCGGCAACGCACCCGATCCAGAGCTCCATGCTTCGGCGAATCTCGTGGGGAACCTCCCCCCGAACGACCACGTCCGAGACCGTGAACCGCCCGCCAGGCTTGAGCACCCGGAACGCTTCGGCCAGCACTTTCCGCTTGTCGGCCGAGAGATTGATGACGCAGTTGGAGATGATGACATCCACGGACGCATCGGGGAGCGGAATGCTCTCGATTTCCCCCTTGAGGAATTCCACGTTGTCGACTCCGGCCTTGCGCTGGTTTTCCCGGGCCAGGGCCAGCATCTCGTCCGTCATGTCGAGACCGTACGCCTTGCCGGTGGGACCGACCCGCCGCGCCGAGAGAAGCACATCGATCCCTCCGCCACTGCCGAGGTCCAGCACCGTCTCGCCGGGCTTGAGCTCGGCCAACGCGGTGGGATTGCCGCAACCGAGGGAGGCGAGCACCGCGGCCTCAGGGACTACGCTCGTTTCCAGGGCGGAATAGAGGTTCGAGGAAATCGGGTCGGCCGAGCCGCCACAGCAGCTGCTACCGCAACATTCCGCCGGTTGTCCGGTCCGCACCTGCCGGGCCGCCTCCCCGTACTTCTGCCGCACCGTATCCCGTATCGCGTTATCCACAGCATCCTCCTTTGAGCCAGCGTTTGGACGGTGCACAACAGTCGGTGAGCACCGAGGCGACCTCTTCCACGCGTTCCTGATTCAGCCGGTAGTAGATCCAGCGGCCCTCCCGGCGGTCCAGGACCAGGCCGGCCTCCTTGAGGACCCGCAGGTGAAATGACAGCCTGGACTGGCTAGCATCGAGCGTGTCGGTGAGCTCGCACACGCAGCGCTCCCCGGCACGGAGCAGATCGACCAGCTGGAGCCGCGTGGCATCGGACAGGGCGTGGAACACCCCCGCCACGCGTTCGAGATCCGGGACCGCCGTTCTGCCGTTCATGGGCAATAACATATCAAAATATCTTGATATGTCAAGGGAGCTCCCATTGACCATATATTCCGTCCATGGACGCTTCCGAGCGGATCCGCACTGCCATCTTCAACGATCACGCCGAGCTGGCTCGTGCGGTGGCGGCGCACATTGCCGAGCTGATTCGCGACCGGCGGGGGTCGGGTGCCCGCCCCGTGCTGGGCCTTGCCACCGGCTCCACGCCCCTTGGGGTGTATCGGGAGCTGGTCCGGATACACCGGGAAGAGGGATTGAGTTTCCGGGGTGTGGTCACGTTCAATCTGGACGAGTACCACCCGATGGATCCGGAGAACCCGCACTCCTATCATCGCTTCATGTGGGAGAATTTTTTTGGCCACATCGATATTGATCCGTCCGACGTCCATATCCCTCGAGGAGACCTTCCCGGTGAGCGACTGGGGGAGGCCTGCAAGGAGTACGAGTCGGCCATCCAGGCCGCCGGCGGCATCGACCTCCAGCTCTTGGGTATCGGGAAGACCGGTCACATCGGATTCAACGAGCCGGGATCGGGAGCCCGAAGCCGGACCCGCGCCGTGATTCTGGACGCCGTCACCCGAAAGGACGCCGCCGCCGATTTCTTCGGCGAATCCTTCGTTCCTCGCGAAGCGATAACGATGGGAGTTGCCACCATCCTCGAGGCCCGTGCGATCGCGATCCTCGCCACCGGAGAGCACAAGGCCGCAATCGTTCGCCGGTCGGTCGAAGGTGAGATCGACACCGATGTGGCGGCGACGTTTCTCCAGCGCCATCCCAACACCACCTTCTATCTCGACGGGGCGGCCGCGGCGTTGCTCTCCCGGGTGGCCACCCCCTGGCTGACAGACGAGGTGGAGTGGACCGACCAGCTTGCCGTGCGCGGGGTGGTATGGCTGTCCGAGACGGTGGGCCGCGCGATCCTCAAACTCACCCACCGCGACTACGCAGACCACCGGATGTCGGCCCTGGTGGCACGGTTCGGGTCGCCCGGGGCGGTCAACGGCTTCGTCTTCAATGTGCTGGGCGCGAAGATCCGGGGCCGATCCAAGCTGGCGAGAGGCGCCCGGGTTATCTGTTTTTCGCCCCACCCGGACGATGACGTCATATCCATGGGCGGGATCCTCCACAAGCTTGTCCTCAATGGCAACCGGATCACCGTGGCGTACATGACCAGCGGCAACATCGCCGTGTTCGACCACGACGTGCGGCGCTACGTCGATTTCATCGAACGGTTGGGCCGGGCCCGGGGGCTGGACCCCACGGGCGTTCTGGCGCTCACGCGCGAGGTGCGGGATTTCCTGGCCCGGAAGGCTCCAGGCGAGGTGGATATTCCCGCCGTGCAGGACATCAAGCGGATGATTCGCGAGGCGGAGGCCATCAGCGGGATCGAGACGCTGGGTCTCTCCGGCGCCAATGCCCGGTTCCTCGATCTCCCCTTCTACCAGACCGGGCAGGTGGAGAAGAAGCCCATCGGCTCCGACGACGTCCGGATCGTACGCGAGCTGATCGAGGAGCTTCAGCCGGAGCTGGTCTTCGTCGCGGGAGACCTCTCGGATCCCCATGGCACGCACCGCATGTGCAAGGAGGCGGTCGACCTCGCGCTGGAGGATCTTCCCCGCGCTCCGGAGGTCTGGCTGTATCGCGGCGCATGGCAGGAGTGGTCGGTCACCGAGGCCACCTGGCTGGTGCCGCTCTCCCAGGAAGAGCTGTCGGTCAAGATCCAGGCAATCTTCAAGCACCAGTCGCAGAAAGACTCGGCTCCCTTTCCCGGCCTCGACGAACGCGAATTCTGGCAGCGCGTGGAAGCGCGGAACAAAGAGACCGCCGAGCGGCTCGACCGCCTCGGCCTCGCGGAGTATTTCGCGATGGAGGCGTACGTCGTGCCGGTGTAACTTCCCCCGCCATGCGCCGCTGCTTTCTTCTCCTGATCGACGGGCTCCGGCCCGATGTCGCCGAGGCCGAGCTGCTCGCCGGACGGCTTCCCCACCTGGCCCGCCTGGTCCGGTCCGGGGGGGCCGCACGCGCCATCACCTCCTTCCCGTCCACCACCAGCGTCTCCTACCTCCCCTTTTTGACGGGATGCACACCGGGCCACTGCAATGTCCCGTCGATAAGGTGGCTCGACCGGAGCACCTACGACGGACGTTGGTGGCGAAGCCGAACCGCGGTTCGCAGCTATTGCGGGTACCAGGCCGGCATGCTGGACAGCGACATATCACCAGAGGTGCGGACCATCTTCGAGCTGGTGCCCGAGAGCATCGCCATCTTCACGATGATCGCACGGGGGCTGGCGCCGCACCGGAACCCCGCCAGCATCGAGCGGCAATTCTGGGGCGCGCTGGCTCATTACGCCCTCTGGCACCAGCCGTCGGACGACGCGGTGGCCAATCATCTGCTCCTGGCGGTCGAGCAGCCCGCGCGATTCGTCTTTGCGCAGTTTCCCGCGGTAGACGGCTACACCCACCAGACTGATCCCCGCGCCGAGCCCGTGCTGCGGTCACTTCGACTCGTCGATGGAGTGGTGGGCCGTCTGCTCGATCGGCTCAGCGCGCGGGGCGAGCTCCAGGACACGCTGATCCTCGTGGTGAGCGATCACGGCGCCTCCGTCGTTCGGGAGCACCTCGACCTGGCAGAATGGTTCCGTCGGAAGGGCGTCTCCACGATGGCTCACCCCGTGCTCTGGCAGAAGGAGCCGGCCGCCGCGGTGATGGTGGCCGGCAACGGGTCTGCAATGGTGTACGCACAGCCCGACGTGCCCCGACTGAAGCGCTGGTCACTCGAGCGGCTTCGCCGCCCCGACGCCTTCGGCAGCCGGGAAGATCTGATCGAGCTGCTGGTGGGAGAGCCCGCGGTGGCAATGGTGGCAGCGGAAAAAGAGGATGGGCGGGTGATCGTGGCCGATACCACCGGCGAGGCGACGCTCTCCCGCGTCAATGGTGGGGTTTCCTACGCGCCGGGCAGCGGAGACCCGCTCCGAATCGGCGGTCCGCGCAAAGCATCCGACCGCGAGTGGCTGGCCGCCACCTTCGACTCCGCCATGCCCGATGCGGCGTACCAGTTGCTCGATCAGTTTCGCGCAGAGCGTACCGGGGATTTGGTCGTCGTCGCAAACGAGGGGTACGACTTCCGCGCCCGGTTCGAGATACCCGAGCACAAGGCCGGGCACGGAAGCCTGATCCGGGCCCATATGCAGACCCCGCTCTGGGCCAACCGCAGGCTGGGCGTTGTCCCGCTCCGCACCGTCGACCTCTTTCCCACCATGCTCGACTGGCTCGGCGTACCGCTGCCGGACAATCTCGACGGCGAGCTGGTCTGGAAGCCGTAACCCGGCCGATGCAACGAGACGTCGTCCTTCGATGGATCGAGCAGATCGTGGCCACCGTACGCCGGATGCTGCTCGGTCCGAGTGCGGTGGATCCGGCCATGGTCATGCCGATCATCGACGAGGCCATCCATCAGCTCCTCGGCCCGTTGGCGCTCCTGGTGCCCAGGCTCGACGTACCGAGCGCCGCAGCACTCCTTCGAGACCCTGAGCGAATGCTCGGCCTGGCACGGTTGCTGGAGCTCAGGGCGATGGCCCTCGAGGCGGACTCGCGGAGCGACGAAGCCACCGAGGTGAGGAAGCGGGCAAAGGGGTTCGAGCAGGCAGCCCGTGCCGCCGGACACGCCCAATGACGTCACCATTGCGGACCTGGGAGACCTCAAGGCGCCGGACTACCCTTCGCTGGTGGATGCCGGGGCCCGTGCTACACATAAACGATGGCGGGAATGGAGCACTCCGTGATACTCATGCTGCTCGCGCTGCAAACTGCCGGTGTCGCTTGTACGCCGGCCGAGCTCTGCCGAACCCTCGAGGCCGCGGTCGCGGCCAACCAGGCATTGGCGCGTGCCGCCTCACGGTATCGAGCGGTCGTCGAGACCGAATCGGCCACTCTGAACCGCTGGGAAGGCCGGGTGGAAGGGGCCGCGATCCTGGAGCAGGCCAGTAGCACGGTACGGTGGTCGCCCGACGGGAGGTTCCAGCAGCACATCGGAGGATGGCGCAGCTCCACCAACGCGGTTCCCCTCACCCGGATGGCAATTCTCCGGATCGGGTGGCTGGTTCCGACCACCAGCGGTGAGCGCCTGATGATCCTTTCCCGAAGCGGCCCGGTGCAGAACGGGGTCGAGATGCCCGCCAGTTCGCCGGCGCTGAGAATCGTAGTCCATCCGCTCGCTGCCGATCGGGCGTCATTTTATCGCTTTTCCGGTGGGGCGGAGGTCCTCCGGACGATCGACGGCACCGCACGGAGGGTCCTCGCGATCGAGGTGACGCCGGCCGTGGCCGGGGCGACTGCCGAGCTGCGCTTCAAGGGAGAAATGGACCTCGATCCGGAGACCCATGCCCTGGTACGGTTGTTCGGACATGTCACTGGCATGAAGCCCCGCAGGTCCGGCCCGCTGTCCCTGGTCTTGTCCGCTGAACCGGCCGTGACCATGGTCGAGCTGGTCAATCAGCGCCTCCCCGATGGATCCTGGGTCCCGAGCGTACAGCGCTTCGAGATCGAATCCATCTCGAAGCGCACCTGGGGTTTCGGTGCCGCGCTTCGGGTCATTTCCCGCTTTCACGACGCCGAGCCGCTGCCGGGTTCCCAGGCCGGCGGTGCGGGTGGCGGGGCTGGCATCGGCGATTCGCTCAGCAGTGCACCCCGGGATTCGTTGCGCCGGTTCCGTGGCTGGCGCGCACCGGCCGGCCGGATGACGGACGCCGTGACCGCAGATGACTTCGCACGATTCCGCGGAGCCCGGATCAGGTCAGACGGGCGGCCGGTCGTGACGGTACAGGGATACTTCCCCGGTGAATTTCTTCGCCTTAACAAGGTCGAGGGCGTTTACACGGGGGTCTCCCTGCTCGCGCGGCTGCGCGATGCCGCGCCCGGATTGGCGTTCCACGTGACCGGCGGGTACGCCTGGCATGAAAAGACCTTCCGGGGCCGAGGAGGCGTGGGCTGGAGGAGGGGCCCGTGGAGCCTCGAAGCCGGCGGCGGACGGATCCTGGACGTAACCAACAAATTCCGGAACCAGTTCGACAATCCGGTGCTCGGCGCGCTGGTCGGGCGGGACAACTGGGACTATCTCGACCGGGTCGGCGGGGGCCTCTTTCTGACCCGGCGGCTCGGTGGCTCGGGCAGCGTTGCCCGGCTGGATGTGGCCGCGCTCGAGGATCGGGCGCTCACCCGCCAGATGACGAAATCGCTCGCCGGCTGGCGGCTCCGGGAAAATCGCGGTATCACCGGGGGGACCTATTTCCGGACTCGGGCGCTTCTGGAGTTGAATCCGGAGGTCAGTCCGGTATTCGCGAAGGACGGTATCGGGTTTCGGGGCGAGGTGGAGCGGGCCGGTGGAGATCTCGACTATACCCGGGTGGAGGCACACGTGGTCGGCCGCGCCAGTCTGCGCCGCGTAACGTTCCTGGCCCGGCTCCACGCCGGCGCGGTGTTTGCCGACGTGCCCCCGCCCCAGCAGCTCTTCGAAATTGGCGGGCCGGCCGGATTGTCCGGGTACGACTACAAGGAGTTTGCCGGCGACCGGGCGATGCTCTTCCGCACCCGGATCACCTACGCGCTGCCCATGCTCGACACCCGGCGCCGGCTGACCAGCGGCGCCACCCGGCCCGCCCTCGCTCCCGCCATTTCGATCGGCTTCAGTGCGGGTATCGCAGACGTCCGCACCCCCGGAGGCGCCGCGTCGGTGGCCAAGCTGGGCTTGAAGCGGAACGACAAGACCGGCGCGTTGGTCACCGACCCGCTGAGCGGCCTGCCGCTCCCGGCCTCGGTGGCCAGCGGCAAGATGCATCCCTCCGTCGATGTGCGCCTGGGATTTTTCGGCGACGCGCTGGCGGTCGGATTTGCCCGCGGGCTCGAACGCGGGCGGAAAACCCTGTTCATCTTCGCGTTCGGACGCCAGTTCTAGAAGTTCGCGTCCAGCCCGATCGTCCACACCAGATTGGCCTGCAGCCCGCCCCGCCGGAGCGGCACAAGGGCGTTGGTTACCAGAATCGGGCCGCCCGGTGTCCGGAACTTGAACCCGAGGGAGCCGTGCAGCCGGTGGTCGCGCAATTCGGGAATGTTGGTGGGCTGGATGCTCCGCTCCACGGGAAACTGGTAGTTGACGGTGCCGGGCAACACCAATCCGCCCGAGCCCACTTCCCATTCCGAAATGACGTCCACCGCGAGTGTTGCCCAGGAGGAGACCGGCTGGTCGAAGCCTCCGGTGGCGAGGAAGGCGTCGGGTCGGCCGGGCCCGGTACGCAGGGCGTACCCGGCATTGAGGTGGGGCGAGAAATCGCCAAAGCGGGCCGACGCGATCGCGAGGGCGCGGAGCGAAAGATGGCCCGCACCCGTCAGATCCTCCGCCGAACCGGTAGGAAGCCGCGCATCGGCCATCACCGCGAGGCCCATCGTCTCGGTGGACGTGAGATTGCCCTTGAGCCGGACTGCGATGTCGCCGATGCCAGTCGCCGAGCCGAAGGTGGCGGCGTTGGCGCTGAGGACGGGACGCAGCGAATCGCCGGCGAAGAAATGCGAGGTTGGAATCCCGAAAGGCAGGAACTGCCCCTGGCTGCGCCCCTGAAGAGAAGTGTGCACCAGCGGGACCGCGATACTCGCATCTACCCGGTCGGTCAGGCCGTACGTGGCGAAAAACGTAGTGACCGTCAGGTTCACGTTGAGGTTGAGCCGCACCTGCAACACGTCGTTCTCGCGCAGCGGCTGACCGAGCCCCGTCGGCGGTACGTCGTCGTGGGTGAAGTTGAGAAGGATGTTCTCGAGCGGAACGCCCCGCAACGAGGAAAAATTGAGGCCGGAAAGATTGGCCCCCACCACGAACCGGCCCCTGCCCAGCGTCTGGGCCCGTTCGCCGAAGACCGGCCCCAGCGATCCCGAAGTCCGCACCGGCAGGCCACCCACGAACTTGAATGTGACGCCGCTGCTCGACGCGGACAGGGGTACGTTCGACGCGTTGGCCCCGATCGCGGCGTCCAGGAACCCGAGAATCGCGCCGTTGCTGGCCGCCAGGTCGGGAAGGAAGTGGTCACCGTGTCCGTTGGTGGCGTTCACCGAATTGTCGAGGCAGAGCGGCTTGCCACAACTGCCGAAGCTGAACAGGTCCCGGATCCGGTCCCGCAGATGCGTTCGGGCCGGGGTCTGCGCGGCGAGAGGCGCCGCGATAAACCACAACCCGAGTACGAGCGCGAGCCGGCGACCGGGCATCAAGCCTCCCATGGAATCAGTTGATCAGCGCGACGAGGTGCCACTCCGTACCGCGACGCTCCAGCCGGGCGCGAAGGTTGACCTTCTGCTGGGATGAACGCTCCCGGGCGATGGTAACCACATTGATTCCCGTCACCCGCGCCGTGGCCAGGTCGCCTTCCACCAATACGTCGCTCACGGTCCATCTGGTCTGCATCCTGCCCTCCGCCTTCCAGAACGCCTCCAGGTCCTGCCGCTGATCGGCGGTCATCCCTGGATAGCGCCTCCGGGCCAGCGCCAGGTCGGCCTGGTCGAGGGCACGGCCGTATGCCACGATCGCGGCGGTAACGACTGCCTTCTCGTCCACCGGCGGGCCCGACTCCGCCCCCAGCTCGGCGACCGGCTTGCTGACAGCCGGCAGAGGAGGCGGGGCCGGCGCAGGGACCGGCATGGCCGCTGCGGGGGCAGCCGCCGGCACCGGCGTGACCATCGACGCCGACTCCGGGACGGTGGCGAGAGCCGGCGGTGCCGGCCCGGTGAGGGCCTTGGCCTCGCCGCGGCGGGCCACCGGCTCCGCTGTTAGGGGGAGGACCTTTGCGGCGGGCTCCATAGCGTCAGGCTTGCGGGGCGGCGGATTCGGATCGGAGGGCCTTGCCTCCGATACCGGGGCGCCGGCTCCGCCGGGGCTGCCGGTGGAATCCACTCGGGCAGGAGCCGCGGCGAGTGGAGTGTCGTCGCCCGCTGGCTGCGCCCAGCGCGTGACCGCCACGGTCGCCAGCACCCCGATCGCGATCAGACCGGCACCGACCAGCCACCCTCGACGCGAGGGAGCGCCGGACGCGATCGGCGAACCGGAGGTCGGGCTCGGCGATGCTCCGCTTCTCCGGCCCAGGGGGATGGGGCTCCGCGGGGTCTGCACCTGGGAAATGATCTTGTGGCTCACCCCGGTCCGCGCCAGCGAGATGAGCTGACTCCGGGTCGGATCGTCGTGCGCCAGGTGCCGCCCGCCCAGCGCCACCACCGCGTCTTCCATGGAAGGAAAGCGCGCCCCGGGGTCCTTCTCGAGCATCCGGTACACGGCGTCGCGGATAGGAACCGGACAGTCGGGGCGGAATTGCTCGATCGGGGGCACCGTGTCGTGGAAGTGGCTGTACATGAGCGGCATCATGGACGTCCCGGTGAAGGGCGGGCGTCCCGCCAGCATCTCGTACGCCACGATGCCAAGCGAATACTGATCCGAGGCACCGGTAATCGGGCCCCCGCTGCACTGCTCGGGACTCATGTAGGCTGGTGTGCCGACGGCGACGCCCGACTGCGTCAGGGCCTCGGATTCCTGCACCTTGGCGATGCCGAAATCAGTGACGACGGCCCAACCCTCGTCATCGATCAGGATGTTGCTCGGCTTGATGTCCCGGTGGACGATGCCATGGCGGTGCGCGTATCCGAAGGCGCCGCCCACCTGCGCGAGGATTGCCTCGATCATCGGCAGCGGGAGCTTGCCGACTTCCTTCATGATGGCGTCGAGGGGAGTGCCCTCCACCAGCTTCATCACGAAGAAGAGCAGCCCCTCCCCTTCACGGACAGCGAAGACCGGGATGATGTTGGGGTGGGAGAGATGCGCCGCGGTGCGCGCCTCGCGCTTGAAGCGCTCCACCATGCCCGGCCCGTACAGCATGGCCGGCGACATGACCTTGATGGCCACTTTTCGCTCCAGGGCGATTTCGTGGCCCAGGTACACGGTCGCCATGCCTCCACGGCCGATCTCCCCGAATACCTCGTAGTGGCCCAGTGTCGCGGAGCGCAGCTGGTCCAGCAGGGGATCGGACGCCTGCTCCGGTGGGGATGGCATCCGGCCTGGCGGGGAGCCGGTTGCGTCGGGGCGATCACTCATGCTGGTGGCGCTCAATTCCTGGGTAAGGCGAGGCCGGGGCGGTCCTCGGGGGGAACACTAATGGGCCCGCTTCCGGGCGCAACCCGCCGACAGGTCCCTCCCCAGCGGCTAGATTCATGGTCCCAGTCAACCGGATTCCGCCACCCCGTGAACGAAGAAGTCCTGATCGTGGGAGCCGGGCCGATCGGCCTGGCCTGCGCCATCTCGGCGCGACGGCGCGGCCAGCGGCCACGGGTCATCGACGTCGGCGCCATCGCCGGCTCCATTGTGCGCTACCCGGTCGGGATGGTGTTTTTCACCACACCGGAGCGATTGGAGATCGGCGGCCACCCCCTGGTGACCTCCGGCGCCAAGGCTACGCGCGAAGAGGCCCTCAAGTACTACCGCGGGGTGGCCCGCGCCGAACAGATCCGAATCACGCCCTACACACGGTTTGCCGGAGCAGTTCGAAAGCATGACCGCTTTTCCTGTCGCCTCACCACCCGCCTTGGGGAAGAGTTGCTCTCGGTCGAACGGCTGGTGCTCGCCACAGGGTACTTCGACCATCCCAACCTGCTTGGCGTCCACGGCGAAGCGCTGCCCCACGTGTCTCACTACGGCGCCGAGCCTCACCTGACCTCCGGGCTCCGGGTGGTCATTGTCGGCGGAAAGAATTCGGCGATCGAGCACGCCCTCGCCTGTTACCGGGCCGGCGCGCAGGTGACGCTGGTCTACCGCGGTCCCACGCTCAAACAGAGCGTCAAGTACTGGCTCCGCCCCGATTTCGAGAACCGGGTGAAGGCGGGCGAGATCGCGGCTCGTTTCAGTGCCGAGGTCGCGCGGATCGAGCCCGACGCGGTCACCGTCGTGACACCGGACGGAACCGAGCGCCTCCCCGCCGACCGGGTCTTTCTGCTGACCGGCTACCATCCCGATTTCACATTGTTCGAGAGCCTGGGTATCGAACTCGATCCCGTCTCCGGGCGCCCCACCCTCGAGCCCGCCACCCTCGAGACCAACGTGCCCCGCCTCCATCTGGCCGGGAGTGTCACTGCGGGCCGGATGATCTCCGAGATTTTCATCGAGAACGGTCGCTACGATGGCGAGAAGATTTTCGGCGACCCGGAGAGCAGCGCGGAGGCCGAACGGGCCTACGACCGCGAGGGGCGCGAAATCGGGGAGTAGGAGGATCGCGGCTCAACGCGCCGCTAGTTCCAGCGGAGGCCGCGGAGTTGCTCCAGATCCACGTTTCCTCCGCTCAGCACGCACACCACCCTGGCGCCGGACGGCGCATCGATCAGGCCCTTGAGCAGGGCACCCACGGGCGCCGCCGCCGCGCCCTCCACCACCAGCTTGCTGTGGTGCATCACCCACAGCATGGCGTCGAAGATCTCTGAATCGGGCAGGGTCACGATCTCGTCCACCGCCTGAATCGCGATTGCCACGTTGTGATCGCCCACTCGCTTTACCCGGAGGCCGTCGATCAGGCAATCCACCTGGTCGAGTGTCACGGGGTGGCCTGCCGCGACGCTCCGCTGCATGCCGGGGGCGCCGGAGGATTCGACGCCGACGATCCGCACCCGCGGATTGACGGTCTTCGCGGCCAGCGCGATCCCCGAAATCAGTCCCCCACCGCCAACCGGGACGACGATCACGTCGACCTCGGGCCAGTCTTCCAGGATCTCCAGACCGACCGTCCCCTGGCCCGCGATGAGTTGGAGATCGTCGAAGGGGTGGATGTAGGTATAGCCACGCTCCTGGACCAGCTGCCGGGCCAGCTCATTGGCCTCGTCCCATATGGTGCCGTGCTGGATGACCTCGGCCCCATAGGCGCGGGTGGCGGCGACCTTGGACGGTGTCGCGTTGCTGGCCATCACCACCACCGCTTTCAGTCCGTGAATCCGCGCCGCCAGCGCTACGCCCTGGGCGTGGTTCCCCGCCGATGAGCAGATTACTCCCCGCCGCTTCTGTTCGTCGGAAAGCAACCCGAACTTGTTGAGCGGACCGCGGATCTTGTAGGAGCCGGTGCGCTGCAACAGCTCCGCCTTGAACCGCACGTCGAAGCCGGTCCGGTCGGACAGCGTGCGGGAGGTCAGCAGCGGGGTGTGGTAGGCGTGCGCCGCCACCCGCTTTCGGGCCTCCTGAAATTCGGCACGGCCCGGGAGCGCGAATGAAGTCGAGTTCATGGGCGTCACTCCAGATCCTCCCGCACCACGCCCTCGATCGAGAGGATGAAATCCGCGCCGAACGCCCGCGAAGGCGTTTTGAATCCCGGCGTCGCTCCTCCCGCGAGGGTCCGCGTGAGCGCCGCGACGGCGGTGCGCGACGTCATGGTGTATCCCTCCGGCCCGATAACCCGGGCCCGTGCGTGATTGCCCGCGCCATCGACCGCTTCGCCCCAGACCCGGGAGGCACCTCGGGCCCGGGCCGCGTCCCCGGGTCCCGGCTTGCCGCTCCGGATCTTTTCCTTGAGCCACCGCTGCACCGGGCCGGATATGAGCAGCCAGCCGAGATAGCGACTGGCCTTGAGGCCGGCGCGCATCCCGGCGCTGGTCCTGGTGTAGACCTCGATGTCCGGAATGCCGGTGCTGTACCACGCGGTGGCGATGTCGCCCCACGGAATCGTGGTGACCTCGACGGGGCCCTTTCCCAGGTCGACCCGGATGGTCTTCCAGCCGGCCGGCACGGGAGTGATCCGGCCGCCTCGGCGAATCGCGCCACCCCGGGAGATGTTCTCCACCATGGTGGTGGCGGTACCACGGGAGAGCCCGCCGGACGATTCGAAGGCGAGCGTGAGCCGCGTGGCGCCGGGAAGGCGGGCCTTGAGGTGAGCCGCGAGACAATCGGATGGCACCACATCAAAGCCGGTGCCGGGCAGCAGCATCACGCCCGCGGCGCGAGCCTCTTCGGTCCGTGCCGCCAGCGCCTCGAACACGCTGATCTCCCCGGTGATGTCGAGATAGTGCACCCGCGCAGCCAGGCAGGCATCTGCCATGGGCCGGGAAGTCCGGGAGAACGGACCCGCGCAGTGAAGCACCGCGGCAACCCCGTTGAGCGCACGGCGCAACGCCGCGGCGTCGTCGAGCCCGACGATGCGGGACTCCAGGCCGTTGGTCACGGCAAGAGCGCCGACCTCGTCGCTTCTCCCGCCCAGAATCGGACGGAGCCCGCGGGCGAGGCACTCCGCCAGAATCAGGCGGCCGGTATACCCCGTGGCGCCATACAGGAGGGCGGCGGGCTCTGTCACAGGAGGCCTCCGAGAAATCTGATCACCACCACGCCGAGCGCGATGCCCCCGGCGGCGAGCACCACCAGCGTGGCCACGATACCGACCACCAGGACCCGGCTTGCCGCGTGCACCTTGCCGGGCGCGTCGAGATAGCGATCCAGCAGCTCGACATTCCTGGTATTTGCTTTCCAGCCGACATCGAACAGATCGCCGAGTACCGGCACGGCGCCGGCCACCGCGTCGACGGCGATGTTGCCGAGCATGCGCAGGACCACCGCGGGGGGAGCGCCAAGCCGACCAGCGAGCAGCACGAGGTAGCCGGCCAGCGCCGCCCCGGCCATGTCCCCCAGCCCGGGGACCAGTCCGATCACAGCGTCCAGTCCAAACCGGATGTTGGTGCCGGGGACGCGCAGCGCGCTGTCGAGGAGCCGCGCGACTCTCCGCACCCGGACCATCGCAATATCGTTCCCGCCTTGCATGTTACGCCGACACCTTGCCCCGACGGGGCCAGCTCCGCCGCACGACGATGCCAATGGCTGCCAGCGCGGCGGCTGGGAGCAGCACCCAGCGGAGCTCGGTCAGGAAAATCCGCACACCGCGCTCGTTGAAGCCGTTGATGCCGATGGGCGACACCTGGATCGGCCGGAACGGAAAGAAGTAGCGGTGGTTGCTGAATGGAGAGAAGAACGCAATCCCCGGGCCGCCGTTGGTGAGCGCATCGAGCAACCCGTGAGACACCAGGACCAGTGTGAAAAAGAGGCCCAGCGTTGCCCGGCTCCCCCCGCGCATTCCGGAACGGGTATACGCCCAGGCCGCCGCGAGGCCACCCGCGAGCGCAAAGGCCAGCGAGTGGGTGAGCCCCCGATGACCCAGCAGCGAGCGACTGGGGATTCCCATCCAGTGCCCTATCGCATCGAGATCGGGAACGAACGCGATCGCCGCGCCGGCCAGCAGCGCCCGGCCAGGTACCCCCTGCCGGTCGAAGCACGCGCCGATCGCGACCGCGGTGGCTGCGTGAGAAAATACGGAGGCCATGCGCCGCTACCCGTTTCCGGCGGTTTCTCTCCGCACGGCAAGCGAATCCAGAATGATGATCTTCTGCCAGATCTTGCCGGAAAGGCCGACGGCCAGGCTCTGGATGTCATTGACCGCGCCGAGCACCAGTCCGTCATTGAAATGCTGCACGTAGAGCGCAGCAAGCTTGCTGGTGATGGAGAGCATTTCCGAGCAGTAGTCGAGATAGCGCGCAAGCCGGAACCGGGTCATCTCCCGCTGGGGAGACGAGGCCGTCGACATGCCGGGTGAGAGCAGTTGTTCAGGATCCTTGGTGAGCTGATGCATGTCGATCACGTGGGCCAGGCTGCGGAGCTCGTGCAGCGCTTTCAGCGCGGCTCGGCGCTTGACCCGCATCTCCACGCTCAGGAGGAAATAGATGGCGATGCCCACGAACACCACGTCGTTGACCGCCGACTCCATGCCCTGCAGCAGATCCATGAGCCCCGAGACGTCGGGATGGATCCGGAACGAGAGGACGATGCCGATCGCCGCCCCCAGCAGCGCCAGAAGCCCTACCAGCACGGCCACTCGACTGGGCCAGTGGGGGCGCCGGAGCCGTTCGATACGCGCGGCCGATTCCCGCGCGACGCTCAGCAGCTCCTGACCCACCTGGCTCAGGCCCGATTCGGGAAAACGCTCCGCGATGCGATTGCAGAGCTGTTCGCAGGTCGCGATGATCCGGGCGGGGTCGAGGGCGCGATACAATCCGGGGACTCCTCCTGCCGGCATCACTTGGCGCCCTCGGGCCTACCCCTTAGGCTGCAGCAACCGTCCGACCGGGTCAGAACATGAAAGTAGCACATGCGCCGGCCGCCCACCGCTTCGTGGCGCTCTTGCCCGAGGGGGAAGCGGTGCTGGTCTATCAGATGAAGTCGAAGTCCGTCATGGACGTGCTGAGCACTCATGTTCCGGAGGCGGCCCGCGGACGCGGGATCGGGGGTGCGCTGGTGGAGGCGGCCCTGATCCATGCACGAACCCACAACCTGCGCGTCATCCCCAGCTGTTGGTATGTCGAAACCTGGGTGGAGCAGCATCCGGAGTATCGGGAGCTCATGGCCGAGTAGGGCGCCCCCCGGCGGCGGAGTTCGGGATCTTACTGGCGCAAGTCGAAGACCCGCCTGGCCTTCCCGATTGAGCGCTCAATGGTCCCGGGATCCACCAGCCGCACCGAGCAGGTGACGCCCGCCAAGTCCCTGATGCGTGCCGCCACCGCCGCGGCGATCGTCTCGAGCATCACGCCAGCGCCGCTGTCCTTCATCTCGGAAACCACCGTCAGCTCGTCCAGGCGCCCGCCCCGCCGCAGCTCGAGCATATAGTGCACGCTCAGCCGGCCGTCCGTGAGGAGAATCTCCTCGATCTGGGTCGGGAACAGGTTGACGCCGCGCACGATCAGCATATCGTCGGAGCGGCCGCCGATCCGCTCCAGCCGCCGCATCGACCGAGCCGTACCGGGAAGCAACTTGGTCAGGTCACGGGTTCGGTAGCGGATCAGCGGCTGCGCTTCCTTCGTGAGGGTGGTCAAGACCAGCTCACCCGCCGTCCCATCGGGAACCACGACGCCCGTATCCGGATCGATGATCTCCGGAAAGAAGTGGTCCTCCCACAGATGGAGTCCGTCCTTCGTCTCGACGCACTCACTCGCCACCCCCGGCCCCATCACCTCCGAGAGTCCGTAGATGTCCACGGCGTGCATGTCGAACAGGCTCTCGATCTCGCCGCGCATGGCCTCGGTCCACGGCTCGGCGCCATGCATGCCAACCCGGAGCGACGAAGCCCGGGGATCGAGCCCCTGCCGCACGAATTCGTCGGCGAGGGCGAGCATGTAGGACGGCGTCACCATGATCGCGTCGGGACGCAGGTCCGTCAGGAGCCGGACCTGCTTCTCGGTCTGTCCCCCCGACATCGGTATCACGGTGCAGCCGAGCAGTTCGGCGCCATAGTGGGCGCCCAGCCCGCCGGTGAAAAGCCCGTAGCCGTACGCCACATGGACCAGGTCCCCTGGCCGCACCCCCGCAGCGCGCATCGAGCGGGCAACCAGCTCCGCCCAGGTGCGCACATCCTTCTCGGTGTACCCGACAACCGTCGGGCGCCCCGTCGTGCCCGACGAGGCGTGGACCCGGGCCAGCCGCTCGCGCGGGACAGCGAGCATGCCGAAGGGATAGTGCTCGCGGAGGTCGTTCTTGACCGTGAAAGGAAATCGGGCGATGTCCGCCAGCGTCCGCAGATCCTGGGGATGGACGCCCTGCGCGTCGAACCGCTCCCTGTAAAGTGGAACATTTGTGTAGGCGTGGTGAAGCACACGGCGGAGACGGTCGAGCTGCAGGGCGGAGAGCTCGTCGCGGGAAGCCCGCTCGACGGGCTCCAGGTCGGCGGGCACGTGCGCCTGCATCAGTAGTCGTCCCGGTCGATACTCTTGAGATGGAATACGAGCCAGCGGAAAAACGGGCCGGCGTAGCTCACGACAAACGCCGCGGCGAGGGCGAGTTCTGCCCGCCGGCCATCGTCGAGGTGCATGCTGAGCCCGAACAGCGGAACACCGGCAAGGCTCAGCGCGACGCACTGCCACATCACCGCGTGTTTCTCCCGCTGCCAGCCTCGTTCGGCGTTCTCGCGCTCGCGCGCGCGGGCGGCCTCGCGCGCCCGGATCTCGGCGGATTGGACCAGCAGGCCCGATGAAGGAATCACGGTGTCAGCGAGCAGCCCTCCACCTTAGCGCAGTTCGGATCCAGCGGCGCCAGCCTCAGCCGCGTCAGCTCCGTGTTCACCGCCGTGAGATCGGTGCTCCACACGAGGGCCAGCCGGTCGGTGTAGGTCTTGAGCTCGCGGGAAAGGATCCCGAAGATCTCCGGCATATTGTTGGTCGGCGGGCCATCACCACGCTGGGACATGGAAAGCAGGTTCGCCAGACGGTTGTTGACCTTGATGGGAAAATTGAGCGGGTCCTGCCCACTCTGATTCCGCACCTGGTAGACGTTTTCCTCGACCGCCGAGCTGTTGGTCGTCAGCGTAACCCCCGCCGTCTTCAGCGTCGCGTCGTCGGAGCGCTTGAGCCGGTCCGCCAGTTGCGCCTTGACCCGCCGGATGGCGATCACCGCCTGGTTCGCCTCCTCGGCCTTGTCGCGAACCCGTTTGGAAAAAGCGTATTGTGCCCGAAGATCGGCGTCGGTCACGTCGGTGAGCCATGGGTTCCGGCGGATGACGACGGGCGCCGCCACCGTCTCTCCATCGGCGGTGAGCCGCGCCGTATACCGGCCGGGCGGTACCGACGGGCCGGCCGTGCCCGCGCCCCAGAGAATCATGCCCGCAAAACCGGTGATCGGCTCCCCGCGCATGTCCCACGTCATGCGCTGGAGTCCCGCCCCCCTGGGCAGCGACGGGGTCGGCGCAAACCGACCGCCGCCATCACCTCCGCCGACAGCCGAGTCGCTGCCCGGTGCCTGCAACGCGTAGGTGCGGAGCACGGCACCGGCCGAATCGAGGATCTCCAGACGCGCATCGGTAGGCGGAGTCTTGAGGTACCAGCTGATCGTCACCGGCGGGCCCGAACGGACCCCGGCGGCGGAGGTGAAGAGATACACGGACCTGGCCAGCACCTCCGGCGCCGCCTGGCGCAGCGGCGCGAGGTTGTCGAGCACCCAGAATCCCCGGCCGTGGGTGCCGATCACCAGCTCATTGCCCTCGACGATCAGGTCCGCCACGGGCACGTCGGGCAGGTTGAGCGAAAGCGATTGCCAGGAGGCGCCCTCGTCGTAGGAGAGGTACACCCCGTGCTGGGTGGCGGCGTAGAGCAGTCCGCGGCGGGTGGGATCCTCGCGCACCGCGTGCACGTACGCGTCCGGGCGGATGCCGTTCACGATCGTGGTCCAGGTGCGCCCGTAGTCGGTGGTCTTGAAGATGTAGGGCCGGAAATCGTCGAGCAGCGGACGCCGGACCGAGACGTAGGCGGTGGCTGTCTCGAACGCGGACGCATCGATCTGGCTCACCCGGCCGAAGTCAGGCATGCTCTTCGGGGTGACGTTGGTCCAGGTCTTCCCGCCATCGCGCGTCAGGTGCACCAGTCCGTCGTCCGAGCCGGTCCAAATGATATTCACGTCCCGCTTCCCGGGCGCCACAGCGAAAATAGTGGCGTATACTTCCGGCCCGTTCATGTCGCCGGTGATGGGGCCTCCGGACTTCTCCAGCGTAGCGGGATCGTGTCGGGTGAGGTCGCCGCTCAGGGCGGTCCAGGTCCGTCCGGCATCGACCGTGCGCCAGAGCCGCTGCGAGGAGACGTATAGCGCCGTCGGGTCGGCCTGCGAGAAGATGATCGGGAAGGTCCACTGCCACCGCTCCCGAATCTCCTTCGAGGGCTCCCCCGAGTAGAACCACGGATACGGATTCACTTCGCGGGACGTGCCGGTCCGGCGATCGTACTTGTCGAGGTAGGCGCCGTTATTGGTGCCGCTGTAGAACAGGTCCGGGTTGAGCGGGTCCGGCGCGATATAACCCGGCTCTCCCCCGCCGGCCACATAGGCCTGCCCCATGCCACCCGAGGTGGGATCCCGGCCCGGCGCCACACCGCCACCACCACCGCGCCGGAAACCGCCCCCGACATTCCAGTTGAACGGGATGCAGAGCGTGGAGTTGTCCTGCTGCGAACCGCAGACGTGATACGGGATGTGCTTCGTGGTAATGACGTGGTAAAACTGCTCGGTCGGGAAGTCCTGCTCGGTCCATCGTCCACCGGTATTGGTCGAGACCGCCCCACCCCCGTCGTTGCCGACGACGAGGTGCTCGGGATTGTCGGAATCGATCCAGAGGTCGTGGTGATCGCCGTGGGTCCCATTGCCGACGTTGGCCGTCGTCTTCCCCCCATCGGCGGAGCGGAACATCGAGGTATTCTGCAGATACACCACGTCGGCATTCTTGGGATCGGCAAAGACGTGGGTGTAGTAAAAAGCCCGTTGCCGGATCGCCCGGTTGGCATTCACCAAGGTCCAGGTGGCTCCGGCGTCGTCACTCTTGAACAACCCGCCGTTGTCGTTCTCCACCAGCGCGTATACCCGGCTGGAACTGGCGCCCGACACAGCCACTCCGATCCGGCCCACCACGCCCGCGGGCAGCCCCGGGTTACGGGTGATCTCGCTCCAGGTTTCCCCGCCGTCGGTGCTCTTGAACATGCCGCTCCCGGGCCCGCCGCTCGACATCTGAAACTCCTTGCGGTAGGCCTCCCACAGGGCCGCGTACATCACGTTCGGGCTGCTGCGGTCGATCGAAATGTCGATGGCACCGGTTTTGTTGTCGCGGAAGAGCACCCGCTTCCAGCTCTTGCCCCCGTCCGTACTCTTGAACACTCCGCGCTCCTGGCTCGCCACACTGTACTTGCCGAAGGAGGCCACGAACACGATCTCGGGATTGGTGGGGTGGATCCGGATCTTGGAAATGCCGTGCGACTCCTTGAAACCAATATGGGTCCAGGTCTTCCCGGCGTCGGCGCTCTTGTAGACCCCGTCACCGGGCATGATGTTGCCGCGAATGCAGTTCTCGCCCATCCCGATGAACACGATGTCGGGATTGGACTCCGACACCGCGACCGCGCCGACCGATGAGCTGTTGATCTGGCCGTCGGTGACCGGCGCCCAGGTGTTGCCGGCATCGGTGGTCTTCCACAGGCCGCCGCCCACCGCGCCGAAGTAGGCCTCGCGTGGGCGCCCCTTGAC
>JANNGX010000177.1:0-11216 GCA_031404115.1 Gemmatimonadales bacterium | reverse complement strand
GGCGGCAGCCTGGAGCTGATCGGCGCCATCAACGGCCTGGTGGAGCTGACCAAGTCGCTGCCCCTGGGCGCGGTGCGGCTCACCGAGCAGTACCTCTTCGAAGACAAGTCCCGCACCAAGGAAGTGGCCGAGCTCCGGTCCAAGGTCCGCAAGCAGCTCAAGAAGGCGGGCCGCTGGCGGGAGTGGAACAACGTCACCCTCATCGGCTCCGGCGGAACCTTCACCAACCTCGCGCGGATGGTGCTGGCCCGCCGGGGTCATCCCACCGAGGCGGCCCACGGCGAGGTGATCAAGACCGCGGAAGTGGAGCAGATGCTGGAATGGCTCTGCACCCTTTCGGTCGAGCGCCGCCGCAACGTGCCGGGCCTCAACCCCCAGCGTGCCGACATCATCCTGGCCGGGCTCGCCGTGACCGCCGAGCTGCTCAACCTGGTGGAGGCGCGGAGCCTCACGGTGAGCGCGTTCGGGCTCCGGGAGGGGCTGCTGCTCGAGATGATCGGCGAGACCGCGGTGCGCAACACCGATCCGCTCCGGGCCATGCGCGAGTTTATCGACCGGTGCCAGGGCGACCGGCGCCACGTGGAGCAGGTGCGGACCATCGGGCTCACCCTGTTCGACCGGCTCTGCAACGTGATGGGCGCAGGGCAGGAGGAGCGGCCGATCCTCGAAGCCGCCTGCCTGCTGCACGATGTCGGCCAGGTGGTGAGCTACCGCAAGCACCACAAGCACAGTTTCCAGCTCATCATGCACGCGGAGCGGCTCAACTTCACTTCGCGGGACCGCTATCTGGTGGCGCTGGTGAGCCGGTACCACCGTCGCAAGGGCCCCACCACGAAGCACGAGGAGTTTGCCCGCCTGAGCGAGGACGAGCAGGGCATCGTGCGGCGGTTGTCGGCGATCCTCCGCGTCGCGGATGGTCTCGACCGCGGTCATACCTCCGCGGTGGAGCGGGTCAGCACGCGGCTGACGGCCGAGCGGCTCACCATCCGGGCCAGCCCCAAGCTCAGGGGCGCCGATCTGTCGCTGGAGTGCTGGGGGGCCGCGAAGAAATCGGATGTGCTGGCCAAGCTGCTGGGGCGGGAGGTGCTGGTGTCTCCGGGAACGCCGGGCTGAGCGCCCGCAGGTCGAGGAGAAAACAAACGGGCGGCCCCTTGTGGAGCCGCCCGTTGCTTTACGATTCGCTGCCTAGAGAATCGGAGGGACTACCGTGACTGCGGCGTCGAAGTACGAGCTCCCACCCCGGTCCACGGCCCGAAACGCGAGCACGTGGGTCCCGGCGGACAGGGCCACGTCGCGGAAGATGCTGCCCTGCGTCGGGCAGCCATCGTGAATCAGCAGGCCGGGTCCGACGTCCACCCCGTCCACAAAAATCTGGACATCGTTGTCGATCGCCACGGCGATTCTGACCGTTGCGGCCGCGGTCAGTAAGAAGTTCTTCCGCACATACAACGTGGTGTTTCCGGCCGGCCAACTGGTGCTGGTGCTCGAGGCAATCAGCGTGCAAGCGTTGTGATTCTCACCGAAGCCGGCGGCCCCGGTGCTGCCAAACGGCGACACCAGGCTGGACAACCAAGTCGCCGGGACCGTCCCGTCGATCTGATAGGACCACCCCGCCGACCCGTAGTTGATCGGAAGCGGATCTCCGGTTACGCCGGTCGCGCTGAACGTCAGCATCCCGGTCAGGAGGTTGACCGGCTGCAGCGGATTCGGGATGGTCTCGGCGCTCGGATTGAACGCGCCCTGGATGGACATGAAGGGGTCGAACGTGCTCCGCGGCCCGTTGTTGACCGGATCGGCAATCCCGCGCCCGCTGGCGACGAAGGAGTTGGCGCCCGGCGTGGCCGACAGCGTCCACGTGGCGCTGGCCAGCCCGTCTGGTCCGGTCAGGAAGGACGCCGCGCCCGCGGTGCCCCCGGCCGACGCGCTGAAGTGCACCGTTGCCCCGTTGACCGGGTCGCCCATCAGGTCGGTCACGATCACCGTCGGGTTGGCCGACAACTGGGTTCCCGGCGGGGCCACCTGGCCGTCGCCGCTCACGATTTCCATCTTGGCCGGCAGCGCGAACTGGAAGTTGCTGAAATCGAAGGTCAGTCCGCCGGCGCCGACGTCGAGCGCGTAGAGCGGTTTCGGCGCGACCAGGTCGAAGGCCCGTCCGCTCGCCCGTTTCCAGTCCCGCTGGACCAGCGCGCGCACCAAACCTCGGAGGCTCTGATTGAAGGAGGCACTAGTGGAGCTGCACCCCGAGACGTGGGGGAGCGCCTGCAACACCAGGCCGCTCTGGCGGTGCAGAGTCACCCGCGCCTTCTGGGCCGTGGTCAGGCTGCTCAGGTCGAGGTCGTTGCCAAGATCGCAGACGAACACCGACGCCGGGTTGATCAGTGACACGACTGGATCGGTCGTGATACTGACGCAGCTGCCGAACTTCGGGAGATCGACGGGCAGGCCCGCCGGATCGGTGCACGGTGCGATGGATACGGTCACCGTCGGTGCGGCGGGACCTTGCGCGGGGATCTGGACCGCGCCGATGGTGTTTCCGGCCGGATCCGTGAACTCGACGGTTCCGCCGGTGGACAAGGCGATCGAAGCAGTGCCGCAGGGACCCGTCCCGGCCGGAACGCACAGCGCAAAATTTTCGATGCGAAACTTGATCGGAAGATTGGAGCCGTCCTTCCGGGCCACAAACTCTCCGGTGTTGACGTTCTTGAGCTCAGAGCCGCTGCTCACCGAGTGGAGATCAGCGAAGCCGAGCTCGGTGGAGCCCACCGAAACCCTGATTCGGTAGTAGGCGTCGGCTGAGGTCGGCACCTTCCAGTTGCCCTGGTAGAGCTGATCGGAAAGGCTCACCGCCGCGGGCAGGATGGTCAGGGCACCTTTGCATGGAGTGGTGAGCAGAACCGCCGATTCAGGCGCCGTCGACGCCAGATTCAGAGCACAGATGGTGATAGTTGGCACAAGGTGGGGGTTGAAGGCCCCTGCCTGGAACAACGGACTTCCGCTTGGGTCGGGCACCATTGGAGGCAGGAAAAAGAAGTCGGAATTGCCACCGGAATGGCGGCCATCGGAGATGATGAACGAGGGCCCCGATCCAGACTGTTCAGAGGGCCGAGTGCTGTCGCCGCCCTGACATGCCGCCAATCCAAGCAAGGAAAGCCCTACCAGAAGCCGGGTCTTCATGTCGTAAATTCTCCTTACATCGTGAAGTAGCAGATTTGCCCCTGCACAGTCGGGGCACGCGCAGGTAATTCAGATTCGCTGAGATGTTACGGGAATTCCCCTGGAGACACCAGAGGGCACTCGCCCATCGAACGTAACACCCCCCCCCGCGCAGAGTCACGGTTCAAATAGCGAATGAATATTTGATAATAATGAAGCAGAAGCCTACCTGCGACGGTTCAAGAGGTCCTGGAATCCGCGCTTGCTCCGTAACTCCCGCCACCACCAGTGGATATTACCGGCCACCTCGAACGAGTGGTCGGGATTGAATGCGACATACTGCTTGAGCAGCGCGATCGCCTCGTCCAGGTCTCCGATCCGGGCCCGAGCGACCGCCTCATACCCGGGCAATTCATGTCTGGGGTCGATGGCAGCATCAGCGCGCGCCCGGTTCAGCACGCGCCGCGCGCTATCCGCCAAGGGGCTCGGGGTGTCTCCGATTTTCTTCCCGAGCGCCCCAGCCACCAGGATCTGTGCCAGCCGCGACTGATACGCCCGCGTGGCAGGCGGAGCGAGAGAATCCAGCCGGGCCGCGAGCCGCCACGCCTCGGTGACGTCCGGCCGGGAGTCCGGCTGGAGCCCGAGGAGAAGCTGGCACAGGGTGAAGTTGAGAGCGCGCGGGAACCGGCGCCCCCCTTCGTCGCACCACTTCCGGGCTTCGGCAAAGGCCTCGGTATCGTAGGAGGCGAAAAAGAGCCGGCCCAGGATTGCAGCGCTGTTACTCAGGAATCGGTCGGCGGCGTAGGCGTTTTTGGCCATCGTCAGCGCGGAGTACACGTCCTTTTTCGTGTATTGAACGTTGCTCAGCGTGGCATAGGCGGATGCCAGGGTGGGATCGGCGTTCACCGCACTCTGGAGATCGGATTCCGCTGAATTGAGCAGGTCCGCCCGAGCCGCCGGGTCGGGCGTGATGGCCAGGCCCCATTGCTGATACCGGAGCGTGCCGCGAAGGGCGAGCGCTCTGGCGTTGTCGCCCTCGAGCTTGAGCGCCTCACCGGCAAATCCGAGCCCGGCCTCCACCCATCGCCCCTTTTCCATCTTGTCCGGTTCGATCCGGGAGCGCTGCAGCGCCAGTTCCCCCCGAAGGACGATGGGATCGACCCACAGCGGATCGGCCACCGTGGCGGACGCCAACAGGGAGTCCGCCGCGGCGATCAACGGCGCGGCGCTCGTCGGATCGCGGAGCGCCTCCAGCTCGGCATCCTTGCGCAGCTTCTCGCCCCGCTGCAGCAGGGTCCAGGCCCTGAGGTTCCCGGCGCTCGCCTGGCTTTCGCGGAGCCGGATTTCGTCTCCGAGAATTTCTCGAAGCGACTCGGATACCTTCCCGGCGATGGACTCTCCCGCGGCAAAGAGTGAATCGCGGCGGATAACCAGCCGGGTACGCTTGCCGAGATCGGCCCCGGAACCGTCATACAGGCGAGTGGTGAGTCGCACCTTGTCCGGTCCGTCCCGCTCCAGGGAGCCCTCGATCACGGTGCCGACGTCGAGCGCCCGCCCGATGCTCCCGATGCTGTCGAGCTCGACCTCGGTGCCGCGATATGGGGACACCGCGTTGCGCGAGCTTACCGTGAGTCCCTGGATGCTGCTCAGGCTCTTGATCAGTGACTCGGTGAGCCCGTCGGCCACCGGCCGCAAGTCGGGATCGCTGCTATCGGCCGAGAAGTAGAGCACTGCGATGCGTCTGCCGCGGGCAAGGTCCCCCTTGCCTGCCGCGGCGTCCCGGGACCAGCCCAGCACCTTCCACCCGGTGAACGCGCCCACGCCGAGCACCACAAGCGCAGCCACCAGCATGGACGGCTTTCGCCACCACGGCACTCCCCGCCGGGGCATTCGGTATACGCCGGACGGAACCCGTCGCGACGCGGTCTGCCGGATCGCGGCCCGCCGAGTCATGGTCGAGCCCAACGGCATTCCGAGCAATTCGGCAAAGTGCGCCGCGTCCTTGGGGCGGTCGGCCGGGACCTTCGCCATCGCGGCGTAGATCGCGTCCTCGACTTCTTCAGGGACGGTGCTCCGCACGATCCGGATGCTTGGCACCGCTTCCATCGCGTGCCGGGCCATCAGCGCCTGGGCGTTCTTGGCGGCGAACGGTGGCTCGCCGGCCAGCAGCTCGTACAGCATGCAGCCCAGGCTGTAGATATCCGAGGTCGGGCCGACCGGATCGCCCACGGCCTGCTCCGGCGACATGTACACCGGGGTGCCCACCGCCATACCGGTCTGGGTGAGCTTGTGTCCCCCAGCCTCCTGGGCGGCCCGGGCGATCCCGAAGTCGGCGACCAGGGCGTGACCATTCGAAATCAGGACGTTCTCGGGCTTGATATCCCGATGCACGATGCCCTGAGAGTGGGCGTGGCCGAGCGCGTCGGCCACCTCCAGAATGAGCTGAATCGCGTCTTCGATGGGGAGCTGGCCTTCGCGGTCGAGGCGGTCGCGGAGCGACTCGCCTTTCACGAACGGCATGACGTAGTAGAGCAGTCCGGCCGCCTGGCCGGAATCGTAGAGGCCCAGGATGTGAGGGTGCTGCAGCCTGGCGGCGAGCTTGATTTCCCGCTCGAACCGTTCCCCGCCGATCGACGCGGACAGCTCCGGGTGCAGGACCTTGACGGCCACTTCGCGATCGTGCTTGACGTCGTTCGCGAGGAACACGGTGGCCATCCCACCACGACCGAGCTCGCGCACGATCAGGTACCGATCGGCCAGACTGGGCTGCAGGCGTTCGATGATATCTGGCACGGGTGGAATATGGCGGCTCCTGGGGAAATCGCCAGCAGAGGGAGGACCGACCGCCGGGGCGGCGCTAGGGAATTCGCTTTGCGGTGGCGATCAGGTCGTCAAAGTCGTCTCGCACCTCGAACGTATCCGGACGATGCTTCGGGCCCTTGAAGTCGATGACCATGTCGCGGATGACCTCGTAGATCACCCCCTGCTCGAACAAGCCCGGCACCAGCCCACCGTCAGCAAGCCGGATCAGCACGAATTTGCCGAAGTACTTGTCCTGCGGCACGAACGTGGCGTAGAGCGAGCCCTCTTCGTAGGTGAGGACGAAACCGAGAGTGTCGGCTTTGGCTCCCTGCACTCCCTTCCAGACGTACTCGTAGCTGCCAACGTAGGGCGCCGCAATCTCCGCCGGCATCGTGATGGAGTAGGATGGCTCCACCTGGAAGCCCACCGACACCCGGGTTTCCGCCCATTGCAGCGCGAGAGTCCCGCCATTGACCCGGATTTCGGGGAAGGACCACGTGAGGACCTCCGTGACGGGAGCCGCTGCCGGAGTAACCGGGAGGCGGATCTGGGTGGCGCTGGAGTCGGGGGGATCCTCGTGGAATCGGTGGTGGTCGGGATCCAGCACGAGCGTCCACGCGCCGGTCTCGCGCACCACCAGCCAGACCGAGTATTTGCCCTTGGGCATCACCCGGCCGTCAATGGTGATGAGTTTGCTCGATTCCAGAGTGGTGGCCCAGTTCGCCCCCGGGGTCCACACCTCCCCCCACTTCACCACCTTGCCGAAGATCGGCGCGCGGCCCCGGAGTCTGGGCCTGGCATAGTCCAGCCTGATGACCGTGCCGTCGACCGTCTGCGTCAGTGTCGACCGCTCGCTGGCGCGGATCTGGGCCGTGGCAGCGGTGGGAACGGTGAGGACGGTGAGGACGGTGAAGACGCACGTGCGCATGTCTAGCTCTTTCGCTTTCCGGTGGCGATCACCTGGTCCTTTTCCGCCTGCACCTTGAAGTCCGTCGCAGTCCCGCTCGAGGTCTGAAACTCGAACACCATATCGCGGTCCACGTTGTACAGCCTGCCCTTTTCCAGGAAGCCCGGAATGAACGAGCCATCGGGACGCGGAATCAGGAGGAAGCGGTCCCATTCGGGGAACGGCGCCGGGTCCCAGCGTCCCATCAGCGAGCCGTTTTCGTGGGTGACGAACAGCGTGATCGGCTTGCTGGAATTGGGGCCACCGTTCCACGCAAAGGTTCCTTCATCCGTAGCGAGCGTCGATGGCGGTGCGGATCTCCTCCAGAGTCTTGCCTTCCTTGTGCAGACGATAGGTCAGCCGGCCTTCTCCCTGGCAGATCGGGCAGGCTCTCGCCATCGCGTCGCCTTCGTAGCACGACAAGAGCGAGTAGAAGCCTTCCGCATCGGCGCAGCCGCAGTTGCAGCGGATCCCGTCCACGATCTCGGGGATCTCCCGGACATGATCGAACACCTCGACCAGGCGGGGGCTGCCGGCGAGCTGCTCCGGAGTCAGCACCTTGGCCGCGGTGATGCCCGGCCTCGGCGTCGGGTGAGGCCCGATCCGTCGGAGGGCCCAAGCCGGCCGGCCGCCCACGGTGAGCGCGGCGCCGGCGGCCGAGAGACCCACGAGGAATGTCCGGCGCGACAGCATGGGGCATCCCCTGTGCTGGGGTAGAATGGAACACTCCCTAGGCCTGACGTATGCGGGCCGGATCCGGTTGCGATTTGCTCGCGCAGGGTGACCGCCCCGAGTAGCTTCCGAGGCCGGATCGTACCGGTTTCCGACTCCTATTTCAAGGCATCTCCCCATGACCTATCGGCTGGCACGCCAATTCTTTGCGGTCCTGATGGTCGCGGGGCCGACGGCGTCCTTTTCGGCCCAGATATCCAGGACCGAATATGCTGCTCGCCGGGACTCTTTGGCGGCCCGGATCGGCGAAGGGGTGGTGATTGCCTTCGGCGGGCGCACCCCGATCACCGACTTTGGCCCCTTCTTCCAGATCCCCGCCTTCCGGTACCTCACCGGATACATGCATGCCGATGCGGCGCTGGTGATGCCGGTCCGGAACGGGATTGGAATACCCATCCTGTTCGTAACCCGCACGGCGCCCCGGCGCACGCTCTACTATGGCGAGGAACCCGATTCGAACTCGCTGTTGCGGGACCTGGCCCTGCCCTCCCGCGCCGTCGGTGAGCTCGCCGGGGTGGTGGATTCGCTGGTGGCCACCGGACTCCCGGTCTACGCCCTCGCTGATTTCGAAGCGGCGGACTTCGCGCGGTCCGACTCGCTGACCCGGGGCGGTGCCTTCCTGCGGTCGCTGGCCGCGAGGCGTCCCGGGCTGGTGGTCAAGGATGCCCACCCGATGGTGGAGCAGCTTCGGGCGAAGAAGAGCGAGGCCGAGCTGGCGCTGATTCGGAAGGCCACCGACATCAGCGTCGAGGGGCACACCGAGCTGATGCGCCGGATCGAGCCGGGGATGCACGAGTACGATCTCCAGGCGATCATCGAGTACACCTTCCGGCGCGGCGGCGCCGAGCGTCCGGCATACGGTGCGATCGTCGGGACCGGTCCCAAGGGCGCCGAGCTCCACTACATGAAGAACCGGCGGGAGCTCAAGCCGGGCGAGGTCGTGGTCGTCGATGCCGCGGCCGAATATGGGGGATACGCCACCGACATCACGCGCACCCTGCCGGTGAGCGGCTTCTACTCACCTGATCAGAAGGCGCTCTACCAGGTGGTGCGAGACGGCCAGGCCGCGGCCGAGCGGAATTCAGGGCCGGGCAAGTCGATTCAGGCGGCGGTGGATTCCTCCCTCGATGTCCGGGCCCGCGGGCTCGCGGCGCTGGGGCTGATCGAGAGCCCCACCGCCACCTTCGACCCGCCGTGGTCGGTCGACTGCACCACCAACCCTCGTCCGTGCCAGCAGGTGACCCTCTGGGCCATCCACGGCATCACCCATGGGCTGGGGCTCGAGGTCCACGATCCGATCCAGGCCTACTTCGGCGATCGGACCTTCAAGCAGGGCGACGCCTTCGTCATCGAGCCGGGACTCTACATCACGACCCGTCAGCTCGACATGCTTCCCGACACGCCAAAGAACCGGGCCTTCAAGGCCAGGGTGCGCGCCGCGGTGGAGCGCTATCAGAATACCGGGATTCGGATCGAGGATGTGTACGTGATCACCGATAAGGGCCTCGAATGGATCAGCAAGGCGCCGAGGGAAATCGAGGAGATCGAGGCGTTGACGAAGCAACGACGAAGGCCGATTCCCTAGGCCTTCGCTTTCTCCTTGTCCCACGAATCCCTGAGCGTCACCGTCCGGTTGAACACCAGCTTCTCGGGACTCGAGTCCACCGGATCGGACATGAAGTACCCGGTGCGCTCGAACTGGTACCGGGTTCCGCCGGGATCCACGCCCACGCTCGGCTCGACCTTGGCGCCATGCACGGTGACCAGTGACAACGGGTTGAGCACCGAGGTGAAGTCCTGGCCCTCGGGCACGGCCTCGGGGTCGGCCACCGTGAACAACCGGTCGTAGAGCCGAAGCTCGCAATCGAGCGCGTACGCCGCCGACACCCAATGGATGGTCCCCTGCACCTTGCGGCCATCGGGGGCGTTCCCGCCGCGGGTTTCGGGATCGTAGGTGCAGCGCAGCTCGACCACATTCCCCGCCGCGTCCTTGATCACATCCGTGCAGGTGATGAAGTAGCCGTAGCGGAGCCGCACCTCCCGCCCCACCGACAGCCGGAAGAATTTCTTCGGCGCGTTTTCCAGGAAGTCGGACTGCTCGATGTAGATCTCCCTCGAGAACGGCACCATCCGGGATCCCGTCAGCGGCACGTCGTGCGGGTAGTACGAGGCGTCGAGCTGATCGGTCTGTCCCTCGGGATAATTCGTGATCACCACCTTGAGCGGATTCACCACGCAGAGCACTCGAGGTACCCGCATGTTGAGGTCGTTGCGGACGGCATGCTCGTAGGCGGCCAGCTCGGTGCGGGCGTCTTTCCGGGCCACTCCCACGGTCTCGCAGAAGTCCCGGATTGCCTCGGGGGTCACGCCGCGGCGGCGAATGCCGGCGAGCGTGGGCATCCGCGGGTCGTCCCATCCGCGCACCAGGCCCTCCTCGACCAGCCTCAGCAGCTTCCGCTTGCTCACCACCGTGTAGTCGAGCACCAGCCGCGCGAACTCGGTCTGTTCGGGGGGCCGCTCGAAGCCGACTTCCCGGACCAGCCAGTCGTAGATGTCCTTGTTGTCCTTGAACTCGAGAGTGCAGAGCGAGTGGGTGATCCCCTCGATGGCATCGGACAACCCGTGGGCGTAGTCGTAGAGCGGGTAGATGCACCAGGCATCTCCCCGGCGGTAGTGATGCGCGTGGCGGATCCGGAAGAGCAGTGGATCGCGCATGATCATGTTGGGGTGCGCCAGATCGATCTTCGCTCTGAGGACGTGCGCGCCGTCGGGGAACTCGCCCGCCTTCATCCGGGCGAGCAGGTCGAGATTGTCCTCCACGGACCGGTCCCGATTGCGGCTTGGCGTGCCCGGCGTCGTGACGGTGCCCCGGTGACGGCGGATCTCTTCCTCGGTCTCGCTGTCGACGTACGCCTTTCCCTTCTCGATCAGCCGCAGCGCGAACTCGTAGAGCTGCTCGAAGTAGTCGCTGGCATACAACTCGTTGTCCCACTGAAAGCCGAGCCACTGGATGTCGTGCTTGATCGCCTCGACGTACTCGATGCTCTCGGTGGAGGGGTTGGTGTCGTCGAACCGGAGATTGATCTTGCCGCCGAATTCCCGCGCGAGTCCGAAGTTGAGGCAGATCGACTTGGCGTGGCCGATGTGCGGGAAGCCGTTCGGCTCAGGGGGAAAACGGGTGCAGACCGGCCGGCCGAAGCGGGCCGAGGCCACATCGGCGGCGACCATCTCGCGAATGAAGTTGGTGCGGGGGACGTCCTGGCTCACGGTCGATCCAAAGATTGGGGCGAGGGAATAATAGCGTTGCGACCCTCGATGCCCTACTTTGCTGCATCCATGACTGCCATTCCCGAACGCCTCGCTGCCGCTGTGAGCGGCAGCTACCGCATTGAGCGCGAAGTCGGGGTCGGCGGCATGGCCACCGTCTATCTGGCGCACGACATCAAGCACGACCGCAAGGTCGCGCTCAAGATTCTCCGCCCCGAGCTGACCGCCGCCATGGGAACCGACCGGTTCCCCCGCGAAATCCACATCATCGCCCAGATGCAGCACCCCCACATCCTCCCGCTCTACGACTCGGGGG
>JANNGX010000176.1:0-2294 GCA_031404115.1 Gemmatimonadales bacterium | reverse complement strand
TTTGACCCACGTTGGGATAGCGGTCCTCGCCGCGGCCCTCACGTCCGGACCCACGCACACCTGGATCGCGGATATCAAGGCGCAACGGAGCACGCTCATGGGCAAGGAGGTCCGCCTGGAGGGCGAGGTGGTGGATGTGCGGTCCACTTCCCCGACCGTGCGCCGCGGATACTACCGGCTCACCGACGCGAGCGATCCGGTGGGCGTACTGGTGCGCACCGACGAGGTCCCGATCGACGGCGGATCGTTCCGCCTTCGCGCGAGAGTAGCGGACGACCAGATCGTCAACGGCACCCTGCTGCTCGACGAGCTGGAACGCGATCAGACCAACGCGCGCCCGCTGTTCCCGGTGATCGCCGTGCTGGGATCCGGACTCGCGCTGGCGCTGCTGGTGGTGCTGTTCCGGCGGGCCCTCACCGAGGAGCGACGTTACGCGGTGGCCCCCCCGCTCTGGCTCCTCCCGAGTGCGGGCCCCTATGGCAAGGCGCTGGCTGCAGGGGGACCCGTCCAGCCTCCGCTTCAGTACGACCCCGAGCTGGAGGAGGTCGATCGCTACCAGAAGGAGCGGCTCAAGCGGCGCAAGCGCGGGCTGCTCCAGGCGATGGTCGGCTCCCTGGCGCTCACCGGCTCGAGCACGGTGTGGGTGCTCAACACCAAGCCCTCGGAGGGCCAGGTTCCCGCGTTCATCTTCATCGATTCCACCGATCCCTTCGTGCCGGGATCCCCGCAGATCCTTGCTGTCGATACGGCAAACGCAGGACCGGAGGCCACGATCGGGGGCGACTCCGCGCTCCGTGCGACGCCGGTGACCCTTCCGGACACGGCTCGCGATCGGCGGAATTCGACGGCGCTGGCGCTCGCGCCGGCACGAATCCGCCCGGCGGACGCTCCCCAATCAACGCGGCGACCGGATTCCGCACCGGTCAACCCCGATACGGTCCGCCGGGATGTGGTGATACCGCCCCCTGCGCCGTCTCCCAGCCCGGCCCCAGCGCCGGCGCCGCCGCCGCCCGACGCCGTGACTCCAGCGAGAGACCCGGAATTGGACCGGGCCCGGGCCGTCACCCGGGTGGAGGAGGCGGCCGGCCGGCTGGTGGCCGCAATCAACGCCAGGCGGAGCGCCGAGGTGGCGCTCATGATGCCGGAATCGATGGCGGGAGACCTGGGGCGGCGGACCCGGTTTCTGAAGCTGATCAAGGACTTCGCCCCGCGTGCTACGCTCGTCACGGTCGGGCCGGCCGAGCTGGCGGGAGACCGGGGCGAGGCGACGATTTCGATTGCGCTCTCATGGCGGGGCGACTTCGGTGTTGATCACCGGAACACCGGACGATTCGCTGGCATCGCGCGGCGCGGCGCCGATGGGTGGCGATTCGAGGGCGCGAAGATCCTCAATGCGCTGCCGTAGCCCGTTTAACCTAAGGATTGCCTGGATGAACGCATCACTACGGAGTTGCGCGACTCTGATCGCCGGCCTGTTCGGCTTGGCGTCAAGCCTGGGAGCGCAGTCGCTGCAACGGGTGTCGTTGCAGGTCGCCGGCGCGGCGTTGTACGTCACCTCTCCGGATCCCGAGTACACAGGGAAGACCCGACTCGGCTTCGAGGCCCAGGGGCGCTACACGTTCGGGCGCCTTTCGCTTGGCGCCGGCTATCAACGCAGCACGGTCTACCCCTTCCGCGAAAAGCATCACTCGCTCCTGTTTCTCGAGCCAAAGTATGTCGCCGTCACTGGGGGAGGTGTGGCCCTATACCTGGCGGGCCGGCTGGGCCTCGGCTCCTTGGTCTGCCGCCCGGAGGCCCAATGCCGAACCCAGACGACCTATGCGACGTTCGGCGGCGGCAGCGGCCTGCTGATTCGCCTGAACGGGCGGATGTCTGCTGATCTCGGCGCGCAGTTCCTCCAGGTCACCGGCATTTATTCATCCGCCTACGTGATGCTGCGTGCCGGGCTGGGGATCGGCCTGTAGCCGGTCGGCCCGGTCCGTCCCGGTGGTCGGCACCCGACGTTGGGAAGAGCTGGAGCGTGTCCTTCGATGGGATCTGCCGCCAGTCGCGCCGAGCTACATCGACGGCGTGAACATGATGTGCGCCTTGGGTGTGCCGGGGAACATGATCCAGGGCAGCGTTCCCGACGGTTTTTCGGCCAGCCCGGTCGAGGCGCCGGTGGCAAACGGGATATACACCACATAGAGCGCCTTGGCACCGGTCACTTCGTTCTTGGCCGGATCGAACGTCCCGCCGAAGAGCTGATACAGTGTGGCCGGCGCCTTCGGCATCGGCAGCTTCCCGTCCTTTAC
>JANNGX010000175.1:0-6616 GCA_031404115.1 Gemmatimonadales bacterium | reverse complement strand
GCTCGGCGTGATTGAACGTCGCCGACGCGCCCAGCTCTCGCGCCTTCACGAGCTTCCGCTCGGCCGAGCTGGTGGCGATGACCCTGGCGCCCAGGCTTCGGGCAATCTGGAGCGCGGCCAGGGAGACACCCCCGCCGATGCCCCAGATCAGCACGGTTTCCCCGGGCGCCAGCAGGGCGCGGGTTACCAGCATTCGCCAGGCGGTGAGCGTAGAAAGCGGAAACGCCGCCGCCACATCCCAGGGCATATTGTCGGCGATCTTCGCAACGTTTCGTTCTGGAACGATCACGAACTCCGCCGCAGTCCCCCACCGGTGCTCGCCCAGAATCTGGTAGCTTTTGCAGAGGGGCTCCTGGTCCATTCGGCAGAGCACGCACTCGCCACAGGAGATTCCCGGGTTGATGGCGACCCGGTCTCCCGGCTGGACCGACGTGACCGCGGCTCCCACGCCTTCCACCACGCCGGCGCCGTCGGTGCCGACGACGTGAGGGAAGGGGACCGTGATCCCCTTGACGCCCCCGGTCAGGAGCAGATCGAGGTGATTGATCGCCGCCGAGCGGACCCGGATGAGCACGTCATCGGGGGCGGAAATGGCTGGCGCGGGGAGATCCAGGAGCTCGAGGCTTCCGATCCCGCCATGGTGCGTAAGGGCCAGCGCCCGCATCGGGGAAATCTCCGGCTTGCAGATGAGCGGAAGTTGTGCAAGATATATCAGCCGATCAGTGAAGGCGCCGTCGCGCCTGCCCCCTTTGCGGCGGGGCCTGCCGCAACCGAGCAGCCGGAGGAAGCAAGCATGGCCGCGTTTCAGGAATCGGAAATGGGTTGGTCCGGATCAGGGTGGATGGATCCCATGCCTTCGTCCACCCCGGCCCCCCCACCCCCGCCCCCGCCTCCCCCACCGCCTCCGGTCATGAAGCCGGCGCCGGCCCCAGCTGCGCCCAGGCCGGCGGCCAAGCCCGCGCCCAAGCCCGTGCCTAAGCCCGCGGCCAAGGCAGTGGCCAAGCCGGCCGCCAAGAAGCCGGCCCGGAAGGCCGCGGCCAAGAAAAAGCCCGCCAAGAAAAAGCCTGCCAGGAAAGCGGCCAAGAAGAAGGTGGCCCGGAAACCGGCTCGGAAGGTGGCAAGGAAGTCCGCCAGGAAACCGGCCCGGAAGGCCGCCAGGAAGAAGGCGCCGGCTCGGAAGAAGCCGGCAAAGAAGGCCAAGAAGCGGCGCTAGCTAGCGGACGAAGACCGCTCCCGTCATGGTGCCGGTGCCGTAGCTCCCAGCCACGCCATGCGCGGTGCAATGGAAGCTGTAGGTACCCGCTGTGGCGAACACCACCGGACCCAGCGTGCGGGGGGCATTGCTGATCGGCGTATTGGGGGTAAACGCCGGTGTTCCGTCCGATGTGACGCTATGGCCGTTGCCGATCCAGGTCCAGGTCACCGTGCCGCCCACCGCGATCAACGGATTCGACGGGTTGTAGTAGTTGTCTTGAACCTCGACCGTCGCGGCCTGCACCGGAGTGCCGCCCGGCTCCTGCGGGATGTTGGTAGTGCCGGTCCTGGACCCGGTGATCGAGCCGCACGCCGCCAAGGCCAGGACGGCCCCGGCCAGGGGGAGCAGAAGCTGACGCTGCATGGAGACCTCCGGGGGACGCACGCCTCAGGACTGAGTAGTTCCACCAAGGTAGACGATTCTATTCCGCGAATACCACACGCCCGATCCACCAGAGCCCAACCCCTGCGCTGGCGATCCCGGCGTACGATGCCACCCTTCGGGTCCAAAGGCCTGATTCACCGGCGGTTTTCCGGATTGCCATGGCCGCCACCAGCGCGAAGACCATCATCCCCGCGGTGACCCCGGCTCCGAAGAGCACCAGGTAGGCCAGCCCAAGCCAGTTGTCCTCGAGCAGGGTCACCGGAATCAGGGCCACCACGGCGCTGCTGCCGGCCAGCCCGTGCAGCAGCCCGATCGAGGTGATTCCGTGCCGGTGCTCGCCGTGCTCCCCCGGGTCCTGCGGGTGTAAATTCCGGGCTGTGCGAAGCGACCAGATTCCCACCGCCACGAGCGCCACGCCGACCGCCGCTTCGAGGACTCCCGAGAGCCCTGGCGACCAGCGCAGGCCGGTTGCCAGCAGAATCGCTCCCGCGGCGAAGACGGCGAGGGAGTGCCCCAGACCCCAGCGAAGGCTGAATGCCAGCGCCGCCGGCACCGTGGGACGCCGGCTGACAAAAGCAGTGACCGCCACCATGTGGTCGACTTCGAGGGCATGGAGAAAGCCCAACACAAGCGCCGTCCCCAGAGCCAGGAGCCCGGTCACCTGTCACTCCCTGGCCACATGACGAGCATCCGACTGACCTCTCTCTCCCACGCCGCTGGCTGCGGCTGCAAGCTCGGCAGCGCGGATCTGGCCGAGGTACTCAAGCACCTGCCGGCGATCGACGACGCCAACGTGCTGGTGGATGCCGCCACCCGGGACGATGCGGCGGTGTACCGCCTCTCCCCCGACCGGGCGCTGGTCGCCACCGTGGACTTCTTCACCCCGATCGTGGACGACCCGGCGTCGTGGGGCGCGATCGCCGCGGCCAACGCGATGTCCGATGTCTACGCCATGGGCGGCCGGCCGCTCTTCGCGCTCAATCTCGTCGGCTGGCCCCGCGGCAAGGTGCCCTTTGAGATCCTGGGCGAGGTGCTGCGCGGCGCGGCACAAGTCACCAGGCAGGCGGGATGCCTGATGCTGGGTGGGCACTCGATCGACGATCCCGAGCCCAAATTCGGCCTCGCCGTGGTGGGCGAGGTGCATCCCGATCGGATGTTCACCAACACCGCCGCCCGCCCCGGCGACCGGCTGGTGCTCACCAAGCCCCTGGGCACCGGTATCCTGACCACGGCGCTGAAACGGGATCTGCTTCCCGAGTCGGGGCTCGCCGCCGCGGTGGCAAGCATGACGGCGCTGAACGACGGCGCGGCCCGCGCGGCGGCCTCGGTCGGAGTTCGCTGCGCCACCGACGTCACCGGGTTCGGGCTGCTGGGACACCTGGGCAACATCCTCGCCGCCAGCGGTGTCGGCGCCCGCATCGACGTCGCCCGTCTTCCGGTGCTGGCGCAGGCGCTCGAGCTCGCCGCGGTGGGCTGCGTGCCGGGCGGCACCCAGCGAAACCACGACGCCGCGCGCGCCGCCTGGTCGGCCGAGCTCACGCCAGCCGAGCGGTTCATCTGCACCGACGCGCAGACCTCGGGCGGTTTGTTGCTCGCCGTGACGCCCGACCGGCTCGACGCGCTGCTCACGGCGCTCGACGCCGAGGGCACCCCCGGCGCCGCGGTCATCGGCGAAATCCTGCCCGCGAGCAGCGGCCTCTCGGTCGTGCGCGGCGCGGCGTAACAGTAACGGAACCGGAAGCGGAATGGGAACAGTGCGCTGGACCCCGCAACGTATGGAGCAGCTCGAGCACGCGACCCGGCTTGGTCGCCGGGTCATGCTCATGCGTCGGGGCACCGAGTACGTGGTGGTGGCCAGGCGCATCCTGCACCACGGCCCGTCCGAGGCGCTGGTGGGTCTGCTGCCGATGACCGGCGAGGAACTCCGTTTCGATCTCAACGACCTGGACGATTTCCAGGTGCTGCCATGACCGCGCGCGCCGTCGTCCATCTCGACGAAAGCTGCCTCGGCAACGGTCAGGAAGGCGCCACGCCCGGCGGCACCGGTGGGCTCATCGAGACCCGGACGCCGCGGGGGCTGGTGCGTCGCGATTTCTTCAGTCACGCCCCCGACACCACCAACAACCGGATGGCGCTCGCCGGCGCGATCGGCGTGCTCCAGATCCTGGCAGGCAAGGGCATCCGGCTTCGGGTGCTGATCGTGTCCGACTCGGAATACCTGGTGAAGGGCGTCCGGGAGTGGCTGCCGGGATGGATCTCCAAAGACTGGAAACGAAAGGGCGGCGCGCTGGAAAACGTGGAGCTCTGGCGGGCGCTCTCCCAGTCACTGGCACTCCACGATACTCAGCTGGCCTGGGTGCGGGGCCACAACGGCCATCCCAAGAACGAGTACGCCAACGATCTCGCCGTCCGGGCGGCCAAGGCCCAGGAAACCTCGGGCGGATTCGTCGCGTCGGGCTTTCCCGCGTGGCTCGATCGGAAGCGGGCGGCGGGACAGTACTCCGACTATGATCCGGATGGAGCGTTTCTCACGCTGGAAGAGCGGCTGGGAAGGGGCGAACGATTTCCGCTCGACCTCGATTTCGTACCGGTACCCTTTGGAGGCTGACGCGTGGACGAGCTGACCCGCTTTGCCCGACGCCTCGTGGAACAGCTCGGCGCGAGCAAGGAAGGGGTACATCGCCCGGTGGAGGTGGCCGCCCTTCGGGAAACGGTGCTTCCCTACCGGACCCACCGTCGCGCGCTGGGCATCGAAAGCGTGGAAGACTACGAGACCGTCTTGCTCCGCCTCGTGGCCGGCGAGCGCGGGTATGTAAAGACGGTGCCCGCCGAAGCGGCCGAGCGGTGCCGGAAGGAACTGGCCCAGGCCACTCCCGACCTCGCGGTCCTCGACGAGGTGGCCACCGCCACCGTCCAGATCACCTCGATGGCGGCGGCTCAGATCGTCGACGACGGGGCGGACAGGGCGGACAGGGCGGACAGGGCGGACAGGACGGACGGTGCGGTCAGGGCGGGCAAGACGGTCAAGGCGGACAAGATCACGCCCACCCCGCCCGCCCCACCCGACGTGCCCGCCGCGTCCCCACCGACCTCCCTCATGGGCTCTTGTCTGCATTGCAAACATGCGGTTCCTGCCGATCGGCAGGTGGTGTTCTGCCCCTGGTGCGGCAAGCGGCTCATTCCCTTCACCTGCGCCCGATGCAACACCGAGCTCGCTTCGGAGTGGCGGCACTGCATCACCTGCGGTGCACCGGTGAAGGATCCCTTCAGCTACACCTGACCGAGAGCAGCTCATGGCATCCCGTCCCGACATCGTGTTCCTCTCCGGCGTTCGAACCGGATTCGGGAGTTTCGGCGGTTCCCTCAAGGATCTCTCCGCCACCGACTTGGGGACCGTCGCGGCCCGGGCGGCCATCGAGCGCGCCGGCATCGCCGCGACGGATGTCGATCACATCGTGCTGGGCAACGCCATGCAGACCTCGGCGGACGGCGCCTACATCTCCCGGCACGTGGCGCTCAAGGCCGACTGCCGGATAGAAACTCCGGCCCTGACCGTCAACCGGCTGTGCGGGTCCGGCTTCGAGGCCATCGTGCAGGGGGCACAGCAGATCCTGCTGGGAGAATCGCGTGTCGTGCTGGCCGCAGGGTCGGAATCGATGAGTCAGGCGCCCCACGTCGTTCGCGGCGTCCGGTGGGGGGTCAAGCTGGGCCAGTCCCCTCCGCTGGAAGATCTGCTCTGGCAGGGGCTCACCGATGCACTGTGCGGCTGCCCGATGGGCATCACCGCGGAAAACCTGGCGGTCAAATACGGGATCTCCCGCCAAGAGGCAGATGGTTTCGCGCTCCGGAGCCAGCGGGCCGCGAGGGACGCGTGGGGCGCCGGATGGTTTGCCGACGAGCTCTGCCCGGTGCCGCTGACCAACCGCAAGACCAAACAGACCGAGCCGTGGGCGGCCGACGAGCACATGCGCCCCGACACGACGCCCGAGGGCCTGGCCAAGCTGGCGCCCGTCTTCAAGAAGGACGGCGTGGTGACCGCCGGAAATTCTTCAGGCATCGCCGATGGGGCGGCCGCGTGCATCGTGGCCTCGCGGGCCTTCGCGGAAGAGCGGGGCCTCGAGCCGATCGGACGGCTGGTCTCGTGGGGTGTAGCCGGCGTTCCGCCGGAGATCATGGGGATCGGCCCCGCCCCCGCGGCGCGCCAGGCGCTGGAACGCGCCGGGCTGACGCTCGCGCAGATGGACCGGGTCGAGGTGAATGAGGCCTTTGCCGCGCAATACCTGGCGGTGGAAAAGGAGCTCGGCCTCGACCGCTGCAAGACCAACGTGGAAGGCGGCGCGACGGCAATCGGTCATCCCCTCGGCGCCTCCGGCACCCGGATCACGGTGCACCTCCTGCACACCCTCCGTCGCATCGGCGCGAAGTACGGCCTGGGCAGCGCCTGCATCGGCGGCGGACAGGGCATCGCCGTGATCGTCGAAGCCTATGCCTGACCTTCCCGAAAAGCGGATCGACCGCGCCGCGCTCGAGCGGATCATGCAGCGGGCCGCGGAGCTCCAGGCCGGTGAGGCCGACGTGGGCGATGGCCTCACGCCCGACGATGTCGTGGCGCTGGGCAAGGAAGTCGGGATCCCGGGGCGCTACCTCCAGCAGGCGATGCTCGAGCAGGCCACCGAAATCGTGGCGCCGGCCGCCGCCGGGCTCACTGGGCGCGTGGTGGGGCCGTCCGAGGTGAGCGCGTACCGGGTCGTGCTGGGAGACCCGGAAGACGCGGCGAGGGCGCTGATCGACTGGTTCGACAAGAACGAAGTGCTGGTGGTCCAGCGCCAGACCACGGGCCGGGTCTCCTTCGAGCCGCTGAGCCCGATGCAGGCCGCCCTCCGGCGTGGTGGCGCGGTGTTCGGGTCGGCCAAGCCCAAATTCATGCTGGCGCCGGCCTCGCTCGTCACCGCGACCTTCTCGAAGCTCGAGTCGGGA
>JANNGX010000174.1:0-2892 GCA_031404115.1 Gemmatimonadales bacterium | reverse complement strand
TCCGTCGTTTAGTATCGGGAGTCCGCGGGCGCTCTTCTCGGTGGAGGGGTACCGCCGGGCCCGCAACCACCCGCAGTACGACGTGGCAGCGGATGGGCGCTTCGTGATGATTCGCGAGGCTGCCGGGGCGACCGGGGCGGTTTACGCCGAGCACTGGTTCGTCGAGCTTCTGGCCAAGATCAAGCGGTGACCAGGCGACCCGGGTGAGATGGTGCCCGTCTGCGGCCGGACCTCCCCCGACCGGCTCAACGACCCGGGCGACCGGGGCGTAAGGCGTGCCGACCGCGCTCGCACATCGAGCGACTGCCCTTCCCTGCCGCGCGATCCGACCCGGGAGCCGCACGATCGAGCTCTGATCTCCCCCGCCAACACGCGAGTGTCCAAATCGCGGACACCGTGCCCCGACGACTGTCCCAACAGGAGGACAAATCACGCGCATGTCTCGCGCGGCTGCGCCGGTGGGCGCCGCGTCCCGGCCAGTGTGCTCCGCGACCCGGGCGCCGGAGGAATCGTCTTGTCCCACAATGGTTTCGACCCGGTTGACGGGTGCCGCTTTCCCGCTGAGATGCCGAGCGACCGGGTCGGGCTCACGATCGTGGCACGACCTACGCTTTTCCGGTCCGGCGTCGGCCGCCACCGGGTTGAACGGCCGAGCGGGTTATTCCCGATGTCGACTCGGCGCGGTTCCCCGGTAGCCGTGACCGGCAACGCAGGAGGCCGTATGAACACCGTGGTACGCAGGACGCTGGAAACCGGCGCGCGGGTCCGGGAGTTTCTCCGGGCCCATTCCCTGGAGGGGGCGAGCTACGCGAATGCGCTCGCCCGCTTCGAACAGATCCTGGCTCGCGCCCAGGTGCTGGTGGCCCAGCAACGCGAGGGCACCATCGTGGCCCGCGCGGCGAGCGCTCGCCGGCAGGAGCTCCGGCACGCGCTGCAGTTCGAGCTCCTCCGCCACTTGATCCGGGTGGGCGTGGTGGCAGCGAAGGGCCGGAAGGAGCTGGGCGAGCAGTTCCAGTTCCCCCAGGGTAACGGGACCCACCTGGCCTTCCTCACTGCCGCCAAGGGCATGCTGGCCACGGCGGAAGCACAGAAGGATGTGCTGGTGGGCGAGGGGATGTCGGAGACGCTGCTCGAGGACCTCGGCAAGGCGGTCGAGGAATTCGAGGCGACCAGCGAGGCGAGTAGCGCTGGGAAACGGGCTCACGTGGGTGCCGTGGCGGAGATGCACGGCATTTCGCTGGAGATCACGGAGCGGATCCGGCTGCTGGACGGACTGGTGCGCTACCGGTTCCGGAATGACGGCGAGCTGCTGGCGGCGTGGGTGAGTGCCAGCAACGTGCCGGGTCCGTCGCGGGCGAAGGTGGTTCCGAAGCCCGACGACGGGGTGGTTCCGCCGAGTGCCGGCGGTGTCGCCCCCGCGGCGTGATGGCGCGGGGGTCGGCGTCCCTGCCGGGTGTGGGGGGCGCCGAGGCTGGGGGGGAACCGGGAGTCCAGGGGAACGGGCTCCCGGTTCTTCTTGTTTTCTTACGGGAGGAAAGGGTGTCCGGGTTCGTAGATGTGCTAGCCCTCGACTTCTTCTTCGATTCGAGACCAGGGACCGTGTCGACGCGCAGCCTAAGGAGTAAGTGCCGCTCTAGGGGCAGCATAAATCGCACTTCATGCCCGTTCCGGCCTCTCCGGGGGGTCTGGACGGGGGATACCGGGAAAGAGAGCCGCTCGGCTCAAGACGGCTGGGCTTGCAGAGCCTGACGTGCCCTCGGGGAGCAAGGTTGGCCGTTTATCCTGCGCCGGCACACAGTTTGGTAGATTGTTGGACGAGGCCAGCGGAATGGGTGCGGGTCCAATCCTAGTTAGGTTGCAACTCCTGCAAGTGGCCAAGGCGCGACTCCGATGAATACAGCGTCACTCCGCTTCTTCATAGCCCTGGCACTCCTCGCTGGTTGTGGCGGCAGCGATTCTCCCAAGGCTCCAGGCAGCCGAAGGGCGCCCATTTTTCGCTATATCGACGTGGCTCCGTACGGGATGGTCCGTCTTGGCGACCCATTTGCGTCCGCTTCGCGGCTAGGGATCGAGCTCCGGCCCGGCATGTATCGACTAGACCGCGTTGATGGCAAGCCGGTCCAACTCGGCGACACGCAAGCGATATTTGTCGCGCTCACCCAGGATCGGCGAGTCTGCGCATTTCATTTCATCTATCTTCCGGACAAGACACTAGCCGCCCGCATTGCGGAGTATCAACCGGACTTGGGTCCCGCGACCATGTCACAGACCGATTCCGCCGGAGCCCAGATCACGGTGGCGGCGTGGCACGATTCAGAGACTTTGCTGCAATTGAGCCAGACCATTGCCAAGGCGGATACCACGTTTGCAGCGAGCCTTGTCGACACACGAGAGGGATCTTCGTCCAACCCCTGCGCCCACTGACCGTGATTGCAACCTAACCAGCGCTTGCTGCCGACGGCGCGGTCAAGTTCAGGCCAGCGGTGCTAAAATCCAGTGGCGCGCCGCAGCAGAAGCGCGCTTCGTTAGGTTGCTCACCGGGACGCTGGTGTAGGGCCGAGATCAGGACGAGGCTGACATGCCGTGGTTGATGGCCGCGATCTACGACCGAGTCATGTGGCGGAGTGAAGCCCTCTGCCTCGATCGGTGGCGCGCTGACCTGCTTCATGACCTGGCGGGAACCGTGCTGGAAGTCGGGGCGGGCACTGGCGTGAACCTAGCTCACTACCCCTCGACCGTGCATCGGTTGGTCCTGGTGGAGCCAGATCGACACATGCGGCGGCGGCTGGAGGTACGGTGTCGATGCACCGCGCTCTCCCAAGTGGAGGTCTCGCCCGACTCGCTGGAGGACCTCAGGATTCCCCCGGAGACCTTCGACGCGGTGGTGGCCAC
>JANNGX010000173.1:0-13482 GCA_031404115.1 Gemmatimonadales bacterium | reverse complement strand
ATTCCCGGAATACAAGGCCACATCCGAAAAAGTCCGCGCAATGGTGAGGCCCCGCGCGCCCGCCAGCTCTCGGGTGATCGCCGTCTGTTCGGCCTCGGTGCCCAGGGTGAAGGCGGCGAGCGCCCGGAGTCCCAGGGCCTGGTCGCCGCCCGGGCTTGCGTCGAGCGCGCGCCGCACCAGCGCGGCGAGGTCCTCCGAGCGGCCCTCGAGCGCCGCGATCCTGGCGAGCTGGGTCAGGGCGCCGAGGTGCAGGGGGTCCAGCGCCAAGGCGCGCTCGAGCGCGGGACGCGCCAGGCCGACCCGCTTGCCCCGGTAGGGATTGCTGTGAAACTGAACGTCGCCGAGCAGGAACCATCCCTCCAGACTTTCGGGCCACCCCGTCACCAGTGACGCATAGTGCCGCTCCGCTTCGGCGCTCTGGCCCGTGATCCAGGCATGTTGTGCCTCCAGCAACAGGCGGTCGTGTTCGGACAGGCGGGAGCGGTGTTCGAAGGCGCGGGCCGAGGCGTTACGCGCTGGTCCAATCAACGCGCAGGCGGCCAGGGCCGCGGCCAACCGGTACCAGGCCAACCCGAACGACGGATCGGCGTCGGTGGCACGTTGGAAGGCATCGGCCGCTTCGAGGTGCCGGGCCAGCCGGAAGGCCCGCTCTCCCTCGAGCCAGCACTTGAGCGCGGAAATCGACTCGGTGGTCAGCGCAGCGAGGCGGGCCAGGCGATCACTGCTCCCAGCGTGCCGCGCGGCGAGCAGTCGCCGGGCCAGCTCGTCCACCAGCTCGAAGAGACCGGACTCGCCCTCGGCGCGTCCTTCGACGCGGGCGATGACCGTCCCATCCGATCCATGGAGCGCGGCACTGGCCTCCAGTCGTCCGGCCAGCTCGACAACGCTGCCAAGCACGAAGGCGCTCGCACCGGCCCGTTCGGCCATCCAGCGGCCCCGGGCAACGGTCCAGACTTCTCCGGCGTTGGTGACGCCCGACAGGACCAGGCGAGGCTCGACTACCCGGAGGCTTCCCGCGCCGTCGAGCTTGGTCGCCAGGAGATCCACGATTCCTTCGGAGAGGAATGCGAGGCCGGGTCCGCCGCGCACGGTGAAGGGGCAAATGGCCAGGAGATCGGGGTCGGAGGGCGCCGCGGGCCCGGGCGGTGCGGCCGCAGGCCGAGACGAAACAGGCGTCCGTTTCGGTGCCAGCAACGCCAGCATTTCCTCGTCACCTTCCGAGTCACCGCCCGATACATCCACCGCACGACGGGCCCAGCGGATTCGCGATTCGGTGTCGGGCGCCTTGCGGGCCAGGGTGCGAGCCGCATCGAGGGCCAGTTCCTTGAGGCGCACGCGCTCGCGGTCGAGCCAGTCCTCCGCTTGGGGAGCCCCTGCCACGTAGAACCCCTCGAGCAGGTGCCCCCGATAGAGCTCCAGCGCCGCGGCCGGATTCCTGGCCGCGAGCGCGTCGCGGAACGCCACGGCGTCGCACCAGAGCAATCCGGGCGCAGTGCCGACCTCCTCGCCTCCATGACCGACCACCACCTCGTCGCCGACCGAGTGCCTGAGGAAATAGAGCGAGCGCCGGAGCGCCGAGCGGGCATGCTCGGCGTCGAGCTCAGGCCAGAACAGGCCAAGCAGGGTGTCGCGACGGACGAAACGGGAGGGAGCGGCAATGGCCAGGTAGGCCAGCAGGGCAAAGCGCTTGGGCTGCTGCACCACGGCGGTCAGCTCGGCGCCGTCCCGGGTTCGGAGGTCGGCCACACCCAGGGTTCGGAGCTCGAGCATGGCGGGGAACGTAGGCCGGACCGCATAGCCTCGCAATCCGGAGCGAGAACTACCCGGGAAGTCCGCCCCCCTCGTACCACTTGGTCAGGCTGGCGAACCCGTCTGCCAGCGCGACGGAGGGCGCATAGCCAAAGGTCCGGGTCGCTTTGGTATGGGGGTAGCATGCCGGATGCACGAGGGACATTGACATGTGCTTTCCGGTGGCGATCCGATAGGCGCGATTGATACCGTGGCGCAACAGCCGGTCGACTGCGCGCGGGAGTGTCCATGCTCGCTGGCCGGTTACCCGGGCCACCCGGAGGATGAACTGATTCATGTTCACCATCTCGTGCCCGATGTGAAACACCTCATTTGCACCGAGCGGAGAGGCGCCGGCCTGAACGATCGCCTCCACCAGATCGTCCACGTACACGACGTCGATGGGGAAGTCGCCGATCGCGACCGGCAGCCGACGGAGCATCCGCTCGAACTGGGCGAACCAGGGTCCCGATCCCGGGCCATACACGTTGGTCGGCCGGATGATGGTGAATGGCAGGCCGTTGTCGCCGGCGATCCTCCGCACCGCGAGCTCGCCGCCATACTTCGTATTTCCATAGGCGTTGAGTTGATCGATGAATTCCGGCTCAGTCTCCTCGGTGATCGTGTTATCCGCCCGCCGGGTGGCCGCATACACCGAGATGGAGCTGAGATACACGAAGCGCCGAACCCCCGCTTTCAGCGCCGCGTGAACCAGGTTCTCGGTACCCGCGACGTTTACCCTGTGGCTGGTGCGCGGGTCGCCCTTTCCCATGGCGGCGGCACTGTGATAGACGATGTCGACACCCTCTAACAGCCCGGCAAGGGCTCGCGTATCGTCGAGATCGCCATGCACGACCTCGCACCCTCGCTCCGTCCACCGGGTACTCCGGCCGCCGCGGTTGCGAAACAGCGCCCGAACCCCCCCTCCGGGCACAAGCCGTCGAAGGATCTCCCCGCCGATAAAGCCGCTCGCGCCGGTTACCGCGCACTGAACCTGGAGACTCATAGTCCGAACCGGCGGGTGAAAGAGTTGGCGAAAATGTCGTCTGGGTCGAGCCGCGTCCGGGCAGCGGCAAACCCATCCCAGCGCGGGTATTGCCCTTGGAGGTGCGCGGGCGAGAGCCCGATATGCTTGCCCCAGTGACAGCGGGCGTCGAGCGCCTCGAACAAATGCCCGAGCTCGCGTTCAAGCCTTTCGTTGTCACGGAAGAAGATGTCGAACCAGAACGTGTCCCGGCCGTAGCACGGGCTCAAGGAGAACGTGTCGCGGGGCGTGGCCCGGAAACCGATCGGATGAGTGAACGCACCTCGATGATCCTCCATGAATCGGTCGAAGAGGGTGATGGACTCACCGGCCCGCGACAACGGCACGGCAAACTCCACGGCTTTCCACTGTCGACCCAGCGAACGGAGGAGGCGCAGCCGCCCGGGCCCGTATGAGATCGGGCTCAGCATCGGGCCGACCTCGTCCACGGCGGTGCCGGGCAGCCACCGACCCAGGGATTCTGGCAGTGCTACTCGCTGGGAGAGGGCGCTCAGGAGGAATGTCCGGGGGCCGAATCGCGTCATCCGTCGACGACGCCCCCTGAGTCCCGGCGTCCGATTCCCCGAGAAAGTGATCACGCGGCGTGCGGCCGGAACCCACACCGCGCTGTAAAACTCGTTGGCGCGATTCTCGGTGGCGTGCGAGCCAAGATACTGGTCGAGCGGCACGACACCTATCTCCAGCGCGAGGTGAAAGTGCTCGACGCACCGAAGGGTCAGGGTCGAGGTGACACCCAGCATCCCCAGGGAGACGGCGGCGTGATCGAATAGCTCGCTCCCGCGGTCCAGGTCCAGCGCCTGACCCTTCCCGGTGATGAGCCGCAGCGCTCGCACCGAGCTGGCCAGGATGCCGTGGGTGCCGGAGCCCCCGTGTGTGCCGGTGGCCACCGCTCCACCGAGGGTGGCGCCGGCCCACTCGCCAACAGTCGGCAACGCCAGGCCGTGGCGTCGGAGCGTTTCGTTGAGCTTGCCGATCGTGATACCGGCCTGGGCAACCACGAGGTCGCCCTGAACCGCCAGCACCTTATCGTAGCGATCGAGTTGGAGCGTCGAGCCTGACGTGAGGAAACAGTCGTTCTTCGAGCCTCGGGAACCCACGGCGCGGATGCTGTGATGGCCATCCCGCGCGGCGAGGACCGCCGCAACGATGTCCTGCTCCGACCCGATCCGAGTACGCCGCGTCACCGCGGCGTCACTCCGGACTCCCAGGTTGGCCCCGACGGGGGGCCGGATCACTCGGGTGGACCCACGCACAACTCCAGACACTGGCGCAGCTGCGGGATGGCTCGGTACCGCGCCGGATACGGGGAACAAGCGGGACATGACGACTCCGGGACGAAGGTTCGGAACAACGATCGGAGTCCGCCGTGACTCGGCTATGCCCCGCTCCGTGACCTACGCGATCTCCAGCGCCGATGGTGTCGAGCTCGAGTGTGAGGGTCCTCCAGAACGGGAGAAGGCCAGGTCACGGCGAGGGCCATTACCGGGTCACGGCGTGAGGCGAAGGTGGGGAAGGAGACCTGAGGGTCGGGGCTCACCATCTCACAGCGGGGATAGAACGCCATGGAGACCACGCGCACCTGGAATGGGGACCCCGGCGGAACTGCCGGCGGGATTCACCGCGGCGTTCCGCGGGGTGGCGTGAGGGCGATCCTGCGCGCGCTCCTGATCCGGCGCGGGACCCCCGCCTGGGATGGATTGATCCGACTATCCGGTGGAATCGGGCTGATCGGCATCCCGCTGGTCTTGTTGCTGCCCTGGGCCGGAGGACTGGTCGCCTTTGCGCTGGCAAGCGTCTGGGTGCACGGGCCGGCGTCTCCCCTTCTTCCGGCTACCTACGAGCCGATCCTGATCCTCTTTGGGCGAGTCTATTACCCGGTCCTCCTTGCGCTCATCGGTACGGCGGCCAATCTCGTGGCGGAGTACCTCAATTATCAGCTCTTCCGGGACCTCCTGGCCCGGCGTGCACTGGACCGCCTGACAAACGATCCCCGGCTGCTCAAGCTGGTTGCCCTCTTTAACCGGCGGCCGTTTCTGGTGACCTGGCTGATCTCCTGGTCGCCGCTTCCGGATTGGACCATCCGGATCATGGCACCCTTGGCCCGGTACCCGGTTCGCCCATGGCTTCTGGCAATGGGACTGGGCCGCTTCCCCCGATTCTGGGTGCTGGCGTCGTTGGGGATGTGGATTCATCTCGACGCGCGAATCCTGGGGTGGCTTGCCGTGATCCCCGCCGTCTTCGTGGGTCTCGGGCTGGCCCGCGCGGCCTACCGCCGCCGGCGCCGCCAGGGGCTCGCGCTTCCGCTTACGGAGTCGGTTCCCCTCGCTCTGTGACGCAACCTTGTCTTGGAGGCCACATGCTCACGCTCCTGGTATCACTCGCGCTCGTTACCGACACCTCGGGGGTCCTGCGCATCCCGGTGACCCCTGCCGAGTCACTCACGGTGACAGTGAGTGGGGAGGGTGTCACGCTGGTTGTGATTCCCGGACTTGCCGGGTCGGCGTTCGCATTCCGCCGGCTGACCCCGCTCCTCGTTTCCGCCGGACACCGGGTCGTCATCGTCGAGCCGCTCGGCATGGGCACCTCGAGCCGTCCCGAGCGGGCGGACTACTCCCTCGAGACGCAGGCCGGTCGGGTCGCGTCAATCCTGGACACGCTGGGAATCCGGCAGGCGCTGGTGATGGGACACGCGCTGGGCGGGTCCATCGCGCTCCGCCTTGCGCTCGCCCGGCCCGAGCTGGTGCGCGGCGTCGTGCTGCTGGAAGGCGGAGCCGCGGAGCAAGCGGCCACCCCCGGGTTCCGCCGGGCCATGCTTTTCGCTCCATGGGTCAAGATGTTCGGGGGACAGGCGCTGATCCGGAAACAGTTGCGGAAGTCGCTGGCCAAGTCCTCCGCCGATCCGGGATGGATCACCGATGAGGTGATCGACGGGTATTCCCGGGGCGTGGCGCAGGATCTCGACCGGACGCTCAAGGGGTACCTGCGAATGGTCGATGCCCGGGACCGCACAATGCTTGCCCCGCGACTGAGTCAGATACGCCTGCCGGTGCTTCTGGTCCTCGGCGCGGCCCCGCACGAAGGTGGACCGAAGTCCGATGAAGTGGGTCTGCTGTCCAGGAGTCTGCCGGTGTTCTCGATGCGGCTGGTTGATCAGTCGGGGCATCACATCCACGAGGAGCGGCCCTGCGAGCTCGCACTGCTGATCACGTCCTTCGATGCGCCGCGCCCCTGAGGATGTGCCGATGCTCTGGTTGTGCGCCTTGCCACCATCGTCGGCCCCGAACCACGATCCTGGTCCGGGCTTCCAGGCGCCGGTCCATCGGGTCCTCTGGTTGGGACTCGGGCAACCGGTTGCAGCGAGTGGCGTTGGGAGGAATGTGATGCAACGCACCGCACTCGGGCGAGGCGTGGATTATGCTGATGGGAAGCTTCCGGGAACTCTCTGCCAGACCTATTATCCCGGAACACCGTTACATCCGCGGTTTCACGCCCGAGGCGCCCATGCGTTCCTCCCTCGCATCCTGCCTGTTCCTCGTGGGTTCGCTGGTTGGGTTGGCCGGCTGTACCACCGAGAGCACGGACCCGACTCCGCCGCCTCCACCTCCCCCGCCGGCGTTCACCCGCTGGTCCGACGCGTCCACCTGGCCGGGTGGATCAATTCCGGGCCCCGGCGCCTCGGTGGTGATCCCTGCGGGGAAGACGGTGATGATGGATATCAGCCCGCCGGCGCTGGGAAGCCTGACGGTCGATGGCACGCTCTCCTTCGACGAGAGAGATCTCAACCTCACGTCCGGCTGGATCATCGTTCGGGGCCGGTTCGAAATCGGAACCGACGCCCAGCCTTTCGCACATCGAGCGGTCATCACGCTGACGGGCCCCTCGACCGACAACATTCAGGGCGTCGGCGCGAAGGTGTTCGGCATTCTGGGCGGCACGCTGGAGCTGCACGGTGAGCGGCGGGCCGGCTGGGCTCGCTTGGCCGCGACGGCGGCGGCGGGCGCCACCCAGCTGGTGCTGGACCGGCCGATGGCCTGGCGCGCGGGGGACCATATCGCGGTGGCCTCGACCGATCTCGATCCCTTGCAAGCCGAGGAGGTCTTCATCACGGCGGTCTCCGGCAACACCGTCACGCTCAAGACCGGGCTGCGAAACAGCCATTGGGGCATGCTGCAGACCTTTGCCGGGAAGACGCTTGACGAACGCGCCGAGGTCGGCCTGCTGAGCCGCAACATCGTGATCCAGGGAGACAGCGCGTCATTGGCCTCTCAGTTCGGCGGACATGTGCTCGCGACGCAGGGGGGTGTGCTCCACGTGGAAGGAATCGAGCTGACCCGCATGGGCCAGATGAAGGTGCTCGCCCGCTACCCGATGCACTGGCATATGGAAGGGCCGGTGGATGGACAGTACTTCAGGGGCAGCAGCGTGTGGAAGAGCTTCAACCGCTGCGTCACGGTGCATGGGAGCAGCAACGCGATGGTGCAGGGCAACGTCTGCTTCGACAATATCGGCCACGGCTACTTCCTGGAAGACGGCGGCGAGACCGGCAACCTGTTCGAAGACAACCTGGGCATGCTCACCCGAACCCCCGCCGCAGGGCAGGCGCTGCTTCCGTCCGATGTGAATCCGGCCACCTACTGGATCACCAACCCCGATAATACCTACCGCCGGAACGTCGCGGCGGGATCGCGTGGATTCGGATTCTGGTTTGCCTTCCCCGCGTCGCCCACCGGGCTGTCGTCCGGGTCGCCGCTCAAGCCGCGGGAAACGCCACTGCGCGAGTTCAGTGACAATGTGGCGCACTCCAACAGCAACACGGGCCTCAATGTCGACCATGGCCCGATGCCGGACGGCAACACCGAGACGGTGCACTACTCCCCACGGCAGGTGCCCGGGAGCAGCTCGCCGTCCGTCACGGCGTACTTCAGGAATTTCACTGCCTACAAGCACCGCGGGCGCGGGGTCTGGCTCAGGGGTACCGAGCTCAGGCTCACCAATGCCATGCTCGCCGACAACATGATCGGGGCGACCTTCGCGTCGAACGAGACGTTCGTGATGGATGCGGTGTTCGTGGGCGCCAGCGCCAACAGCGGCGGGACCAGATTCCAGACCGGATTCCCGGTCCGGGGCTATGAGTTCTACGACGGGCGGGTCGGCGCGGAGCGGGTGACGTTCGTGGACTACGTCTCCACCCCGACCCGGACCATGAGCGCGCTGGGCTTCAACCGCACCAACGGTTTCCCGGTCGACCCGGCCAACTACGCCAAGCAGCTCACGTTCATCAACTCGAACAGCGTCTTTCTCGACAATCCGGTCGCCAACTACGATGGCGATCGGTCCGCGATCATCCTCGACAGCGATGGAACCCTTACCGGCACCGCGGGTTCGTACGTCGCGGCGAATAACCCGCTGATGATCACGCCGGCGTGCACCAACCGTGCCGTTTGGAACGCCTGGATCTGCCAGGCGCCCTTCGTGCAGTTCCAGGTACGCGGCGGCTCGGCCCAGGTGGTGGCCCCGCTCAGCATCATCCGGGACGACGCGGCGCAGGCCACCTATGTGGGGGTTCCCGGGCAGCCGCAGACCGTGTCGTCGTCGGTGGTGGCCTCACGGACCTACCGGGTGCAGTACGCCGGCGGCACGCCCGACCGGCCCCCAGTTCTACCTCCGGCGCAGCGGGGCGGGCGACTGGATCCGGATCATCGTGCCTTACCCGAACGTGCCCTTCGACGTGATCCGGGACTACAACAACAGCGCGCCGCTCGGTGCTGCAGCCTCTATTGCGGAGGTGGACGCCAGCATTGGAAACACGTTTTTCTATGACACTGCTACCGGGCTGCTGCACCTGAAGGCGCAACCCCAGACCGGGAGGGCACAGGCGACGCTGTTCGTGGTGCCGAGATAGCCCTCCTACATCGCGATCACCGCCCTCGCATCGGATCTGGTCAACAGCGGTCTGATCCGCAGCACCCACACCGCCGACACCACAACAAATCCCAGCGCCACAGCCAGAAGCCATGAGGGTCCAGCGCCGCCGGCCAGCAGCACCCCTGCTACGCCGCCGAGCACCACCAGCCGCATCACTTCGCTGAGGCCCGCCCAGCTCCTGGCCTCGAGCATGCCACCAATGTTGGCGAGCGAGAGCACCACGTAGAAAGCTCCCGCGAGCAACAACCCCGGCGCCAGCCGCGGCACCGCGTCGAGGAGCGCCACCGCGCCGAGGAGCGTCACGACGAACTGGGTCAGCGCATACGACCTGATGGCGGCGGGTACCGGCAACTCGAACTTCTGAAAGGTGTCTTCCGACACCGGAACCGGAACGATCGACGGTCCCAGTTCGGGCGGCCGCCATCCAGGATGCCCGAAGACCGATCGGAGGCGGTTTCTCCAGGTGCGCGCCGCGCGGGCATTGGTCCAGATCTCCCCGAAAACGTGGAGGTTGGCTTTCACCGGATTCCAGCTCTTGAGCGGCTTGGTGATGCCGTACACCGGCGGCGCGACCTCCGGTTCGAAGCTCTTGAACATCCGGTCCCAGATGATCAGCACCCCGGCGTAGTTACGATCCTGGTATTCCGGGTTCACCCCGTGGTGCACCCGGTGGTGCGAGGGGGTGTTCAGGGCCAGCTCGAGGGGGCCGAGCCGGTCCACGACGCGGGTATGGATCCAGAATTGATAGATGAGATTAAGTCCGTGACAGATGAACCACATCGTTACCGGAACGCCGAGAAAGGCCAGCGGCATGTAGAAGAGCCAGCTCATCAGTCCATGCAGGCTGCTTTGCCGGAGCGCGACGGTGAGATTGTATTCCTCGCTTGAGTGATGCACCACGTGGCCGGCCCAGAGAATATTCACCTCGTGGGAGTACCGGTGCATCCAGTAGTAGGCAAAATCGTCGAGGAGAAAGACGCCGGTCCAGCTGGCCAGGGCCGCAAGGTCGAACCCCGATGCGGTGACCGGTGAGCGATTGATCCACTGGGGCAGGGGAAGGAGCTGCTGGATCGAAGCGTGGCTCGACACCCAGCCGAAGACGGCAATCGTGCCGAGCGCCATGGCGATCCCGGCGAGCTGGCTCAGGATTCCGCAGGAAAGATCGCTGATCGAATCGGCGAGCCGGTAGAGGGGGCGGCGCCTGACCCTTGCTACCAGCAGCTCGAGCCCGATCAACGCGAAGAAGACCGGGATCGACGCCCGGATGACGTCCACGGTGGCGCTATTCGCCCGCGGCGAAGAGGTGGCAGCCGGCCCGCTGCGCCTCCAGGAGCCCGAAGAACCCCGAGGGCTGCAGGATGACGCCGGGCAGCAGATAGGTCAGTGCCCGTTGCCGGGCTTCCTTCGCGTGCTCCTTGTCCGTTTCGGACTCCAGGTGCACCATGAACCCAAAGGCAAAATTGCATGCCAGTACGATGCCACCGCGCCCGGTGAACCGGGCGATGGAGGAATTCGCCATCCAGGTCGGCACATCCTTCCGGCCCTCGAAGTCCCCGATCGGATTGCTCTCGGCGGTCTTTCCGGTGACGGGGTCCTTGATCTTGTTCTTCTTGCCGATCTTGTGGCGGGCCCAGAAGGCGTCGTTCATCACCAGCGGAATGCCGCCGTGGCGGATTACCAGCACCGGATTCACATCGGGGTCCTTCACTCCGTAGACTTCGATGATCTGATCACGCCACGTGGCCGCGCGCCAGATTTGACCCCCGTCCTCGATCTTGGGTGAATCGAATACACCGCGGAACTTGCCGTGGACGCGATCGATCCAGGACATGTCCCACTTGTCGCTGACCGGCCGGAGAAGGGGCTCGGCCTCGAGCGGCCGAGCATCGATGCCCGTTACGCCGGCCGCTGCCACCGCCCCGGCCGCGAACCGTCCCAGGAAACTGCGCCGATCGCCGGCCATACTGCCTCCATGCGTGGTCTGACTGATTGGAGCAACCTTGGCGCCACGTCCCCTGGTGTCAACGGAGCCGGCGGCTATTGTCCGGCGTGGTGCTCGGTGCGCTGAAAAAGGAGAAATCGGTGGATCGCCGCGGCGGCCGCCTTGTCGCGGGTGATGATGCGGAGCTCGGCGCCACGAGGCACTTCGCGCATCTGGTAGGTGATGACGGCGGCCTTGGCCTTCATCACGCTAGTACCGGGGACCTTCTGTTCGTGGACCGTTGACGGGGTGCTGAAGTCTCCCGCGGTAAACGCTTTCTCGATGTCGGCAAAGTGCCGCCGGATCCCCGCGATGGCCGCGCCGTCGTCCACGTCGCTGGTCAGCTCGATCCGGCCTCCATCCCGCAGGGAAGTGAACCGGTGGGTCGACCAATCCTGATCCACCCCCATGGCGAGGGCGCCGCGGGACTTCATCGCCTTGAAGCCAGAGTCACCGGCGGGGTGCATGGCGGCATGATCGTGGCCGCTTTGTGACCGGGCGGTGGCCAATGGGCTCAGCACGAGGAGCGCCAGCACCGGAAATGCGTGGGCCTTCATGGAAACCAATTCCTGTTGAGGTGTTTCAACCTGACTTGCAGGTTGATGCCGAAGCTGCAGCCTGCTCCGGATCCTTTCAGCTTGCGAGCATATACTGACAGCCGGCTTCCTGCGCCCGCGTCACCGCAAACACGCCCGACGGCTGCAGGATGATTCCCGGGACCATGTGCTCGATGGCCATGGCGCGCGCTTTGACCGCATCGCCACGGGTGTGGGCCTTCAACTTCTCTACGACATCATGAAAGGCCAGGTTGCAAGCCAGCACCGTGGCGGTACCCAGCACCTTGGTGAGCACGTGGTCGGCTATTGCCGGCGGGAGGTCGGGGTAGACGGTGGGTCCGAGGAAGGGATTCCGCTTGATGGGCTTACCCGTCTTCGGGTCATTGATGGCGGTGAGCTTTCCCACACCGTGGTGATCCCAGAACTCGTCGTTCATGACGAGCCAGATGGCGTTGTGGCGGAGCACCACCACGGCGCTCATGTCAGCCGGTTTGGCGCCATAGACCTCGCCATAATCCTTGAGCCATACCATGGTACGCACCAGCCCAAGGCCGGAGGACACCTCCGGCGAATCGAAGACGGCGCGGTGTAACCCGGACACCTTTGCGGTCCAGGAGACGTCCCAGGCTGATTGAGGATGGGTAGGCCGGTAGGTCGGTTCTCCCGTCTTCCCGCCGAGCACCAGCCCAGCCCCTGCCACCGCCCCCAGAAACCCCCTGCGATCGGTACTCATCTCACAATCCTCCTTATCCGAGGTGATGGGCTTTGCGGCCGCCGCGGGCCACATGGTCGTGCGTGAAGGGAACCTTCAGCAGCTCCGCGGCCATTTCAATCGCGCGATCCGTCAGGGCCTCAGCGCCTTCTCTGAGGTCGGTGCTCTGCTGCACCTGGCGGACGTTGTTCTCCATGTCTTCCGCCGACCACCCTCGCGAGTGGGCGATGAAGGGGAACTGGGGAAACAGGAATCCCAGCTCGCCGAAAAAGGTCAGGAGCCCGCCGACCACCCCCTGCACATTGTCCTGACCCCCGGTGACGATGAATCCAGCCACCTTTTCGCGAATGAGGAGCCGGTTCCTGATCGTGATCTGGTTTTGCACGCAATTGAGCCGCTCGGCCATCTTGAAATAAAGCGAGCTGGCCGAGCCCCAGCGGATCGGCGTCGCGACCAGGATGACGTCGGCCCAGTGAACCATCGCCTCGTACACCTGGTCCATCTCGTCAGCGGGGTCCATCTGGGTGATCGAGCAGGGCCAGGTACAGGCGTGGGCGCTCTTGGAATAGTAGCCCTCGCAATGACGAAACTTGAGCTGGTTGAGCTTGATCAGGCGGATTTCTGTGTGACATGCGGTGGCGGCGTGGGCCAGCGCCGACTCGAGCAGCAGGTCGGAGGTCGATATCCGTGGATTGGCCGCGTCCATGGCGGTAGTCGAGATTCCGGCGACCCGGATCGGACCGGGGGCCCGCTCGATCTTGCGTTCCAGGGGGTGCGGCGGATGGGCAACCTTGTGGCGCCTGGTGGCCGCCTCGAGGTTCACCAGCACCCTGCCGCCTTCGACCTTCACCTCGTGACGGGGCACGGACTCCGCTTCGTATCCCGGCTCGCCCTGTCCGCCCACCCGATGGTACTTCCAGTTGTGCCAGGGGCAGGTGACGTACTCCCCGTCTAGGCGGCCTTCCCCGAGCGGCCCCCCGGCGTGATTGCAGGTGCCCGAGATCGCGCCGAAGACGCCGTTGGAGCAACTCAACGCGATCCGGGTCCGACCGACGACGAGCTGGCGGAGCGGGACAAGCTGGAGCTCTTCCGCGGAGCCCAGGTCGTGCCAGACGGCTTCGCTCATGGGACCGTTCCTCTCGATGCGGCGGGCAAAAATGTAGACGAATTGACGGGCGCATGCGCCCGCTTGGCGCTGCGATGGCGCCGCAGGAGGCCTCGCAGCTCGCCCAGGGTGGCGGGGCGGACGCCGGCGGCCCGGTTTGCCGCGCCGATCTCGAAGGCAATCCGCCACTGTCGCATCAGGGTTCGCCAGGCGTCGATCAGGCGATGCCTCGGGTCATAGATGCTGGTCGCCTCCGACGTCACGCCGTTGAGCTCGATCACCCGGAAGCGGCCTTGGCGGAGCGCCTCCTCGGAGTCGGTTCGGACGTCGTAGCGGCCAAAATGGAACCCAGCAAAGCGCTGGCTCACC
>JANNGX010000172.1:0-20566 GCA_031404115.1 Gemmatimonadales bacterium | reverse complement strand
CGGCACCAAGGTTCCCTTCTTCATCGTGCATCGCGAGGGCATGCCCCTCGACGGCAGCAATCCCACCTTGCTCTATGCGTACGGCGGCTTCGAAGTCGCCCTACGCCGTCGTATGACGGCACCAAGGGGGCGGTGTGGCTGGAGCGCGGCGGCGTGTATGTGCTGGCCAACATCCGCGGCGGCGGAGAGTTCGGGCCAGCGTGGCATCGGGCCGGTCTCAAGGAGAACCGGCAGCGCATCTACGACGATTTCGCGGCGGTGTCCGAAGCGCTGATCCGTGAGAAGGTGACCTCACCGGCGCACCTGGGCATCATGGGGGGCAGCAACGGGGGGCTGCTCATGGGTGTGGCCCTGACCCAGCGGCCCGATTTGTACAAGGCCATTGTCATACAGAACCCGCTGCTCGACATGAAGCGCTACAGCCACCTGCTGGCGGGGGCGAGCTGGATGGGGGAGTACGGTGATCCCGACAAGCCCGAGGAGTGGAGCTACATGTCGAAGTACTCACCGTATCAGAACCTGAAGGCCGGCACCACCTACCCGACGGTGCTCTTCACCACCACGACGCGCGACGATCGGGTCCACCCCGCGCACGCGCGCAAGATGGCCGCGAAGATGCAATCGATGGGAATCCCGTTCTATTATTTCGAGAACACGGAAGGCGGGCACGGTGCCGGCGTCACCAGCGATCAGCGGGCAAGGACCGTGGCCCTGACCTATTCGTATCTCTGGAAGCAGCTCGGGAGTGCACTGACGCCGTGAGTCCGCATCCGCCCCCCTTCATCCAGGCCCGCGACTTTCTCCTGGCCCACCGGGAAGATTACGCCGCCGCCTGTGCCGGCTTCCAGTGGCCGGTGCTCGACCGCTTCAACTGGGCGCTGGACTACTTCGATGTACACGCACGGGACAACCACCACCCGGCACTCTGGCTGGTCGACGACGCGGGCACTGAAACTCGGCTGAGCTTCGAGCAGATGCGCGACCGTTCCAATCGGGTCGCCAACTTTCTCCGGCAGTCGGGCGTCGGGCGGGGCGACCGGGTGCTCGTCATGCTGCCGAACGTCGCCCCGCTGTGGGAGGTCACCCTCGCGCTGATGAAGCTCGGCGCGGTGATCAGCCCGGCGACCACCCTGTTGTCGCACGCCGACCTGCTGGACCGCTTCGAACGCGGCGGGATGCGCCACGTCATCACCGACGCGGCCGGTGCCGAGAAGTGCGCCGCGATTCCGGGTGACTACTCCCGCATCGGGGTGGGTGACGTCGTCGCGGGATGGATGCGGTTTACCGACGCGGACGCCGCGTCGCCTCGGTTCGAGCCCGACGGCGAGACGCTCGCGACCGATCCGTTTCTCCTCTACTTCACTTCGGGGACCACGGCGCGGCCCAAGATGGTGATGCACACCCATCAGAGTTATCCGGTGGGGCACCTCTCGACAATGTACTGGCTCGGGCTCCGGCCCGGTGATGTCCACCTCAACATCAGCTCGCCGGGCTGGGCCAAGCATGCCTGGAGCTGCCTGTTCGCGCCGTGGAACGCCGGCGCGACGGTCTTCATCCATAACCAGGCCCGCTTCGACGGGCGGAAGACGCTGGAGGCGCTGGTGCGCGGCGGTGTGACGACGCTGTGCGCGCCCCCGACGGTGTGGCGCCTCCTTATCCTGGAGGACCTCACCGCGTTTCCGGTTCGGCTGCGCGAGCTGCTCAGCGCCGGCGAGCCGCTCAATCCCGAGGTGATCGAGCGGGTCCGCTCGGCGTGGGGCCTCACCATTCGCGACGGCTACGGCCAGACCGAGACCACCTGCCAGATCGGTAATTCTCCGGGGCAACGGGTCAAGCTCGGCTCCATGGGAAGGCCCATGCCGGGGTACCGGATTGCGCTCACCGACCGCGACGGCAATGAGGGCGCCGACGGCGAGATCAGCATCGGGCTGCAGCCCGCGCCGATCGGCCTGATGGCCGGCTACCTGGACAACCCGGAGAAGAGTGCTCGGCTGCTCGCCGGACGCCACTACCGCACCAGCGATGTGGCCCGGCGCGACGCCGACGGCTACCTGTGGTATGTGGGCCGCGACGACGATGTGTTCAAGAGCTCCGACTACCGCATCAGCCCCTTCGAGCTGGAGAGCGCCCTGATCGAGCACGCGGCGGTTGCCGAGGCGGCGGTGGTGCCGAGCCCTGACCCCATCCGGCTCTCGGTTCCCAAGGCCTTCGTCGTGCTCGCGCCCGGCGTCGAGCCGTCCCGCGCCACGGCGCTCGCGATCTTCCGCTTCCTCAAGGATCGGCTGGCGCCGTACCAGCGCATCCGGAGGCTCCAATTCGGCGACCTGCCGAAGACCATCTCGGGCAAGATCCGCAGGGTCGAGCTCCGCAGCGCGGAGCACGGGCGCGGCGCGCCGCCGACCCCTGGTGCGGGGGAGTACTGGGAAGAGCATTTCCCGGAGTTGCGGTGACCGGATTCACCTCGGACGCGGAGGGCCGAATACGAGCGTCACCGATTCGAGTTCGACGCCGTACGCGCCTGCCTCGATCGTGAGCCCCTCCTCGCGCCGGAGCGACAGCTGCAGGCGTTCGACGTCCGCGAGCCGGATGGCGTCGCCGCTCCCGCCGCGGCCCGCAGCCGGCTCCACCCAGTAGTTCCAGGTTCCCGGGTAGCCTAACGGCAGCTTGATCCCCCGTGCGATCCGGAAATCCGACAGGGGGATGGTGCGCTCGGACCATGAGGAATCCGGCGCGACGGCGATGCTCCAGCTGGTGCCGTCCTGTTCCATGAGCGTCACGTGGAGCAGCTGCCGCGCACCGATGCCCCGCAGCACGAGTCGCACGCCCGTCGCCCGGACGATCTCCTCCCCCCTGGCAGCGATCCGATCCTTGATGACCAGCGACGCAGTGTAGTCCTCGGGGCTGAAGCCGCCCACCTTCACCGGCAGGGTGAGGTGGAGCACCGGCTCGCCGGATACGGGGGACGGAACGATGCCGAAGATCCCGCGGCGGATCGCGTCGCCGATGCGGGTGAAGACGAGGCGCGATGCATCCGTCCCCGCCGACAGCAATCGCAGGGGCACGTCCGCGCGGACCAGCATCGTCCGCCAGGGGGACTCGGCCTGGAAGTCCCAGTCCCACGGATGGCCGACGATCCCGTCGGGGAATGTCGTCGTAGAGTCCCCGAACCGGACGCTGACGAGGTACTCGTGCGGCCCCTCGGTGAGCGAGTCCGCGGGAACGGCGCCGCGGTACTGGTACCCTCCGACGGGCTGCATGGCGTATCGGCGGAACCACGAACCGGCTGGACGGACCCAGAGGAATACCGAGTCCGGCCGGCGGTCGGCCACCACACGCGCCCCGATCTCCATGGGCCGGCCGACCAGATGCTGCGGCGCGGCGAGCACCTCGACGCGAACCGGGAGCGGGTCGGGCTTCGGCGCGTGGAATTCGTCGAAGCCGAGGTAGCCGATGCGGGCGGGCAGAGTGCTCCGGGCCACCGGCCCGCCGGCGCTGAGGACGTACACGCCCGGCCGCACGGTGAATCGGCCTCCCTCCGCCCGTGATGGTGCCGGATTGCCGGCGGCGACGGCCTCCACCGAGAACGACGGCCCGAGCTCCGGCAGGCTGATGCGCATCGGCCAGGCGCGATAGATCGCGCGGGTGACGATTTTCTCCCGGCGCGGCTGCGTGAAGGGATCGTCGACCGGAACGGCATCGGGGTAGACCTCGAGCCGCCAGACACCCTCGCGGACGCGGTCCAGGAAATACACCCCCTCGCCTTCGTAGCCTACGACGGGTGAAGAGCCATACCCCGCGACGCGCCGCAGCCGCGACGGATCGGGCGGCGCGGTGCGAGTCGTCCCCGCGTACAGGAAGGCCTCCGGAGTGACCATCTCGCTGAGATTTTCCCGGTAGCTCACTCGAAATGGCCCGAAGGCCGTGTCCGCCGGGTACCGACCGTAGCTCTTCATGCGCGGGAGGCGGCGCATCGCCTCGGCCGCGATCACCGCGCTCATTGCTTTCCGCGGCGTGTAGACGAGGTTCAGGTAATGGGTTTGCCAGCCCAGGTTGCGCGAGGAGGTCTCCAGCATGTCGTACGCGAACATCGCCGCGAGCTGGACCCCGCCGGCGCGGAAGGCGCGCATCATTGCCGGATACATGTAGCCGGTCAACTGGTCGGCCGAGTCGAATTCGTAGACCAGCCGCGGCATTTTCTGCAACTCGGGATCGCGCAGGCCGGGATAGTCGTCCACCGTGCGCAGGTAGTTTCCCCGCAGCTCGTGCCCGGAGTTGAGTCCCGTCGGGTACCAGCCGAAGCTCGCTCCCTGGACCTTCGACCGGCGGATCGCCCCCCCGATCCGGAAATCCTGGCTGACGTTGTGGAAGAGAATCGCCTTGCTCCCGGTGCCGCGGACGGCGTCCACCAGGGCGTTGATATACCGGACCGAACCCTCCACGTCTTCGGGATGGTGGACCGGCTCGTTGATCATCTCGATGAAGAGGATCGACGGCTCGTCCTTGAGCGCGGTGCCGGTATACGGGTTGACGTGGTGGAGGATCTGCGCCAGGTAGTTGACCTGCGCGGCGATCGCGGCGGGGTCGGTGCCGAGACGATCTTTCGCGATGTGGGCGGCAAAGCCGGGGAAGGAATCCTGCAGCGCGTCGGGCCAGCCGGCGTGGTACGTGTGTATGGGGTTGAAGAGGATGTAGATACCCCGCTCGCGGGCTTTCGCGATGAGGTAGTCGAGCAGGTCGAGGTGATCGTTCGCAATCAGGTTTCCCGTGCGGTCGGCATTTTGCCAGTCGCCCCAGAACGCCAGTCGCATGCCGTCCCACCCCATCCGGGCGAAGTGCGCCACATCGTCGTCGATCACCCGCTTGCGGTCCTGCGTCAGGTAGCCGGCCGCGCGATAGTCGCCCGAGGAGGGGATGGCGTAGTTGGCGCCAAAGAGCGTTACCTCATCCCGGGTGTCGGTCCAGCGGATGACGCCGTCGGTGTCGAGCGCCACTCTCCGGAAGGCGCGCTGGCCGTGGGCCGCCGCGGGCGCGGAGACGGCCAGCAGAAGGGTCAGCGACAGGACCCGCATCAGGCGAGGCATAGGCTTCACTCCGCTTTGGGCACCGCCGAGAACCGGAACTCGGTCCGGGAGCGGAGCTCGTCACCCGGACGCAGGATGGTCGACGGGAAGGAAGGCTGGTTCGGCGAATCCGGAAAATGCTGGGTCTCGAGGCAGAAGCCCGCGTGACAGTCGTACCGGTGTCCCTGCTTCCCGGGTTGGCTCCCGTCGAGAAAGTTGCCGCTATAGAGCTGCATGCCCGGCTCGGTCGTGCTCACCTCCATCGTCCGCGCCGACCCCGGATCTACCACCCGCGCCGCCGGCGACAGTGCAGCGCCGGCGCGATCCAGCACGAAGTTGTGGTCGTATCCTCCCGCCAGGCGAAGCTGCTGGTGGCGTGCCCCGATTCGGGCGCCGATCGGCTGCGCCCGGCGGAAGTCCAGGGGGGTGCCGTCGACCGACGCGAGGGCCCCGGTCGGAAGGAGGCTGCTGTCGAGGGGAGTGAACGCGCTCGCGTAGATCGTCAGTTCCTGCCGGAGCACGTCGCCCGACCCCTCGCCCGCCAGGTTGAAATAGGAGTGCTGGGTCAGGTTGACCGGGGTGGCGCGGTCCGACGTGGCACGGTAGTCCACGCTGAACACGTTGGACACCGACACGGCGTACCGGATCTGCACGTCGAGATTGCCGGGATATCCCTCCTCACCGTCCGCGCTGGCGTGCTCCAGCACCACCCCGGTCCGCTCAGCGTCCCCGAAAGTACGGGCGCGCCAGACCACTTTGCCGAAACCGCGCCGACCCCCGTGCAGGTGATGCGGGCCGTCGTTCACGGACAGGTGGTACTGCGTTCCGTCCAGGACGAAGGTCCCCCCGCGAATCCGATTTGCATAGCGGCCGATTGCCGCCCCGAAATAGAAGCGGTCCTGCTCGTAGCCCGCGAGGTCGTCGTAGCCCAGCACCACATCGGCAAGCCGGCCGTGGCGGTCCGGCACGAACAGCCCGTGTACGATCGCGCCGTAGTCGAGCACCTCGACCCTCAGTCCGCCGGAGCCCTGCAGCGTGAAACGGGTGACCGTCTGTCCGTCGCTGGTCCGACCGAAGGCACACGACGACGTCACCGGCGTGGTGGCACGTCCGTCTCGGCCGGCCGCGCGCTGTTCCTGCCCCGCCTTCCGAGTACCAGCATGAAGACGCCGAAGGCGAGGAGCACGATCCCCCAGATCAGGTTCAGGTTGTAGCCCAGGGAGCGCTGATAGATGGCCGGGTCCGATACCGCGCCGTATCCGGCCAGCAGGAGCCCCAGCAGGGTGAACAGCATTCCGATCGGCAGGCGAATGTCCAGGTTCATGGCGCGCCTCCCCTAGAAGAAGATCACGTTGAGGAGGAGCGTCATGCCCAGCACCACGACGGCCAGCACGCTGGGCCGGCGATACCACGGCTCGCCCGCGTCGCTGGGCCGCTCGGTGAGCGAGTATACCAGGCCGCGCAGCTCCTCGACGGGCCGCGGGCGGGTGGCGAGGCTCACCAGAATGGTCACCACGAAGCAGGCGCTCCAGGCCCATATTGCCGTCCAGAAATTCTGGGCCATCTCGCTGGGATAGAGGTGCAGTGCCTCGCCCAGCCACCCGCCCTTGATTCCCGCCGGGGAGCCGCGCGGCAGCGTCAGGCCATGGTGTATCGCCGCGGCCAGGGTGCCGGCCGCGAGGCCGGTGAAGGCGCCGTGACCGGTTGCCCGCCGCCAGAACATCCCCAGCAGAAAGGTGGCGAACAGCGGGGCATTCACGAAGGCGAACACCAGTTGCAGCATGTCCATGATGTTGTTGAACGCCGTGGTGGCATACGCCACGACCACCGAGAGCGCGATGCCGAAGACCGTCGCCATCCGCCCCATCCAGTGGTAGTGCCGTTCGGAGGCGCCCCGCTTGATGTAGGCCTGGTAGATGTCGTAGGTCCACACGGTATTGAAGGCGGTCACGTTCCCCGCCATCCCGCTCATGAAGCTGGCCATGAGCGCGGTGAGGCCCAGCCCGAGGAGCCCCGGCGGGAAGTAGTGGCCGAGCATCATGGGGATGGCTAGGTCGTAGTTGAGGGTGCCGTCCGCCTTGGCCGGGAGCGAGAAGCCGCTGCCGCCGGCCTGGGTGGTGAGCGCGATGGCGATCATTCCGGGGAGGATGACCAGGGCCGGGAAGAGCATCTTGGGGAAGGCCGCGATCAGCGGGGTCCGCCGCGCGGCCGACATGCTGTCCGCCGCCATGGCGCGCTGCACGACGAGGAAGTCCGTGGTCCAGTAGCCGAAGGACAGCACGAAGCCGAGTCCCATGGCCATGCCGAACCACTCCACGCCCATCGGGTTGCTGGCCGAACTGCCGAGATGCTGCCAGCTCTGCGTGTAGGCGCCGGGCGCGAAGCCGGCCTGGGTTGCGGTGACCGCCAGCCGCTCCGAGAGCCCCGCCCATCCGCCCACGTCCTTCAAGCCCAGGAAGACCAGCGGAACGAACCCGGCCACGATCAGAAAAAACTGCAGCACCTCGTTGTAGATCGCCGAGGTCAGCCCGCCCAGAAAGATGTACAGCAGGACGATGAGCGCACTGACCAGCACGCTGAAACTGAAGTCCCACCCCAGGAGCACGCCCAGCAGCAGTCCCATCGCGTACATCGAGATGCCGCTGGAGAAGACCGTCATTGCCGCGAAGCTGACGGCGTTGAACCCCCGGGTCTTCTCGTCGAAGCGGAGCTTGAGATACTCCGGTACCGACCGCGCCCGGGAGCCGTAGTAGAACGGCATCATAAAGACGCCCACGAAGACCATGGCGGGGATGGCGCCGACCCAGTAGAAATGACTCGTCGCGATCCCGTACTTCGCGCCCGACGCCGCCATGCCGATCACTTCCTGCGCGCCCAGGTTGGCGGACAGGAACGCCAGCCCCGCGACCCATGCCGGGATGGAGCGCCCGGACAGGAAGAAGTCCGTGGAGGAGCGCATGTAGCGCCTGAGCGCAAACCCGATCCCCAGGACGAACCCGAAGTAGGTCAGCAGGATCGCGTAGTCGACGAAGGCCAGCCGGAACGTGGAGCCCACGAGTCAGCCCTTGGGTGGAGGGACGGCGCCATCTCCTTCGAGAAGATATCCGGTCAGGCCAAACCCGCTAGCGCTGGTACAGGTCCACCAGCGCGCGGAGGCGGTGGGAGACGTCGGGCGTGCACTGGTCCCATTCAAAGCGGAACCCCCAGTTGCCGGACTGACGGCCCGGCAGATTCATCCTCGCCTCGCTCCCGAGGCCCAGGATGTCCTGCATCGGGATGAGGGCCGTGTGCGCCACCGACGCCAGGGCAGCGCGGATGAGGGTCCAGTGCATCTCGCGCCCATCGGCCGCCAGATACCGCATGGCGTAGTTCCTCTCCCGCGACACGTCGTCCTCGCTGCGCGTGCTGTCGCCGGCCCCGGCCGAGCTCCACCACCCCAGCGTGGTGTCGTTGTCGTGGGTGCCGGTGTAGACCACGCGCTCGCGCGGGTAGGTGTGCGGGAGGAAGGTGTTGGCCTGTCCATCGGTCCCGAAGGCGAACTGCAGGATGCTCATCCCGGGGTAGCCGAAGCGCTCCCGCAGCGCCTCGACCTCCGGGGTAATGACGCCGAGGTTTTCCGCTACGATCGGGAGCGGGCCCAGCGCGTCGGTGATTGCAGTGAGCAGCTCCTCGCCGGGCGCCTTCGTCCACCGGCCGTTCACCGCGGTGGTGTCGGCGCCCGGCACCTCCCAGTAGGCCTCGAAGCCGCGGAAGTGGTCGACGCGAACCAGGTCGAACAGCTCGAACGCGGCCCGCATCCGGCGGATCCACCAGCCGTACCCCTGCGCTCGCATCGCATCCCAGTCGTAAATGGGATTGCCCCAGAGCTGACCGGTGGCACTGAAATAGTCCGGTGGCACACCGGCCTGCACCAGGAGGCCTCCCTGGTCGTTCAGCTTGAACAGCCCGGGATGGGACCAGACGTCAGCCGAATCATGCGCGACGTAGATGGGGAGGTCCCCCATCAGCCTGATGCCGCGGTGGCTCGAGGCCTGCTTCAGCGCGTGAAACTGGGTGAAGAACAACCACTGCTCCCGCCGGTAATGCTCCACCGAGTCGGCGAGTCGCGTCCTCCAGCCGTCGAGTGCGGCCGGATCACGCAGGGCGGCCCCCTCATCCCAGTCGGTCCATGCCACGCCGCCGTGTTCCTGCTTGAGCGCCATGAACAGCGCGTAGTCCTCGAGCCACCAGCCCTGTTCGGTGACGAAGTCGCGATAGCGGTCGTCGGGGACGACGGCCGCCGTCGCCTGGCGCAGCAGCGCCCGCTTGTGGGGAATCACCTGCTCGAAATCGGCGGTGTGCACTGGGAAGTCCGCGTCCCCGCCAGGAACGTGGATGAGCAGCGGATTCCCGGCGAAGGCCGAGAAGCACTGGTAGGGCGAGTTGCCGTAGCCGGTGGGCCCGATCGGCAGCATCTGCCAGATCGAAAGTCCCCACTCGTCGAGGGTGTCGAGGAACCGGTGTGCTTCGGGGCCGATGTCGCCGATGCCGTGCGGGGCGGGGAGGGAGGTGGGATGGAGCAGGATGCCTGCGGAGCGCGGGAAGCTCATGCCGGAGCGTAGTGCCCGCACGCCGGTTCCGCTACCGCCGGGCATCCAGCATCGCCTCGTAGTGGTCGATCCAGCCCGCTGCGTCGACCAGGCGGCGCGGCCCGAGCCGACAGGTTCGCACCCGTCCGATTTTCTCGGTGGCCACGAGCCCCGCCCCCTCCAGGACCTGCACGTGCTTCCTGATGCCGGTCAGGGTCATCTCGAAGCGGGCGGCGAGGTCGCTGATGGAGGCGTCCTCGCCGCCGAGGCATTCGAGGATGCCTCGGCGGGTCGGATCGGAGACGGCGGCGAAGGCCGTGTCGAGCGAGCCCGATGACTGAACCATAAGGTTCAGTGTATGCCGATCCTGCTCCATCGCGCAAGGGCGCAGCTTGACGCTGCGCCTCCGGCGGAGCATACTGAACCAGTCCCCCGAATCCATCAATTGTCGCGGAGCACTTCGTGCTCGCTTGGTTTATTCCGCCCCAACTCCGTATTCGTCCGGGCGGTTTGTCTTTCCCCATAGCAATAAAGAGGACGCGTATGACTCCACGTCCGTACTTCCTCGGCGCGCTTCTGGCCGTGTGCGGTATGGCGCCGCTCGGCGCCCAGGCGCCGACCGGCACGATCCGCGGCAAAGTCACCATCGAAGGCTCCGGACAACCGGTTGCCGGCGCCGCGGTCTGGTTCGGGACCCGCATCGTGCAGACCCGGCCGGACGGCCAATACGTCCTCACCGGAGTACCCGCGGGCACCGGCAGTCTCCGGGTGAGGCTGATCGGGTACGCGCCGGTCTCGCGAACCGTCACGGTGGTGTCGGGTCAGACCGTGGACGCCGACCTGGTTCTGACGGCCAGCGCGGTGAGCCTGTCGGAAATCGTCGTCACCGGCTATGGCGAGCAGCGTGCCGGCAACATCACCGGCGCCGTGACCCAGGTGGCCGCGGCCGACTTCAACACCGGCCGCATCATCAGCCCGGAGGAGCTCATTCGGAGCAAGGTGCCGGGGGTACAGGTGGTGGACAACAACGAGCCCGGCGGCGGCTTCTCGGTGCGGATTCGCGGCACCACGTCCATCAACGCCAGCAGCGAGCCGCTCTTCGTCATCGACGGTGTCCCGGTGGGTGGCGGTGCCGGCGGCGGGCTCTCTGCCGGCCGCAACCCGCTCAACTTCCTGAACCCGAACGATATCGAGAGCATCACGGTGCTCCGGGACGCCTCGTCGTCGGCGATCTATGGGGCCAATGCCGCCAACGGTGTCGTGCTGATCCGGACCAAGTCGGGCAAGCGGGGTACGCAGTTCGAGTACACCGGCAGCATGTCGGCCTCGTCGGTCACGCGGCTTCCCAGCATGTTGAACGCGGCCCAGTTCCGGACCGCCGTGCAGACCTACGCCCCCCAGAACGTCGGCCAGTTGGGCACGGCCAGCACCGACTGGTTCAGCCTGATCGACCGCACCGCCTTCGGCCAGGACCACAACCTCGCCGTCTCGGGCGCGGACGATAACATGAACTGGCGCTTGTCGGCCGGTTTCCTCAATCAGGACGGCATCGTCAAGGGCACCACCACCGAGCGGATCTCGCTGGGGTTGAACTTCCAGCAGCGCCTCTTCAAGGACCGCCTGGATCTGCGCGCATTCGTCAAGGGCTCCCGCGCGAAGGATCTGTTCACGCCGGGCGGCGTGCTCTCCAACGCGGCCCAGTTCGGCCCGACCCAGCCGGTCAACGATCCCGCCTCACGGACCGGCTACTTCGAGTGGCCGGGCAACACCCTGCAATCCGCCGACAACCCCATGGCCATCCTGGCCTTGGCGTCGGATCGCGGCCTCACCTATCGCAGCATCGGCAACGTGCAGGCCCAGTATCGCCTGCCCTTCCTCGAGGACCTGCGGGCCAACGTCAACCTCAACTACGACGTCACCCGGACCGACCGGCAGCAGTTCTCGCCCAGCGTGCTGCACAGTGAGTCGAAGACCGGCCAGGGCGGCCGTGACTACCGCGCCAACCAGAGCCAGGCCAACACCGGGCTCGAGACCTATCTCAACTACTCGGCGCCGCTCAACGCGGTGCCCGGCGCCATTGACGTGACCGGAGGCTACTCGTACGGGTGGTCGCGCGCCGAGTACCCCTGGTACCAGGCCACCGGCCTCTCCACCGACCTCCTGGGCGGCAACGGCGTCACCCAGGCTCGCACGGTGCAGAACTTCCAGGATATCCAGGAGGCCCGCCTCATCTCGGTCTTCGGGCGGCTCAACTACAACATCAGCGATCGCTACCTGGTGGGGGTGAGTGTCCGGCGGGACGGATCCTCCCGCTTCGGGCCGACCAATCAGTGGGGTACCTTTCCCGCCGTGTCCTTGGGCTGGAGAATCTCCCAGGAGCCGTTCCTGAAGGGCTTCACGGCCCTCTCGGACCTGAAGCTTCGGGGGTCGTGGGCCAAGACCGGCAACCAGGCCTTCGGGAACTACCAGCAGTACGCCGCGTACCTGCTGGGTGACGGGCAGACCCAGGCCCAGTTCGGCAGCACGTTCGTTCCCACCATCCGCCCGGGCGCCGTCGACCCGAACATCCGCTGGGAGTCGACCAAGTCCTACGACCTGGGCGTCGATTTCAGCTTCATGAACCAGCGCTTCAGCGGCTCTATCGACTGGTACAGCAAGAACACCGACAACATGATCTTCACGGTGCCCGTCGCGGCCGGCACCAACCTCTCGAACTTTCTGACCACCAACATCGGCAGCATGAAGAACCGCGGCGTGGAGTTCTCCCTCAGCGCCCGCATGGTGGAGGGGGGCCGGAATGGCCTGACCTGGAACGCCGATTTCACCGCGGCCCGCAACACCAACGAACTGGTCAGCATCAACCCCTTTGCCGGCAACGCGCAGCAGATCCTGACCGGTGGCATCGCCGGCGGCGTCGGCACCTTCATCCAGGTCCTCAAGCCGGGCGTGCCGGTCAACTCGTTTTATGTGTACCAGCACAAGCTCGGGGCGGACGGCAAGCCGATCTACTCGACCAAAGACATCGATATGTACAAGGACCAGCCGACGGTCCTGGACAAAGCTGCCTGCCCGGCCGCGCCGGGCTGCGTCGGGCTGTACCGCCCGGACGGCAAGATCAATCAGGACGACCGCCGGCCGTTCCACGACCCGGCGCCCAAGTGGATGCTCGGTCACTCGTCCTACCTGACCTACGGCAGCTTCGACTTCAGCTTCACCCTCCGGTCGTACCTGGGGAACTACGTCTACAACAATGTGTCCTCCAACCTGGGCACCTATTCGGAAGTCACCCGGGCATCGCCCTTCAATCTGCACACGTCGGTCCTCACGACCGGCTTCAAGACGCCGCAATACCTCTCCGACGTCTACGTGGAGAAGGCGTCCTTCCTGCGTCTGGACAACATCACGCTGGCCTACTCGCTCAAGTATCGCGGCCAGCCGGTCCGGCTCTTCGGGACCCTGCAGAACGCGTTCACCATCACCGGCTACAGCGGGGTCGATCCGACGGCAGGGTTGAACGGCCTCGACAACAACATCTATCCGCGCTCGCGCACTTTCACCGGCGGCTTGAGCCTCCGGTTCTGAACGCTTAGGCCTGGATCTTTCCAGAGGGGGATGGCAACGTGAACTTCAGAACCTGCAAGGCGCTGGCCGTCGGGAGCGCCCTCCTGCTGCTGGGCGCGGCGGGATGTACCGACCTCACGGTGCAGCCGAAGAGCACCGTGACAGAAGCCAACATTTTCAGCGACCCGGGCTCGTACCGGGCCTTCATCGCGCGGGTGTATACCGGCCTGGCGGTCAGCGGCCAGCAGGGTCCCGCGGGGCGGGGGGACATCTCGGGCATTGACGAGGGCTTTTCTCAGTACCTCCGTCTGCTCTGGGAGGCGCAGGAGCTGCCCTCCGACGAAGCCGTCATCGGCTGGGGCGACGTGGGCCTCCCGGAGATGAACACCCAGACCTGGGCGGTCACCAACACCTTTGTGGTGTCGATGTACTACCGCATCTTCTTCCAGGTCGGCATGGCGAACGAGTTCCTCCGCCAGACCACCGACGAGAAGCTCGCCTCCCGCGGCCAGACCGGCACCGCCATCAAGGCCGAGGTCGCCCAGTACCGCGCCGAGGCCCGGTTCCTCCGCGCCCTGAGCTACTGGCACGGGATCGATCTGTTCGGGAGCATTCCCCTGCTGACCGAGGCGGATCCGCTCGGCTCCACTCCGCCCAAGCAGGCCACGCGCTCGGCGATCTATGACTTCATCGTGAGCGAGCTCAACACCATCAAGAACGACCTGCCTGCGGCCGGCCCCGCTTCGTATGGGCGCGCCAACGGGATCGCGGCGTCCATGCTGCTGGCCAAGCTCTACCTCAACGCGGCCGTCTACACCGGCACCGCGAACTACTCGGCGGCCCTGGCCGCGGCGCAGGCCGTCATCGCGGGCCCCAACACGCTGGATCCCAGCTATCGGCACCTGTTCCTGGCCGACAACAACACCTCGCCCGAGATCATCTTCGCCGTCCCCCAGGACGGATTGAAGACCCAGACCTGGGGCGGGGTGACGTTCCTGATCCACGCCAGCTGCGGCGGGTCCATGAACAACTCGGTCTACGGCATCGACGGCTGCTGGTGGGGGCTGCGTCTCAAGCCCCAGGCCTACAACCGGTTTGCCGCCGGGGACCTTCGTGCGGCATCGTTCTATACCAACGGCCAGACGGTCGAGGTGACCGAAATCGGCAACTTCAACGCCGGGATCGCCGCGCCCAAGTTTCAGAATGTCACTTTGACCGGGGCGGCCGGCTCGCACCCCACCCACGTGGACACCGACTTCCCGATGTTCCGGCTCGGCGATGCCTACCTGATGTACGCCGAGGCCGTGCTGCGCGGCGGCGGCGGCAGCCGGGGCCAGGCGCTGACCTACATCAACGCGCTCCGCCAGCGTGCTTACGGCAACGCCAGCGCCAACATCACCGACGCCCAGCTCACCCTGGACTTCATCCTGGACGAGCGGGGCCGCGAGCTGCTATGGGAGGGCCACCGCCGGACCGACCTGGTCCGCTACGGCCGCTTCACCGGCAGCACCTACATCTGGTCCTGGAAGGGCGGTACCCAGGCCGGTGCGGGGACCGCGGCCTATCTGGACCTCTATCCGCTCCCCGACAACGAGCTGTCGGCCAACCCGAACCTGAAGCAGAATCCGGGATACTGAAGTCGGTACGCCGGCAGGCGGGCAGGTGGATTCGGCCATGGGTCACCACGCTTCTTTCCGGCGGGTGACCCATTCCCTTTTCCCGCCGTCCTTCCGCGGTCCGGCGCTGCTGTTGCTGGCCGCCGCATGCAGTGAGTCGATTCCCACCCCGCCCGTCACGAATCCACCGCCGCCGGATCGGCCCACGCTCCTGGAGACCTACCGCCCCAGCGGCCACATGGCCGCGGGCCACGCCTTCGTGCACTTGTTCGAGTGGAAGTGGACTGACATTGCCGCCGAATGCGAGAACGTGCTCGGGCCCGCCGGATTCGAGGCGGTGCAGGTTTCCCCGCCGCAGGAACACAGCGTCGAACCTCCCAACTATCCCTGGAGCGAGCGCTACCAGCCGGTGAGCTACAGCGTCGAGCGGAGCCGCTCGGGCACCGGGGCCGAGTTTGCGGCCATGGTGAACCGCTGCCAGGCGGCCGGCGTGGACATCATCGTCGATGCGGTGATCAACCACATGACCAACTTCCCGAGTCCAGGAGTCGGCAGCAACGGCACCAGCTATTCGAAGTACAACTACCCGGGCCTCTACACCCAAGCCGATTTCCATACCCCCTGTGCGCTGAACGACTACCAGAGCGCCGCCAACGTGCAGGACTGCGAGCTCTTCTCGCTGCCGGACCTCCACACCGGCCTTGCCACGGTGCGGCAGAAGATCGCCGACTACCTGCTCATGCTCGCCCGGCTCGGCGTGGCGGGATTCCGCGTCGACGCCGCCAAGCACATCCAGCAGGTGGAGCTCGACGACATCATCGGCCGGGTCAACCGGACCCTCGCCGGGGAGGGCACACCGCTGCCGTACTTCTTTCTCGAGGTCATCGCGGGGGCCGGTGAAGCGCTGTCGAAGCGCGACTACTTCGGCGAGGGGTACGGCTCGGGTGGTGCCGCCGATATCACCGAATTCACTTTCGTCGGTGTCGGCAACAAATTCCGGGGTGTGGGCGGCGAGCGCATCGCGCAGCTCAATCCCAACGGCACTCCCGGCAACCAGTTCTCGCCCCTGGCGTGGGGGCTGTTGCCCGCCGACAAGGCCGTGGTCTTCCTCCAGAATCACGACACCCAGCACGAGTGCGGCATCGGCTACCGCCACGGCGCGGTGTTCCGCCTTGCCAACGTCTGGATGCTGGCCCAGCCGTACGGCTATCCATCGATCCTCTCGAGCTACGGGTTCACCTGTCCGACTGGCAACGCGACCGGCCCGCCGTCCGATGCCGGCGGAAACACCCAGTCGGTGGTCTGCGCGCCGAGCTTCGAGGTGGCAGCCAACGGGCAGTGGATATGCGAGCACCGCGACCCGTACATCCGGAACATGGTGAGCTTTCGTCGCGTCGTGCGGGGCACCGACCTCAATCACTGGTGGGACGACGGCGCCGAGGCGATCGCTTTTTCCCGCGGAGACAAGGGCTTCGTGGCCATCAACAATGGGACCGCCGCGCTGACGGCCACCATTGCCACCAGCATGCCCCCGGGAACCTACTGCGACCTCCTGGGCGGCGGGCTCGCCGCCGGTGCGTGCACCGGCACCTCGGTGGTCGTCGATGCTGCCGGCATGGTGCAGCTCAACCTCCCGGCCCGGTCGGCGATCGCGATCGACGCGGCGACCCGGCGGTGAGGCCGAAGCCGTGGGTCGTTCTGGCGGCCATCGCCCTGGTCTCCTGCCGCCCGCCCGCTCGACCACCCGTGCCGCCCGCTGCGCTCGCCTCGACCCCCGGCGCCGTCTGCTATGAAATCTTCGTCCGCTCCTTCTCCGACAGCGACGGCGACGGCATCGGGGACTTGAATGGACTCACGGCCAGGCTCGACTACATCAACGACGGCAATCCAGCCTCCCAAACCGACCTCGGTGCCTCGTGCATCTGGCTGATGCCGGTGGCGGCATCGCCGAGCTATCACGGCTACGACGTCAGTGACTACTATCGCGTGGAGCCGGACTATGGCACCAATGACGATTTCAAGCGACTCGTCGTGCTCGCCCACCGGCGCGGCATCCGCATTCTCGTGGACATGGTGCTCAATCACGCTTCGAGCCAGCACGCGTCGTTCCGCGCGGCGCTCTCGGACAGCACGTCACCCCATCGGGCCTGGTACCGCTTCTCCCCCACGCCTGGAGGGAAGGGACCCTGGGGCCAGGAGGCATGGCACCGGTCTCCCCTGCGGGACGAGTACTACTACGGCGTGTTCTGGAAGGGAATGCCGGATCTGAATTACCAGACAGGTGCGGTGCGGGAGGAAGCGAAGCAGGTCGCGACTTTCTGGCTTCGCGACATGGGCGTGGACGGCTTCCGGCTCGACGCGGTCCCCTACCTGATGGAGGAAGGCCGCTGCCTCACGGGGTGTGCCGGCACCCACGCCGTCCTGCGGGAGTATGCCGCCCACATCAGGAGCATCGCGCCCGACGCGTACACGGTGGGCGAGGCGTGGGGGAACGTGGCGACGGTGCTCCCCTACTACCCCGATCAGCTCACCTCCTACTTCGCCTTCGAGCTGGCCGATTCGCTGCTGTCGGCGGTCCGCCACGGCTTGGCCTCCGGGCTGCTCGGCGGATTCTTGAAGCTTCAGGACACGCTGCCCGCGCACCGCTGGTCGCCGTTCCTCAGCAACCACGACGGGACCCGCAGCATGACCGTATTCGGCGGCGACATGGCCAGGGCAAAGCTGGCGGGAACGCTCCTGCTCACGCTCCCCGGGCTGCCGTTCGTCTACTACGGCGAGGAGATCGGGATGACCGGCGACAAGCCGGACGAGCGGCTGCGGACCCCGATGCAATGGAATCCGGCGCGCGGGTTAGGGTTCACGGCGGGCACCCCGTGGGAAAGCGCCCAGCGGGATTCACTCACGACCACCGTCGAGGCGCAGCACGGAGACCCCGGCTCGCTGCTGAATCTCTATCGCCGACTGATCCATCTGCGGGAGTCGAACCAGGCGCTGGCGACGGGCCGGCTGGTACCGCTCGTAGCGAGCAGTCCCACCGTCACCGCCTACCTGCGCCGTGCGCGGGACCACGCCGTGCTCGTCGTAGCCAACCTGGGCGGCATGGCGGTCTCCGGCGTCTCGATCGGCTCCGCCCCCGGGGTACTGCCGCCCGGCCGGTACGAGTCGCGGAACCTGCTGAGCGGCCCGAATGGCGCGGAGTTCATGGTGAGCGCGGAGGGCCGCCTGAGCGGCTACGTGCCGGTTCCCGGCGCGATCGGGCCGAGATCGAGCCTGGTGCTCGAGCTCAGCCGCCGTTAGGGCGTGGCGTGGCCGGTCTCCCGCCGCACCAGGACCATGGCACCATAGGGCCGGAGGGCGACGGTGTCACCGCGCTGGACTCGTTTCGACAGCAGATCGCGCGCGCGATTCACGGCAAAGCCCGTGACGGTGATGGCCAGCCTGCGGGGCCGCGCATTCACCAGCACGAGCGCGTCGCCCCGAAGGTAGGAGATCACGTCGGCGGGGGCGGTGGTCTCGACGGCACGGAGCGCCCCGCTGACAAAAGCGGAATCGGTCCGCGCGAGGTGCATGACCCGCCCATAGAACTCACGCGCCTGGACGGCCTGGGGTTGCTTCCAGGTGATCGGATCCCGCCAGAAAAGGCGAAGGGTCTGCGGGCTCTCGACCTCCTGCCCGTTGTAGAGCAGGGGCCGGCCAGGCAACAGCGCCATGGCGGCAAAGGCCGCGCGCGCTCCCGCCGCGCCCCCGAAGAGCGTCACCGGCGGCTCGTCCCAGGCGGTTTCGTCGTGGTTCGTGGCAAAGCGCAGCCGCATCCCGCCCGGAGGCATGGCGGCGAGGTCCGCCAGCTCGTTCCGGACCACGGTGTCTGCCGGTGCGCCTTTCCATACCGCCTTGAGGCGGCCGTACGAGTCCCACCCGTAGGTGAGGTCGAAGCCGAACCGGTGCATCTTGAGATCACCCCACTCCGCGAGGAGGAGGATCGGCCGCTGGACGGATGCGCGGAGCGCCGGCACGGCCTCGCGCCAGAAGTCGTCCGGGACGAAACCGGCGACGTCGACCCGGAAGCCGTCGATCCCGAACTCCTCCAGCCAATAGCGCATGGCGGCGATCATCTCGCGCCGCAGCGCGGGGCTTCGGTAGTCGAGCTGCGCGACGTCGGTCCAGTCGGTCAGCTTGCCCTTGTCGTCGCGCGGAACGGTCAGCTCGCCGCGCTCGTTCCGCACGTAGAAGTCGGGGTGCTTCAGCACCCAGACGTGGTCCCACGCGGTGTGATTCGGAACCCAGTCGAGGATGAGCTTCATCCCGCGAGCGTGCACTGCGCGGACCAGTGCCCGGAAGTCCGCCGCGGCGCCGAACGCGGGATTGATTCCGCGATAGTCCCGCACCGAATACGGAGACCCGAGGGGCTCTTTGCGGTTCAGGACCCCGACCGGGTGAATCGGCATCAACCACACGACGTTTGCCCCGACGGCCTGGATGCGGTCCAGCCCGCGGGTCACCCCTCGAAGATTTCCCGCGGGCGAGAAGTCCCGGACGAATACCTCGTAGAGCGCGCTGCGGGATACCCAGGGGTCCGCCGCGGCGGTGGACTGGGTAACCGCGGGGTACGCTGTTCCCAGTGAGAGGCAGGCCGCCATCGCGGCGAGGCGATTCCGCATGCGCCGTACTCCTCCATGGAAGGGATCGTATGTCGGCCAATGTAATCGTGCTCGCGCTGACCACGCTGGCGCTGGCGGCCGGTCCGGCCGCAGCCCAGCGGCTGCGAGTGTCGATGGACCCCGGCTGGCGCTTCACTCCTGGCGACCCCGCGGGTGCCGAGCGTCCTGGCTTCGACGACCACAAGTGGCGCCGGCTGGATCTGCCGCACGACTGGAGCATCGAGGGAACCCCGCGTGAGGACGCGCCCGCCGGCGGACGCGGCGGCTACTTCCCCACCGGCACCGGTTGGTACCGCAAGGCCTTCCGGCTGCCGGCCGGGTCGCAGGGCCAAAAAAGCCGGCTCGAGTTCGACGGCGTGTATATGAATAGCGACGTCTGGATCAACGGCGTTCACCTGGGCCGGCGGCCCTTCGGCTACATCGGCTTTTCCTATGATATCACCCCGCACCTGGTACCGGGCGTGAATGTGGTGGCCGTGCGCGTCGACAATTCGCTGCAACCCAACTCCCGGTGGTACACCGGCAGCGGCATCTACCGCCACGTCTGGCTCACCCGCGTGAACCCGCTGCACGTGGGCCACTGTCGAGCCGATGCGCAGCCACCTCCGCTCAAATTGAGGCGCCGAATAGTCCGCTGGCTCCGTCGCCCGGTTCAGCACGAATACATTGACGAGCCTGCTCAGGTCCGGCGTGAGCAGAAATACTCCCAACAGGAACAGGTGCGTGGAGAACAGCTTCACCGGAACGTCATAAAAGAAATTAAGCGCCATCACGTTCAACAGAACAGCGCAGCCAATCAGCGCCCCCAGCGTCGTCGTCCGCCGGAAAAAGAGCAGCAACGCCGGAATAACTTCGGCCAACCCGGCGAAGGAAGTGTAGCCCTGCGACGCCCCCATAAAGCTCCACAGCACTCCCATCGGCGAAAACTCGCCGTTCGGCTGCGCCATGCGGTACAGCGAGTTTGCCGGGAACTGCAGCGGAAATACTTTCATCAATCCATACGTCAACAACGCAAATCCCAGCGCATACCGCACCATCAGCCGCAACCAGGCGTGCGCCGCGCGGTAATGCGGCCGACGGTGATCCAGCACGGACCATGCCGC
>JANNGX010000171.1:0-20130 GCA_031404115.1 Gemmatimonadales bacterium | reverse complement strand
GAGAGGAGGGCGCCCCTGACCCGATCCTGCTCGTATCGCCCGGGGGCGGTTCGGTTACCTTCTTGCGACGGATGCTCATGGGCCACGCCGACCCGACTACCATAGGTCGATGGATTCGACATCGAGGTGATTGGTCGGCTCGTCCAGCACCAGCAGGTTGGCGTTTCGGAGGGTCATGAGCGCCAAGGCTACCCGGGCCCGCTCACCGCCGCTCAGCACCCCGGTGTTGCGCTGGACTTCATCGCCGGAAAAGCCGAACGCCCCGAGGTGATTCTGAATGGCCCCCCGATTCCACATGGGGCGAAGATCGGCGATGCAATCGTAGACCGTCTTGTCGACCGGGATCTGGGAAAGGTCCTGGCGAAACCACTCGGCGGTCACGCCGGCGCCGAGTCTGGCCTCGCCGGTGGCGGCGGGCCGCTGCCCCAGGAGGGTGGCCAGCAGCGTGGTCTTGCCCACGCCGTTCGGTCCGACCAGGGCGATGACGTCACCGCGCCTCGCCACCGAAGAAAAACCCCGCACCAGCACCCGGTCTGCCACCATGACACCGAGCTTGTCGGCCACCAGGGCCTGGTCGCCGCCCCGGCCGGAAATTTCGAGCTTGAGCGACATCGCCTCGCCCTCTCCGGGCGGAGCGGAGAGTCGCGGGAGTCGTTGCAGGATGGCTTTGCGACCCTTGGCCTGCGCGCTCATGCGGCCGGCCATATTCCGCCGGATGTAGTCTTCCTGCTTCGCGATGAGCTTGCCCTGCTTGGCAATCTGCCGGTCCAGGGCCAGCTGGCGCTCCTCGCGCTGGGTCACGAAGGCGCTGTACCCGCCCCGGTAGGCGACCGCGGTCCGGGCCGAGAGGTGGAGCACGTGGTCGACCGTATCGTCGAGGAAGGCGCGGTCGTGGCTGATCACCATCACCGTCTCGCCGAACTCTCCCAGGTATTGCTTGAGCCACTGGATGGTTTCGAGGTCGAGATGGTTGGTGGGCTCGTCGAGCAGGACCAGGTCCGCCGGCGCCGCGAGCTGAGCCGCGAGTCCGAGCCGGCCCCGCTCGCCACCGGACAACCCCTCGAGCGCCCGGGACTTCGACTCTTCCGCCTCGAAGCCCAGACCTTGGAGCACCTTGTCCACCCGGGCGTGGAAATCGTAGCCCCCGTCGTGGGCAAATCGCTCCTGCAGGGCCCCGTATCTGGTCAGATCGTCCTCGGTGACTCCCTCACCGACCGTGGCGAGGTGTTCCCCCTGGCGCTCGATTTGTCGCTCGAGGTCCATCAAGTGCCGGTAGGCCTGGGCGGCGCCGTCCCAGACCGTGATGGCGTCGCCGAAATCCCGGTACTGGTCGAGCATCGCGATCCGCAGGCCGGCCTGTCGCGCGATGGTCCCCCGGCTGGGAGCGAGCGTCCCGGCCACCAGGTTGAAGAGCGTGGTCTTGCCCGACCCGTTGCGGCCCACGATGCCCCATCGCTCGCCTTCGGACACCGTGCAGGTGACGTCTTTGAGGAGAGTCGTGGCGCCGAATTCGACCGCCACATCGGAGAGTGAGAGGATTGCCATTACCTGAAATATGGCAGGGGACGCACCTTCTTGGTGCAACGGTCTCGCGACGTCCGGCGTCCAACGGGTGGCAAGCCGGAAGGAAACCGGCGATGTTCCCGGTCCCACTCGTCCCCGACTTCAGGACCCGATGACCCGCCGGTGCTCCCTCTCCTGCTTGGCGCTTGGCGTGCTTGCCGGCGCCTGCGTGCAGCCACTTCGGCTGGCGCGCGACGATTCGCCCACGGTGCTCTCACACCAGAGCCTCATCATCGCGGCCAATCCTGCGGATCGGGGTCCCTACGCCGTGCGGACCCTCTACTATGGCAGCGGAACAGACAAGCGGCGCCGGGAGTTCCGCGATGCCGTGACGCTCAAGACCCGCGCGGTGAACGGAACCAAGTTTGCCACGGGCCCGACCCCGGCGCTTACCCGGGACCGGAAAAAATACTGGGGGTTCGGGTTCGATTCGCTGCCGGTGAACGGACGGGTCTGGTACCCCGAGGGGCCGGGGCCCTTCCCCCTGGTGCTGATCGTCCACGGCAACCACAACATGAAGCAGTTCTCCGACCCCGGCTACGGCTACCTGGGCGAACTGCTGGCAAGCCGGGGATACATCCTGGTCTCGGTCGACGAGAACTTTCTCAATGGAAACATTCGGGCCGAGAACGATGCCCGAGGCTGGATGTTGCTGCAGCACATCAAGATCTGGAAACAATTCAACGACTCCGCCGGGGGGCCTTTTCAGGGACGAGTCGACCTCACGAGCATCGGGCTGATGGGCCATTCGCGAGGCGGCGAGGCGGTGGCCGTTGCCGCCGCATTCAACCGGCTGTCCCACTACCCCGATGACGCGACCATCCCGTTCGATTTCAACTACGGCATCAGGGCGCTGGTGGCCATTGCCCCGATCGACGGGCAATACGAGCCGGCCAGCCGCCCGACTCCCCTCGAGAACGTCAACTATCTCGTGATTCACGGCTCCCACGACGGGGACGTGTCCGCCTTCTCGGGGCTCCGGCAGTATCAGCGCATCCGGTTCACCGACGGGCGCCCCTGGTTCAAGGCCGCGGTCTGGATGTATCGCGCCAATCACGGGCAGTGGAACACCGTCTGGGGCAAGACCGACGGTGGCCCCGCCAGCCCCCGATTCCTGGATCTGCGCGGGCTGATCCCGCCCGAAGAGCAGCGCCAGATGGGACGGGTGTACATCGCCGGTTTCCTCGACGCGACGCTCAAAGGGAAAACCGAATACCTGCCGATCTTCCGCGACCATCGGGTGGCGGGCGCCTGGCTGCCGCATACGATGTACCTGACCCGCTTCATGGAAAACGGCTTCCGGCCGCTCGCGAGCTACGGCGAGGACGTCGAGGTGAACTCGGGCACCGCGCCAGGGGTAACCATCGCGGCGGAGAGCCTGGCGACCTGGCGTGAGGGGGTCGTGCCGCTTCGGTGGCAGAACACCAACGCAGGGCACTACGCGGTATGGCTGGGGTGGAACAACCGGATCGCCGGTCCCGACACGATGACGACCGGAAAGCCCGCGTCGTACTCAATTTCGCTGGGTGACTCGCTTCGCTCGGCTTGGGCCGTGGGGCCCCGGACCGCGGTGGTGTTTTCGCTGGCGCCGACAACCGCTGTGCCCGGCCCCCGGGCCGCGGCTCCGGACACGACACGAAAGGATTCCGCGGCAGCCGGCCGGAAAAAGCCTTCCCCCAAGCCGCCACCCACGCCGAAGAAAGTCCCCACCGCCGCCGATTCGATGCCGATCCAGCTCTCGATCGAGGCGGTAGACGCGAAAGGGACCTCGGTCCGCCTTCCGCTCAATCGCTACGGCGCAGTGCGCCGCCCGATCGAAGTGACCGTGCTCAAGCGGAAAGGCCGTGACAAGGCAAACTTCGCGAATCTTGCCGAGCTGATACCCCAGACCTACGTAATCCCGCTGGCGGATTTCACAGGGGCAATTGCGGCATTCGATCCCTCGCGGCTGGTCACGATCCGATGGGTCTTCGACGGCACCCGAGCGGGTACGGTAGTGCTCACGGACGTGGGACTCTCCAACATCGATCCGCTGTTCCTCGCAGCGGTCAAGCGCTGAGGCTTCCCATGTGGTTCTCGCTTCGACCCCACCTCCTCTTCGCGGTGCTGAGCACGCCGGCGCTGGCGCAACAGCTTCCCACGGCGCCCCTGATACTGCGTTTGCCGGGGGGCACCCGCGCGGCGGGCCTGGGCAACGCCTTCACCGCCGGCCAGGGCGCCGACGTCCTCTTCTACAATCCGGCGCAGATCGGCGTGCTCCGCGGAACCACGATTTCGCTCGCACGATTCGGCTCGTCCGCAACCCTAGGCACCCTCGCGACCGTGGGTCCGCTCGGAAAGATCGCGATCGGAGCAGGGGTCCAGTACCTGGATTACGAAACGCCCAGCGGCCCCGACTTCTTCATCCGTCCGGCGCTGCTTCCTCTGGGCGGCCAGCTTCCTTCGTCGAGCCTCGCGGCCACGGTAGCCGCCAGCACGCGGATCAAAGGGATCCGGGTCGGCGTCGGTGCCAAGTACGTCCAGGAGCGGATCGGCTCGCTCGACGACGGCGGCCTCGCCCTCGACGTCGGCATGGCCCGCGAGGTGGGCCGAGCCACCGTCGGACTCGCGGTTCAGAACATCGGGGGCGGCTTCGATATCCGGCATGTCGAGTTCGCTTCCCTACCCACCCGGGTAAGCCTGGGCGTCATTTCTCCATCGGTTCTCCTGGGCAGCTACGTCGATCTGGTGGTGGCGGCTGCGGTGGCGCGCGAGCGCGACGGCCGGATCGTCCCGGGAGCCGGCATAGAGCTCCTCTATCAGCCGGTGGAGGGCTGGTATGTCGTTGGCCGGGCGGGAGCCCGCCGCGTGGAGGGCGGAACCAAGCCACGAGAGTCTCCGGTCACGTTCGGCGGCTCGTTCGGCCTCGATCGGTTCTGGATCGATTATGCCTTCCATCCGTACCGCGGAGCCAGCGCGGCCCATCGGATCGGAATCCGGATCCAGTGAAGCGTCGCGGTTCATTTTCTGGTGTCTCGATCCGCTAGAGCCCTGGATCTGATGCCAAATCCGTAGCGAATACTCTACAGCGAGGCCCCGGCACGCCTGTTCCGGGGTCTTTCTCTCTCCGGTTTTAGCATGATTCGACCAATTTTTTAGCCACTGCAACACAATGCATGGCCATGTAACATGCTATGCAACATGTTTTTATGGTGTTCAGAAAATATCGCCGTATCAAGACAGTACGATTCGTAATTTCGGGGCACGTCGGTTGCCTGTTCTAGATCGCCAAGTCGGATCTACCGCAACCGGACAGGCCCAATATGCCCTCGAACCGCCTCCTCTTCGTCGCTGTCATCGGCTGGGTCCTCGTCGCGACCGCCTGCGGAGGGAACGCATCGACGCCGTTCGAGCCAGCCGCCCAGCCAGTGTTCTCCGCGGGGGACGGGGACGACTCCGATCGACGTGCGGCGGAGGAGGACGGCGGCTGGGGTGAAAACAGGCTCAGCTCGTGCCAGCCACTCGATGCCGACAGCGAGAGCGAAGACATCGGGCCCTCCGGTGGTGAGCTCGAGATCGGACCCCATAGACTCGTTGTGCCCGCGGGCGCGTTGCTCCGGAGAACCCGGATCACGGGCAAAATCTCGCCCGACTCTGTCAACTCGGTCCAGTTTTCTCCGGAAGGGCTGCGCTTTCTGGTGCCGGCCCGGCTGCACCTCAGCTACGAGAATTGCAAGAGGGTCAACCTCAAGAGAATGAATGTGGTCTACACCAGTGACAACCTGTTGCAGCTCCTGGAGCTGATTCCGTCGGAAGACGAGGAGGTCGAGGAGACTGTGGTGGGATTGGTCAGTCACTTCTCGCGGTACGCCGTCGCGTATTAGGCCATGACCAAATACTCATTCGTGAAGCGTGTGCCGGATCCACCGACCCGGCGTGCCGGTGAGGTGCTCCGCACCGCAAAGGCGCACGACCGTGCCGGGCGGCTGGACCACGCGCTGACGGACTACGCCGAGGCGATTCGGCTGGCCGAAAAATCGAGCGAGCGCTCGATCCTGGTCGAAGCCCTGCGTCGCCTCGGGGTGGTCCATCATCGGCGGAACAACAACGAGCTGGCGGGCGAGCTCTGCCGGCGCAGCTACACCCTGGCCGACGACTCGGGTGACCGGCTCCAAGCCGGCGAGGCCTTGAACGCCCTGGGAGCGTTCGACCTCGAGGCCGGAGAGATGCTGGGAGCCCGTCGGCATCTCCAGCGCGCCCTGGCACTCGCTGGAAAGAGCGATGATCTGCGGGGCAGAGTCGAGCAGAACCTCGGCGTCATTGCCAGCATCCAGCGAGACGACGAGACCGCCCTGGCCCACTACGGCCGCGCGCTTCCGGCGTTCGAAGCAACCGGCAACACCCGCGACAGCGCCCTCGTGTGGCACAACATGGCGCTGATCGCACGGGAACGGGGCGAAACTGACCTTGCCGTGAGCCGCCTCACCACGGGCGCGGAGCTGGCCAAGAGCCTGGGGGACATCCACCTCGAAGGTCTCTGCCACCTCGGCCAGGCCGAGATTTCCCACGGCCAGCAGCAGTATTCGGAGGCAAAGTCCAGCGTGCTCCGCGCGCTCGAGATCTTCGAGCTCCTCGATCTCCCGATGGACCGCTCAGCGGCGCACCGGGTCCTCGGGATGATCTATCGGGAATCCGACAAACAGCGGGAAGCCGCCCATCAGTTCCGCAGATCGGTCCAGCTCGCAGAGGAAACCCGCTGGACGCTGGGCGAGGCCGAAGCGCTCCGTGAGATGGCCCGCCTCACCCAGCAGTCAGGCTGTAGCGCCGAGGCGGTGACGCTATTGACGGTCGCCCACGGGCTCTTTTCGCACCTCGAGGCCCGGGTCGAGGTGGAGGATGTCTCCCGCCGGCTGCTGGAGCTGGCCGCAGCCTGAGCCCGAATCATTCCTCGTTCGCACCGGTGAGGGGGACCAGCCGCGCGCGGGGCGGGATTCCTGGCTCCAGCTCCATGATCCCTACTGACGCAGGCAGATCGAACCTTCGGGCCCCCGCGCCGCCGGGGTTCATGACCGTCACGACCTGATCCACCGTCACCAGAAGCGGCAGGTGGGTATGGCCGTAGATGATGATCTCCGCCTCCGGCCATCGATCGTGCAGCCCCTCCGGCGTGGGAGAGCCCAGTTGGTGACCGTGCACCACCAGGAAATCGAAGCCCTCAATCCGGATCGCGACCACCTCGGGAACCCGGCGGCGGACGTCGAAACCGTCGGTGTTGCCCCACACCGCGTGCACCGGCGCAATCGCCTCGAGCTCTTCGAGGAGCTCGGCGGGACCGATGTCCCCGGCGTGAAGGATCAGGTCGACCCCGGAGAACACGTCATGGACCTCCGGGCGCAGGAGGCCGTGGGTGTCGGAGATGATCCCTAGGCGCAAGAAGCCGCTGACATGAAAGAGCGGTGAGAGGGGAGCAGTGAGGTTGAGCTACCCGGCGGCCGCGGGGAGCGGCTCCGCACGGCTGCGGTCGAGGAAGAGCCGGTCGGCGATGGCGGCGATGGCCTCGGCGCCCTTCCAGGCGGACGCCAGCAAAGAAAGCTCGCCTTCCAGCGCACGCCGCTCGACGTCTTCGTTGGCCGCCATCTCCAGCGCCAGGCGGTCCACCAGTGGGAGGCGGGGCAGCGGCGTCCGCGGCTCGCTGCCGATGCCACCCCTGCCCCAGAAACTTCGCTTGGTGATCTGCAGGGCCAGACGCTCGGCTTCGGAGGCGGGCACCGCTTCGATCGGTTCGGGCAGCGGCGGCGCGTCGGGGAAGCGGCCCCAGGAGCAGCGCATGGCGATGGCAGCCACCCGAGCGAAATAGCCTTCCGGATTGCCGGCATCCTCGAGCTTGGCCACCGCATACCGTACCTCGGCCTCCGTCGCGCCGCCTCCGTTGAGCACGGCGAGGAGCTTGCCGGCCACATGGAGACCGGCGTCGCCCGAGATCGTCATCACCCCGCCGGGGGCGTTCACTTGCAGCCGCCACGGTTCCCGTGGGTCGGGCCGGACCAGCTCGGTGTGATCGAGGTCGCGGGCGCGGATCGTCGCCATGCGTCCGTCGTCACCCCGGGTGACCACCAGGACTCGATCGGCCTGGCCGTGGACTCGGAGCCAGGTGGTTAGGTCGTACCCGACGTGGACCCCGAACACTCGGCGGAACGTGTAGTCCATTGCCGCCTCGCCCCGGCCGGCCCACCGCCTGGCCATTCGGAGAAACGGATCCCGCCGCGCCCCGGGCAGCCAGTGTCCCAGCAGCCGCCCGTAGCGCCACGCGGCGATCTCCGGCTTGAGGGCCGGTCCGATGCGGATGAGGGCCAGTCCTTCGGGAAGGTAGGCCAGCCCGATGGTGTCGGTGGAGAACCGGATGCGGGTGGAACGAAACCGTCGCTCGCAGTCTTCGATCGCTTCCCAGCGCTCATCCAGCGGAGAGAGGTTCCACCGGTCGCATACCACGCAGATGACCCAGAGCCGGCCTCGCTCGGCGTCGAAGGCGAGCCGGGTGCCAACGGGAAAGGTCGGGAGCGCGCGATTCTGGCCGAGATCCGAGTTGCAGAAGAGGCAGGTGGTATACATGTCGGTGACCAGTGAGCAGTGAGTAGTGAGCGGTGACGCTACTGGTTACTGGTTACTGGTTACTGGTCACTGGTTACTGGTCACTGGTGTTTCCCCCTCCCACCGCTTTCCAATCGCAATATCCAGCCCGAGCTGGTCCAGTATCCGTTGCACGATGAAGTCGACCAGATCGGCGACCCGAGCAGGTCGGTGGTAGAAACCCGGGGCGGCCGGGATCACGACGGCGCCCGCCTCGGTGACCTGCACCAGGTTGCGCAGGTGCACCAGCGAGAGCGGCGTCTCCCGCGGAACCAGAATGAGTTTGCGACGCTCCTTGAGGGTCACATCGGCAGCGCGCTCGACCAGCGAGCGGCTGGATCCCTGCGCAATGGCCGAGACGGTTCCCATCGAGCAGGGACAGATGACCATGCCGGCGGTCCGCTGGGAGCCCGACGCGGGCTTGGCGCCGCGGTCCTCATCGGCGAACCGCGCGATGCTGGTCCAATCTCCGCCCGTTGCCGCCTGAAGCGCCCGCTCATCGGCGATGCCTGATTCCTGCTCCAGCAAGCGCCACCCATGGCCGGACACGATAAGCCAGGTCGGAATGCTATTGCTCGCCAGGACCTCCAGCAGCCGCACCGCGTACGGTGCACCCGAGGCTCCGGTGATGGCAAGAACGATCGGGAGTCCGCTCACCGGCCCCGCCGGTTGGGGGTCGGGAGCCGGACAGGATGCTTGGGGGGAGCTGGGGGGGGGACGCGCGGCTTCGACGCCGCCGGCTGGGAGCCGGCCGCCAGGTGACTACCGGGCCTGGTCTTCCTGGGGCGAAAAGCCATGCCGGGAATGTAGCGTCTTAGCGTCCGAGCGTCCGGTCGAGCAGCGCAAACCCGAAGACCGTCACGCTCATCACGCCGTTCATCGTGAAAAATGCCGCGTCGAGGCGGGAGAGGTCCTCGGGCCGCACCAGGTGGTGCTCGTACGCCAGGATCCCGGTGGCCACGACCAGTCCGACGAAGTACCACGCCCCAAATCCCGCACTGATGCCGAAGACCGCCAGCGCGGGAATGGTCACTCCGTGCAGCAGCTTGGCCACGAGGATGCTCCGTCTCGGCCCCAGGCGCACCACCGCGCTCTTCAGGCCTTCCTTGCGATCGAACTGCTCATCCGGCAGGGCGTAGAAAATATCGAACCCGGCCACCCAGGTGGCGACACCCAATGCGAGAACCGGAAGGAGCCACCAGGGCTCGCTCCATCGACCGGTGACCGCGAGAAACCCTCCCGCCGGCGCGATCGCAAGCGAGAGGCCGAGCCAGAGGTGGGGCCACCAGGTGAACCGCTTGGACAGGCTGTAGGTCATCACCCAGCCGAGGGCGAAGGGGGACAGCATCAGGCACAGCGGGTTCAGCTGCCATGCGCAGAGGACAAACACGGTGCCGGCGATGAGTACCGAGATCCAGGCCTGCGCCAGGGTCAGGGCGCCGCGCGGCAGCTCCCGGTTGGCCGTCCTGGGGTTCTTCGCATCCCACGCGCGGTCGGCGATCCGGTTGAATCCCATGGCAACCCACCGCGCGGCCGAAAATGCGAGCACCACGACCAGCACCTTTTGCCAGGAGACCGGCGCGTGCCTGGAGGCGGCGATGACGCCGAGGAGCGCGAACGGAAGGGCAAACAGGGTGTGGGGAAGCTTCACGAAGCTGGCGAATCGCGCGAGCAGGGAGGGGCCCGCGTAGGTCTGACCTTCACGGCCGGTGAGCGGGTCGCTCATCCGAGTGTGATGCCGAGTTTCGACCAGATCTGGTCCACCCGCTGCTTCGTCGCACTATCCATGGTGATGAGCTTCGGCCATTCGCGCGCAAACCCCTCTTCCGGCCACTTTTGCGTTGCGTCGATGCCCATCTTGCTGCCGTAGGTAAAGGCGCGGCTGGAATGATCCAGCACGTCCATCGGCCCCATCGTAAACCGCACGTCGCGTTCGGGATCGATGTTGTTGAGCGCCACCCACCACGCCTCGTCGGGATCCTGGACGTTGACCTCCTTGTCCAGGATTACCAGCACCTTGGCGAGCGACATCAGCCCCGCCCCCCACAGTGCGTTCATCACCTTGTATGCCTGCCCCGGGTACTGCTTATCGATCGAGACAAACACCAGGTTGTGAAAGATTCCCGGCGCCGGCATGTGATAGTCCACGATTTCGGGCACGGTAAGCTTGAGCAGAGGCAGAAAGATCCGCTCGGTGGCGTGACCGAGGTAGTAGTCTTCCATGGGGGGGCGGCCCACCAGCGTCGCCGGATAGACGGGCTGTGTCTTCATGGTCACAGCGGTGACGTGCACCTTGGGGTAGTAGTCGGCCAGCGAATAGAAACCGGTATGGTCGCCGAACGGTCCCTCCAGCACCAGCTCCTCGGCGGGATCGATGTATCCCTCCAGCACGATCTCGGCCTCAGCGGGAACGTCGAGGTCGCAGGTGACGGCCTTCGAGAGCTCGACCGGATTCTTGCGCAGGAACCCGGCGAACAGAAACTCGTCGATGGTTGGTGGCAGCGGCGCGGAGCCCGAGTAGATGCTCGCGGGGTCGCCCCCAATTGCGATCACCACGGGCATCTTTTCACCTTTCGCCGCCATCTCCCGCCAATGCGCCGCGCCGACCTTGTGGCGCTGCCAGTGCATCGCCAGCGTGTCCCGCCCGATCACCTGGATCCGATACATTCCCACATTGCGGATTCCCCGTGAGGGATCTTCGGTGATCACCATGGGGAGGGTGATGTAGCGCCCGCCGTCTTCCGGCCAGGTCACCAGGAAGGGAATCCTGCCCAGGTCGATGTCGGCGCCCTGCAGCACAACCCCCTGGCAGGACGGCCGGCCGCCCCGGGTCTTGGGCGGGAACTTGGCCATCTCGGCCAGCTTGGGGAGCATGGCCAGCTTGCCCAATAGCCCGTCGGGCACCTTGAGATTGAGCATTTCGGAGATCCGGACACCCACCTCGTCGAGGTTTTCCACCCCGAGGGCCAGGCACATCCGCCGCATGGAGCCGAACAGGTTGATGGCGACGGGAATGGGACTCACGTCCCCGTTTTCCATCACCGGCCGCTCGAACAGCAGCGCCGGCCCGCCGTCCCGACTCTTCATACACCGGTCCGCGATCTCGGCGATCTCGAGACGGGTGCGCACCGGTTCCTTCACCCGGACCAGCTCGCCCAGTTTCTCGATCGCGGCGATGAATTCGGGGAGACTATCCAGGGCCATCGAGGCTCCTTGTCGGTGAGCGGTGACCGCTCACCTTCGAGTTCCTACGTGAATGGCACAAATGCCTCCGAACAACAGCTCATAGCGCACGTCGCCGAATCCTGCGCGGGCCATCCTGGCCCCCAGCGCTTCGGGCCCGGGGAAGGCGAGAACCGACTCTGGCAGCCAGGAGTACGCGTCCCTATGTTTCGAGACGAATCGTCCGATCATCGGCAGCAGGTGCCGGAAGTAGGCGAGGTATATCCCGCGCATTGGCTGGCTGCGAGGAGTCGTGAATTCCAGGATCACGAACCTGGCACCCGGCTTGAGCACGCGCGCCGCTTCCCGGAGGCCGGCATCGAGATCCATCAAATTGCGCACGCCGAAGCCCACCGTGGCGCCCGAGAATGCGGCGTCGGCGAAGGGCAACGAGAGCGCGTCCGCATTGACCGGAACCGACCGAGCCGCCTTTCCGGCGCCGCGCATCAGCATGGCCTGCACGAAGTCGGCCCCGACCACCCGGCCCCCGAAGCCGGGCCGGTTGGCCAATTCGGCGGCCAGATCCATGGTGCCGGAGCAGAGGTCCAGGTAGGTGCCCGCCGGCTGACGCTCCCAGTCCAGGCGGTCCACCGCCAGGCGCCGCCACCGGCGGTCGACATTCAGACTGAGCAGGTGATTCAACAGGTCGTACCGCGGCGCGATGGCGGTGAAAATCCCCCGCACGTAGGCCCGTTTTTCGGCCCCGCCGGTGATCGGTAACTCCCTGTCTGTGGCGAACATAGCCGCCGAATGTACCCCGCCATCGACCCGGCTGGCAAGCCGACCCATGCCTCGCTGTGGCTGAGCCGCCCCCGAACCTGCCGGCATCGACCGACCAGGAGGTCGTGACCCGCGCCCGCACGGGCGAGCAGGCGGCCTACCGAGAGCTGGTCCGCCGGTACGAGCGGCCGGTGTTCTCGCTGATTTTCCGAATGGTGCGGAACCGGGAGCTCTCGGAGGACCTCTCCCAGGAGACCTTCGTCAAGGTGCTCAACGCCCTGGACAGTTACCGGCCGGAGTACAAATTCTCATCGTGGGTCTTCAAGATCGCGAACAACGCCGCCATCGATCACCTTCGCCGCCGCGAGCTGGACACCCTCTCGCTCGAGGGATCGCCCCACGCGGAAACGCCCCAGATGGTCGAAGCCACCGCGCTGCAGATCGGGGAGCGAGGTGAAACCCAGCTTGAGGAGGTTACCAACAAGGAGCTGGGCGGGGAAATCGAACGGGCCATTGCGAAGCTCCGGCCCGAGTACCGCACCTGCATTCTCCTGCGCCATGTGGAGGGCCGCGCCTATGAAGAAATCGCTGAAATCCTGAATTTGCCCCTCGGTACGGTAAAGACGTACATCCATCGCGCGCGAAATGAGCTTCGCATAGCGCTCGCGCACCTCAAACCATGAAACTCGCTCACGGACCCGATCGTATAGGGGACTGCTTATGACACGATGGCCCATCAATCACCTGACCGCTGACGATCTCGATGCGTTTCATACTGCATCGCTGACCGTACAAGCGCGCGAACACATCGAGGAATGCGAGGAGTGCCGGAACATGGCGCTCCTGGATCACGCGGTCCTCAACGCGCTCGCGTCGCTGCCGTCGTACACGCCCGCTCCAGCGTTTGCTGACCGGGTCATGGCGCAGGTCCACCACTCCGAATCCGCCATCGCACGGCTGCTGGCGCCGCGGTCACCCGCGTCGCGCCGCACCAGAGCGGTAGCGGCCTCGATCGCGGTGAGCCTCGGCGCCAGCATCGTCTGGTCCCTCCTCAACCGGGACCTCCTCCTTTCCTGGATCAACACTTCCGCAGCGGAAACCGGCCGGACCATCTGGCTGGGCCTGCGAGTGGTGGCCACCAACCTGACGGCGCAGCCGTGGTACGATCCTTTGCGCGAGTTCGCCTCGTCTCCCGGACGGCTCGTTGCACTGGTGAGTGGCTCGCTGGTCATCTATGCCGCCGCCCTCTACGCCCTGCGCAGACTCCTGACCCCGCCCAGCCGGCCGGTTCCCCATGCGCACGGCTGATCGCACCGCGGCAACGCTCGTCGTTTTGATCGGGGCCGTGGCGGCTCGCGCCAACGCAAGCGCGCCGCAGGCCATTCCGCAGGGTGGATCCTCGGTAGACATCGGAAACCTGAGCGACCCGGTCCAGCTGGAGCAACGGCTCCGGGGACTACTCCGCGCCGGAACCTCCCAGGTTCCAATCACGGTGACCGACGGTCAGGTGGTGCGGGGAAACTTCCGAGTCGGCCCTACCCAGGCGATCTCTGGCCACCTGCTGGTGCTTGAAGGCTCAGTAGACGTGTTCGGCCGCGTGAACGGCAATGTGGTGGCGCTGGGCGGAGACATCCTTATGCATCCCGGCGCGACCGTCACTGGAGACGCCCTTGTCATCGGCGGACTGATCCTGGATCGGGGGGGCGTGGTCCAGGGTGAGCAGCGATCCCTGGGAACTGTCCCGGCCGTTGCCGCAAAAAGCGGAGGTGTGGTCTCTACTGCGCTCACCCACGCCGCCGGCCTTACCGGCGTGCTGCTCACGCTGGGCCTGCTCGGCTTCGGCGTGGTGCTCTTTGCCAAGCCGAACCTGGAAACCATCTCCGACACGGTCTCGCACAGCTTCTTCCGCTCGTTCCTCACCGGTCTCCTGGCCCAGATCCTCGTGATCCCCACGTTCGGGATGCTGATCACCGGTTTGGTGCTGAGCGTAGTCGGCATCCTGCTGGTCCCCTTCGTCATCGTGGTGATTCCGTTCCTGCTCCTTGCCACGGCCGTCGCCGGATTTTTGGCCGTGGCCCATACCATGGGAGAGACCCATCTCCGCCGCCGCATGGCCGCCGGTGCGATGGTGGGGTCGGCCAACAGCTACCGCTATCTCACGCTGGGACTCCTGGGTATCGGTGCGGCGTGGCTCGCCTGGATCGTGTTCGGGTGGGTTCCGGTGGCGGGCTCGCTGATGTTCGCGGCGGCGTTCCTGGCCACCTGGCTCCTGGCTACCGCGGGGTTCGGGGCATGCCTCCTCTCGCGCGCGGGCATCAAGCCCACCTTTGCGGGCCGTTACGTTCCCCCCGAGGCGCTCACCGACGAGTACCTGTGGGCCACGCCGCAGTTCGGCGTCTCGGCGGTCAAGCGTCCCGACAGTGGCAAGACCCGGGGCTCCCGGCCGTGATGCGGCGACTGCTCTTGCCCGCAGGATTCTTCATCGCGGCCATCCCGGCCTCCGCCCAAACCCTTCGCGACTACGACTACGCCCGCCCGCTCCGCAACGAGCGCCAGCTCCGCGCGGTCGTGGAGTTCGGCGCGGGACGGCTGCTGGTGCGTCCCGGCCCGGAAAACCGGCTCTATGGCATGGTGCTCAAATACGACGCGGAGCGGTTCCAGCCGCTCGGGAGCTACAACCCGGCAACGGCGGAGGTCCGCCTCGGCGTGGCCAATCGCGGCAGCGGCGGCATCCGGGTCAACCGGGAGCGGGCCCTGCCGCAAGTGGCGGTGGTGGAGTTTCCCGCGACGGTGGATCTGACGCTGGCTGTGACGGTAGGGGCGGCCGACGGGACGCTTGATCTCGGCGGTCTCCGGATCGTCGCGCTCGATCTCAAATCGGGCGCGAGCCGGACCGCGATTTCCTTCGACTCGCCCAACGCCGGGAGCTGCCGCACCGCGCAGCTCACCTCCGGCGCCGGGGAGCTCACGATCTCCTCGGCGGGCAACAGCGGCTGCCGAAGCTGGCGGTTCGATGGCGGGGTCGGTGCGGTGACCGTCGATCTGGCCGGAGCCTGGCCCGCCGATGCGCGAATGGTCATGAACATTGCGCTGGGCGGGGTGACATTGCAGGCGCCGAAGGACCTTGGGATCAGGGTCCGGTTAGCGGGGTTCCTGGCCGGGTTCGACGCGAAGGGGTTCAGCAAGGGTGGGAAGACTTACACGTCGAACAACTACGGGTCCGCGAAGCGGCACATCGACGTGGAAGTGAATTCGGCGATGGGGGGGGTGAACGTAGTGTGGAAGTAAGGTGCCCGGACTCTGAGACACCACATACCTGGAAGGGGCCCGCCTCACATCGAGATGGGCCCCTTCGGTCGTTCGAGCCTTCTCAGGGTGATGCTGCTGTAACCGTGAGCGTGAGCCAGACCGGGCCAAATTCGCCGGTCGAGGCTCGGCCGTAGATCGAGAGCACGTAGACCCCCGGCACCATCGCGGCGCCCACCGTGAGGCTGAGCACGGAGCTATCAACGGTCGTCGGGTTCGGCGCGAATTCAGCCGTCAATTCATCCAGGGCTCCCGCGCCATCGTCACTGACAAAAAGCGACACCGGACCGGTGAAGTTTTGCGGACCACGTTCACCGTTGTGGTCTTCGTCGCGGCGCCCTGCACAATGCTGAGCGTGGGAGACGACAGCGTAAGGACAAAGGGCGCCACCGTGATGGTGAGCGTGAGCGGCGAGGTTCGGTCGGCAAGGCCGGACGTGACTCCGCGCACCAGCAGGTTGGAATACGTCCCGGGGACCGCGCTGCCAGCCACGAGCAGCCAAAAGGCCGGGGGGCTGCCGGGGAGCGGAACATTCTCCGGTCCGAGTTGGGCACTGAGGCCGGTCGGAAGATTCTCCACGCTCAGTTTCACGTTTCCGGTGAAGTTTGTGCGGGCCAGGTACACCGTCGTGCTTGGGCTCCGGCATCCACTTCCCTGTTGTTGTCATGCCAGTGACTCGTCTCGCGGAGGTGGCCGCCTACGGTGACAGGCCGCTCCTCCGGTGGAGCAGGTGGCTGACGGGAACCAGCTCGTAGCCGAGGGCGCGGGCGCGGGGGATCTGCTCGCGCAGCACGGCCAGGGTGGCGGGGTGGGGGTGGCCGATGGCCACCGCCGAGCCCCGTTCGCGGGCGAGGTTGAGCAGGCGGGCGAACTGGAAGCAGATCGCCGCTGGGCGCAGATCGTCGTCGAGGAAGACGTGGCGCTCGGCGGCGGGAATCTCGAGGGCGGCGGCGAGGCGGTAGATGGCGCTTTGGGCGCTGGTGCGGGAGTCGACGAAAAACAGGTGCTGGGCGGACACGACCCCGAGCACCGCTCGCATCGAGCGGTCGTCGGCCGAGAGCACTGATCCCATGTGATTGTTGACCCCGGTGGCGCCGGGCACCGCGACGAGGGCGGCGCGGGTGGCGGCCGCCAGCTCCTCGTCGCTCATCGCGGTGGTGAGCGCGCCCGAACCGGGGTTGGTGCCGTCCTGGCCCTGCATCGGGAGGTGGAGGAGGATCTCCGCGCCCCGCCGCCGCAGCTCGGCGACTACTTCCGAGGTCCTCTCCTCGAAGGGGAGAACCGCATAGGTCAGCGGCACCCTCAGGTCTCCCAGCGTCTCGACATCGCCGACGCTGCGGCCGAGGTCGTCGATCACCAGCGCTACCCGCGTACTGCCCGGCCGCACCGCCAGCACCTCAGGGACCGGCGGCGGCGCGGCGCGGCGGAGGCTTCGATAGCCGGCGTAGGCGGCGACGATCACCACCGCCGCGAGGGCAAGGAAGCGCAGAGAAGGCCTGGGCCGCTTCCCAGCCGAAAACCTACTGATTGATCACCGGCAACGACATTCCCCGCGCGCCAGCCTGCTGATGGACACGCTCCGCAATCGCAAGCAGCGCACGCGCCGCGGCACTCTCAGGCTCCACCACAACAATCGGATGGCCGGCATCGGCCTGCTGCGCCAGTCCGAGCTGAAGCGGGATCGAGCCGAGTACCGGAACCCCCACTTCGTCGGCGAGTCGCTGTCCGCCTCCTTCGCCGAAGTAGGCCACCTTGGTGCCCGTCGCAGGGTCGGTGAATGGGCTCATATTCTCGACAATACCGAGCACCGGCACGCTGACCCGCTCGAACATCTTGGCGCCTTTGAGCGCGTCGCCCACCGACATATCCTGCGGTGTTGTTACGATCACCGCACCCGATACCGCGACTGATTGCACCAGTGAAAGCTGGGCGTCTCCCGTTCCGGGGGGCATGTCGACCAGGAAATAGTCCAGATCTCCCCAGTCCACGTCCCGCAGAAACTGCTGAATCACCTTCATGATGATTGGGCCGCGCCAGATGGCCGGCGCATCGCGCTCGACCAGGAAGCCGATCGACATCAGCTTGACACCGTGCACATCGAGCGGCCGGATCCGACCGCCGATGACGACCGGCTTCTCGAAGGAGCCGAACATACGCGGGATGTTGGGACCGTAGATGTCGGCATCCATGAGCCCGACGCGATGCCCCTGCCGCGCCAGCGCGATGGCCAGATTGGCCGAGACGGTGGACTTCCCCACCCCGCCCTTGCCGGAGCTTACCGCGATGACGCGGCCAAGATTGGCCTGATCCCGGGGTTGCTGGGCAGGAATCGAGCCTGCGGACTGGGGCCCGGTTCCCGGGGGCGCGTGGGTGGCTTTGGCCGGTCCGGCGGGATCGATCACCGTGATCTTGACCCCGTCCTGTTTCACGCCGTCCACCGCCTTCACCGCGTTGCGCGCCTCGCGCACCAGCGTGGCGGGATCCTCGCGGGAGAGCAGGAAGGAGAACGACACACCCCCGTCCGGCGCGACCACCAGATCCCGAACCATGCCGGCCGACAGGAGATCGTTGTCGACCCTGGGGTTCCTGATTCGTGCGAGGGCGGCACCGACCGCCGCCTCGAGGGACGCGCTCAGATAGCCTCCACTTGGCGGACCTCGGGCACCATCTGGCGGAGCCGGGCCTCGATGCCCTGCCGGAGCGTGATGGACGAGGCGCTACAGCCGGAGCAGGTGCCGCCGAGCCGGAGGAGCAGCACGCCGTCGGCTTCGTCGAAATCCACGACCTCAACCTGGCCGCGGTGGGAGGCGATGTAGGGCCGGAGGGTGTCCAGCGTTTGCTCGATGCGGTCCAGCGTGTCGGTCATCAGTCGGAGGCCAAGAGGCTAAGAGGCTAAGCGGCGAAGACGAATAGTAAGCGGACAGCCCTAAACGCGGGGGATCGCCGCCAAGTACCGCCGCGCCGCGTCCAGTATCCTGGCCTGCACGTCGGAGAGCGTGCCCTCCAGCGCCACCCCCGCAGCGTGCACATGTCCGCCACCCCCGTACGGCTTCGCGAACGCGGCCACGTCCACGTCTCCCACCGACCGCAGCGAGACCTTCACCCGCCCCTGCGACATCTCGCGGAAGAGCATCGCCATCCGGACCCCCGCGACCGAGCGGGGAAACTCCACGATGCCGTCGAGGTCATCGACCGTAACGCGGTGGCGTTCGACCGCCCCGGGCGGCACCGTGACCCAGGCCAGCCCGACGTCCTCCTCCACCACCAGCGTCTGAAGGGCCTCGGCCAGCAGCCGGGGGCGCCCGGCCGGCGCGTTGGCGTAGACGTCGAGGTAGATCGACTCCGGATCGAGGCCGGTCTCCAGCAGCTCGGCGGCGATCCGCAGCGTCCGGGGACGGGTGTTGCTGAACCGGAAGCCGCCGGTATCGGTGAGAATGGCCACGTAGAGCGCCCGGGCCACCTCCGGCGTGAGCGGCCAGCGGTTGGCCAGCGCAATCTCGCACACGAGCTCGCCGGTGGCGGCCGCGGAGGGATCCACATAGCGGGGACCCGGCGGGAGCGTGCCAGGGCTCACATGGTGATCGATGCAGGCGACCGGCACCCCCCGCTCCGCCACCGTCTGCGAGAGCATGCCGAGCCGGCCCAGATCGGAGATGTCCAGCACCACGATCACGTCCGCGCCACGCAGCGTCTTCACTGCTTCCGCGCTCCGGTCCAGCTTGGGCAGATCGCGAAAAAGGAAATCGAACCGCGACGGAGTCACGGTGGGATTGGCGATCACCACATCGACGCCGGCGGCCCGAAGTAGATGCGCCAGCCCGACCTCACTGCCCAGTCCGTCGCCGTCGGGATTGACGTGCGTGGTGAGACACACCCGCCGCCCCGGAACGAGCAGCTCGGCCAGCGCGGCGGCGGCGGTGAGTTTGTCGGCGGAGAGGGTTATCGGCATAGGAAAGGAAAGTAACCTGTGACCTGTGACCAGTGACCCGTGTTTCCGCTCGGGGCCACTGGTCACCGGTTACCGGTCGCCGGTTACTGCTTTGGGGCCAGCTTCGACTTGCGGTATCCGTAGGCGAAGTAGATCACCATGCCGATGGCCAGCCAGATCCCCAGTCGCTCCCAGGTCCTGAGCGGCAGGTACCACATCAGGTACAAGCTGGAGAGCACGCCCATCGGCGCCACGAACCAGACCATTGGCGTCTTGAAAGGCCGGACCAGGTTCGGCTCCCTGATCCGGAGCACCAGGATCCCGGCGGACACGATCGCGAAGGCGAGCAGCGTCCCGATCGACACCAGCGAGCCGGCCTCCCGCACCGTCAGAAATCCAGCCGGGATGGCCACCGCGATGCCCACGATGATCTGGGTGATGTAGGGCGTGCGGAACTTCGGATGCACCTTGGCCACGAACGGTGGAAGCAGGCCGTCTTTGGCCATGGCGAAGAACACCCTGGACTGACCATAGAGCTGCACCAGGATGACCGATGACAGTCCAGCGATGGCGCCGAGCTTGATGAACCCGGCGATCCAGCCCAGCCCGGCGCGGTCCGCCACCATGGCGATCGGGTCGGGAACGTTGAGCTCGCGGTAGGGCACCACACCCGTGGCGATCGCGGCCACGATGATGTAGAGCACAGTGCAGATGAGCAGGGAGGCGATAATGCCGATCGGCATATCCCGCTGCGGATTCTTGGCCTCCTGCGCTGCGGTACTCAC
>JANNGX010000170.1:0-5469 GCA_031404115.1 Gemmatimonadales bacterium | reverse complement strand
GTGAGCTGCCGGACCGGAAGAATCGCGTTATCACCACCGCCTTCGATGCCCTCACGACCCGCTTCATCAATCTCGAGCTGGAGCTCGAATACCCGGCCGCGGCCAAACGAGCCGAGTTCGAGGTGCCCTGCCAGATCGAAGGACCCGACTCCGTCGCGCGCGCGCCGGTGGTCAAGGGAGTGATTGAGCCGGGGTGGGTCGGCTCCTACCACAACATCGGGTGGGGAGCGCGCAACCGCGGGCTTTGGCCCGAGGGCACCTATCGTGTGACCTGCCGCGACCAGGGACGGACCATCGCGGCCACCGAGTTCACGGTGGTGAGAGCGGCGGCCGCGGTCGGCGCACTGGGCGCGTCCCTCACCCACCTCCGATTCTTCCAGAGCCTGGCCGAGCGCCTGCCGCTCGAAACTCGGCTCTATGGCACCCGGTTCGACTTCCGATCCGCGCGGTGGGTGTAGGCGGAGTTCGGGCTGGTCTATCCGGCGGTCGCGGCGCCGGTGATGTTTGCCGTGGAGTGCATCTATACTTTTCCCGACGGTACCCTGCGTCCCGTCTCGGTCGAGCGCCGCGTGCCCGCCGGATGGACCGGTTCGGTGCACGCCCAGGGTCTGGGGTGGGAGCAGCCGGGCAACTGGCTTCCGGGAGTGTACCGCGTGTCGTGCCGCAGTGAAGGAAAGGAATTCACCGCCGGGAGCTTCGAGGTGTTCGACGGCAAGGCGCCCGTGGCAACCACGTCAGGCGGCGCACTCAAGTTTTTCGGCCGCAAGAGCGGCACCTCGGGCCCGCCGGCGTACACCCGGACGTTCGAGGTCGGCGCCTTCGATACCCTCTACGCTGAAGCCAGCGTCCCCGTCCGGTCCGCAGGAGACTCCACCGTATTCCGGTGCAGCATCACCGATCCCGCGGGGATCACCTCGGGATTTTCTGTCGCGGGCGCGGTACGGGACCGCGCGCTGACGGGCTCGGGACGGATGAGTCCGCTCGAGGCGCCCAGGATGCGGGGCGCCTATCAGGTGGAATGCCGCGCCGGCGCCCGGGCGCTCGCGGCGGATCGCTTCGAGATGACCGGCGCGCCGGATCTTCCCGCGCTCGACGCGAGACTCGTCGCCTCGGCCTTCTACGAGGGAACCGATACGGCGCCCGATGACGAGGCGGTGCCCGATGTGACCTTTGCCGCGCCCAGGGTGCGTTCGCTCTGGCTGGTGGCGTTGTTCGATCACCCGAGCGACCAGGGCGCCGGCACGCTCACCTATTCGTGCCGGATCACCGGCGCCCGGAATGCGGTGATCAGTGATACCGGTCCCCAGAAAACTGCGATCGCCCCGGGAGACCGGTCGATTCTCCTGCGGCAGAGGCTGGCGCCCCCGCCAAGGCAACGGTGGGCACCGGGCCGGTATGCGATCACCTGTGCTTCCGGCGGCGTGGCTTTTCTCAAGACCGGATTCGATCTCACCCGCTAGGCGCCAACCCTTAGGCGTTAACCCGTGGCGAGATTGCAGGCACGCCGGTGTCGCCCTTGCCGGTTCGGAGATCCTTCCGCGCCTGCTCCGCCAGCTCGCAGTACTCGGTCCGGATCTTGTCCAGCTCGTCCTGGCTCAGCTCCTCGAGGTCGAGCAGCGCGTTGTGGGCCCCTTCCAGCGAGCGGATCACCTCGTCGAGCTTGACCTGCATCGCCTCCGAATCCCGATTCTGGGGTTCTGAATCAGGAACACCATCAGAAACGTGACGATGGTGGTACCGGTGTTGATGACCAGCTGCCAGGTGTCACTCCACTTGAAGACCGGGCCGGTCACCGCCCAGGTTGCGATGACGGCTCCCGCCAAGAGAAACGCGCCCGGCTGGCCGGAGGCCCGGGCGGCACGCTTGGCGAATTTGCTGAACCCGGTTCCGATTGCCGATGCCATGTCCCTTCCCTCCGTAGGGTGAGTGGCCGGCCACGGTGGCCTGGGCCTGTCACTCTGGCTAAGATAGGATGAACGACAGGATTGAGGGGCAGTCCATGGACAACAAGCCGGATGCCGAGGGTTCCCTGCTCGAGCCGCACGCCGATGCTGCCCAGACCGGCGCGCCGGTCGAGCGGGTAGAGCGCCGCTCGGGCCCGCCGGAACCCCTGATCAGCCCGTCGACGGCCCTGACAATTCTCACTGTCCTCGCCCTGTTCTATACCCTCTACTTTGCCCGCAGCTTCCTGCTCCCGATCACCTTCGCGGTGCTGCTCGACTTCCTGCTGAGTCCGGCGGTGCGGGCCCTCGAGCGGATCCGGATCCCGAAAGCGCTGGGCGCGGCGGTAGTGGTGCTGTCCCTGATAGGGCTCCTGGTACTGGGTGTCTACGGTCTCTCGGGACCGGTGCAGGAATGGGCCGCCAAGGCGCCGCAGTCACTCGCCACGGCGCAAAAACAGCTCGAGAAGGTGCTCCGCCCGATCAAGCGCGTGACCCAGACCGCCGAGCGGGTGGAGGATGCGGCCGGAGGCGTGTCGCAGGGCGCGGGAACCACGGAGGTCGTGGTGAAGACCTCCTCGGTGGCCTCACGTCTCCTGGGATCCACCAAGAACGCCCTGGCGATCATTCTGCAAGTGATCCTGCTGCTTTACTTCCTCCTCGCGGCGGGCGATCTCTTCCTGACCAAGCTGATCAAGATCCTGCCCCACCTGCACGACAAGCTCAAGGCGGTGCGGATCGCCCGGGAGACCGAATCTGCGGTCTCGACGTTTTTGCTCGCCAATCTGGCGACCAACGTGGGCGAAGGCATCGTGCTGGCCGGAGCGCTGTGGCTGCTGGACATGCCGAACCCGATTCTCTGGGGCGTGCTGGCGGCAATGCTCGAATTCATCCCCTATTTGGGCGCGCTGGTGGTGGTGCTGATCCTGGGTGTCGCCGGACTGGCCACCTTTCCAAGCACGGGACACGCCCTGGCAATCCCGGGTGTATTTCTGCTGATCAATTTTTTCCAGGCCAACGTCGCGACGCCGCTGCTTCTGAGCCACCGGCTGGCCCTCAACACCGTCGCCCAATTCGTCGGGCTCTCGCTGTTCTTCTGGCTCTGGGGAATTCCCGGCGCCTTCCTGGCTGTGCCGATCCTCGCCACCTTCAAGATCTTCTGCGATCACATCGACGGCCTGCACTCGATCGGAGAATTCCTGGGAGATCGCCCGGACAAGGAGCGCCCGGCGATCCCCGGCTGACAACTATCTGGAGTCGTTCTGACCCACCCTCCTCTGCGCCCAGCAAAACGGCCCCGCCTGCTTCGGGCGGGGATACACCTCGTCCACCGTATCACCATCGTACAGACGCCGGTTTTTCATCACATAGCGAATCGAGTTGGTGTGCCGCAGATCATCCAGCGGGTTCCGGGCGTGGCATGACCGTACTCCTGCTCGTCGTCGTCGGCTTGCTCGGCCTCGCGCTCACCGCCATCGGGCTGCCCGGGCTCTGGATCTTTCTGCTGGTTGGACTAGGGCTTGCTCTGGGAGGCGTGGCGGGCGCACCGGGCATGACGGCCCTCGTGGTCGGCCTGGGACTGGCGTTCCTCGGGGAGATCATCGAATGGGTCGCGTCGGTCCGCTGGACCCGCCGTTCGGGCGGGTCACGCCGCGCCGGGTGGGGGGCGCTGCTCGGCGGGCTGATCGGGGCCGTGGTCGGGATTCCGGTCCCGATCCTCGGCTCGGTGCTCGGATCCTTCCTTGGCTCCTTCCTGGGCGCGCTCGCCGCTGAATACTCCGCGACTGGTCAGGGCCAGCTGGCGGGAAGGGTGGCGTGGGGGGCGCTGATCGGCAGGGTCGTGGCAACCGCATTCAAGATGGCGCTCGGCGTCGTCATTGTAGTCGTGGTCATCGCCTCGGCGTGGCGGTGATCCCGGCCGTCGTCCAGCGGAGGGGGCCGCCTACTCGAGCATGCCCAGCAGCGAGGCCATGTCGATCGGCTTCGGCACCAGGTGGTACGACTCATCCCGGGCCACTTCGCGCACCGAATACGGACCGGTGTGGGCCGTCATGAGGAAGATCTTGAGCTCCGGGTTCTCGGTCCGCATGACCTTCGAGGCGGAGATGCCGTCCATGTCCGCCATCCTGATGTCCATCAGGACCACGGGGTAGTTGTCCTTCCGCTGCAGCGCAACCGCTTCCTTGCCGGAGTAGGCACCGCACGGCTCCCAGCCGCGCAGCCGGAAGATATCGCACAGGGTCTTGACCATGGCCCGGTCGTCGTCGACCACGAGGATCCGCCGATTCATGCCGGCTCCGGTGCGGCAGGCATCGCGAAAATAAAAGTGGCCCCCATCCCCGGTGCGCTGGTCACCGCCAGGTCACCTCCGTTGGCCTGGGCCAGCGACTTCGACACCGCCAACCCGAGGCCGATTCCGCGCGACTTGGTGGTGAACAGCGGCTCGAAGATCCGCTCCAGGTTTTCCGGCGCCACACCGGGGCCGGTGTCGGTCACCTCGAGGAGCACGACATTGCCCCCATTGAGCCGCGCGCGGAGCTTCAGTGTCCCGCCCTTGTCGCCCATGGCCTGCACCGCGTTGGTCAGCAGATTCATGACTACCTGCCCGGCATGGACCGGATCCACATGCACGCAGGGGAGGGAATCGGGGAATTCCTGCTCCACCAGGATGCCTTCCAGCGGGGCCAGCCGATCCAACTGTGCCGCCGCGATACTCTTCACGGTGGTTTTCTGGCGCTGCGCGGGATTGATCCGGGAAAAATCCAGCAGATCGTTGACAATCTTGCCGGAGAGCGCGATTTGCTGGCGAAGGATGCCGAGGTACTCCCGCACATTCTCGGGCGCCGACTCCAGCACCATCTCCAGGTAGAACACCGCGTTGCTCATGACACCGAGCGGGTTTCGGAGTTCGTGCCCGACGCCGCTGGCCAGGTGGCCGACCAGGGCCAGCTTTTCGCGCCGGACCAGCGATTCCTGCGCATCCTGCAACCGCTGCAGCGTGAGGTTGAGCTCGGTCGTGCGCGCGGCAACCTTCTCCTCGAGCCTCTGGCGGGATTCATCGACCTGGCTGGCCATGACAACAAAGGATTTGCCCAGGCGTCCCAGTTCGTCACGCCGGGATACCTCCAGCCTCCGCCGGTGATCGCCGGCGGCAATGGCGTCCGCGGCGTCGGTCAGCTGCCGAAGCGGGAGTATGATCTGCCGGCTCAGGAACCACGCGGCCACCAGGCCCACCGTGACTGAAATAATCGCGATCAGCCCCATCTTCCTGAGGAATCCGGCGGCCGGCGCCATAACCGTACCGGTCGGAAACTCGATGGTGTAGATCCAAGGGGTGCCGGGAATCTCTGCCACCGAGGCCAGGACCTCTCCACGCGCGCCGGAACGATCATAGGTGAGTATGCCGTTCAACCGGTTCAGCTCGATGGGCGGAGCCGGCACCCCTCCGGTCAGATCGGTCCACACACTGCCGTCCGAGTTGCCGAAATAGAGCTCCGCCCCGGTACCGATGATCTTCAGGGTCTGCTCC